>NZ_JBWKKP010000002.1:0-204997 GCF_056431485.1 Streptomyces sp. NPDC045899
CTCCAGGATCCGCCGCAACACCGCGGGCTGCTCGGCCATCTCACCGGACATGATCCGACCGGGACGGGAGTCGGGCCGGGCCGTCGGGGTGGCGGACATGACGGGTGCCTCCAGGTGGCTCTGCCGGGTGGTGCTCGGTGGAGTCATACCCCGGCCGCGGCGCCGACGATGACTTCCGCGGCCGCCCGTCCGCAGACCCGGGCGGCGCCGTGGGTCGCGATGTGCAGCGCCCCCGCGGGCGGCGCCTGGGGCACCCCCATCTCGACGACGACCGTGTCGGGCCGCGCGGCGAGCAGGGCGTCCAGGGCGTCGGCCATCCAGCGGTGCCGGTGGACGTCACGGACCACGGCGACGATCCTACGGTCCGCCGCCTGGTCGAGCATGTCGTCGATCAGGGCGGGGACACCGTCGGTCTCGGCGTCCTGGCGTCCGTGGGTGGCGGTCGTGGTGCCGGGCAGCAGCCGGGTGAGCTCGGCGGCCACGCCCCAGGGCGTCTCGTCGCCGACCGCGATGTTGGCCATCGGGGTGAGGGCCGCGACATGCGCGGGCCGGGTCGGCGGCCGGTACGCGCTACCGCCGGGGGTGATCCGCAGCGCCCGCCGGGCGGCGGCGAGCCCGATCCCGGGCGCGGGCTCGATCCCCTCCGCCGCGCCCGGTCCGCCGTGCCGCCGGGTCCACTCCCCCAGCGCCCGTACCCGCGCCGCGGCGTCGGCCAGCCGCTCCTCCGGCAGCCGGCCGTCGAGCACGGCGGCCACCAGCGCATCGCGCAGCCGGAGCACGGTGTCCTCGTCGGCGAGGCCGCCGCCCACGCAGATGGCGTCGGCGCCCGCGGCGACGGCCATCACACTGCCACGCTCCAGACCGTAGGCGTCGGAGACGGCCCGCATCTCCATGCCGTCCGTGACGATCAGACCGTCGAAGCCGAGGCCGCCGTCGGCGACGGGCCCGCGCAGCAGTCCGTGGAGCGCGGCCGGGCTGAGGGTGGCGGGGTGCTCCGGGTCGAGCGCGGGCAGCAGGATGTGGGCGCTCATCACCGCCTTGGTCCCGGCGGCCACGGCGGCCCGGAACGGCACCAGTTCACGCGTCGCCAGGGTGTCGAGTCCGGCGTCGATCCGCGGCAGCGCGTGGTGGGAGTCGACGGCGGTGTCACCGTGGCCGGGGAAGTGCTTGGTGCAGGCGGCGACCCCGGCGCTCTGGAGCCCCTCGACCCAGGCGGCGGTGTGCCGGGCGACGAGCCGGGGCCCGGCGCCGAAGGAGCGGACGCCGATGACCGGGTTGTCGGGGTTGGAGTTGACGTCGGCGGAGGGCGCCCAGTTGAGGGTGACCCCGCAGGCGGCGAGGCGGCGGCCCAGCTCCCGGGCGACGGCCCGGGTCAGATCGGGGTCGTCGACGGCCCCGAGGGCCAGATTGCCGGGGAAGGAGGAGCCGCCCCGCACCTCCAGCCGGGTGACATCGCCGCCCTCCTCGTCGATCGCCACCAGGACGTCGTCCCGTTCGGCGCGCAGCCGGGCGGTGAGCGCGGTGAGCTGTTCGGGCGAGGTGATGTTCCGGCCGAACAGCCCGACGGAGGCGAGCCCCTCACCGAGTCTGCGCAGCAGCCAGTCGGGGGCGGTGGTGCCGGTGAACCCGGGCTGGAGGACGGTCAGGGCGTCCCGGGTGAGGGTGACGGGGGTGTGTGCGAGGGTCGTCATAGCCGGGGTTCATCCCTTCACAGCGCCGGAAGTGAGCCCACCGACCGCCTTGCGTTGCAGGAACAGGAAGAGCAGCAGAATCGGTACGGCGAAGAGAGAGGCGGCCGCCATGGTGGCGCCCCAGTCGTCGCCGAAGTTGGTCTGGAAGCTGGACAGCCACAGCGGGAGGGTCTGGGCCCCGGCGTCCTTGTTGAGGATCAGCACCAGCGGGAACTCGTTCCAGGCGGTGATGAAGCCGAAGAGCGAGGTGGCCATCAGTCCGGGTGCCAGCAGCGGGAAGATCACCTTGGTGAACGCCTGCGTCCGGGTGCAGCCGTCGACCATCGCCGACTCCTCCAGCTCCCGGGGTACGGCGGCGATGTAGGAGCGCAGCGTGAGCACCGTGAACGGCAGGACCATCACCATGTAGAACAGGGTGAGGGGAACCAGGCTGTTCAGCATGTCGCCGTCGCGGACGAGCAGGTAGATGGCGATCACCATGACTTCCCAGGGCGCCATCTGCGCGATCATGAACGTCACCAGGAAGCCGCGCCGCCCCCGGAACCGCAGCCGGGCGAGCGCGAAGGACGCCAGCAGCGCGATCACCAGGGAGAGTGCGACCGCCGAGACGGTGACGGTGAGCGAGTTCCCCACCAGCGTCCAGAAGTGCTCCGCGCCCACGGCCGTTCCGAAGTGTTCGAAGGTGGCGGTGGCCGGGAACCACACCGGGTCCTCGGAGACGATGTCCGAGGCCGGTTTGAGGGCCGTACAGAACATCCAGTAGACGGGGAACGCGAAGCCGGCGAAGAGCACGACGGCGGTCGCGTTCGGCCACAGCCGGGCCAGTGGCGAGCGCTTCACAGCTCGTCCTCCTCCTTCCTGAGGGCGATACGGAGGTAGGAGGAGGTCAGGACCAGCAGGATCAGGATGGTGAGCAGCGAGATCGCGGCACCCATGCCGTAGTGCTGGTTGCCGACGCCCTCGACGAAGGCGTACACGGGAAGGGTTTCGGTGAGCCGGTCAGGACCGCCCTCGTTGATCGCGAACACCTGTGGGAACGCCTTGAAGACCCAGATGACTTCGAGGAAGGCCGTGGCGAGCAGGAAGGGCTTCAGGAAGGGCAGGGTCACCGAGGTGAAGCCGCGCCAGGCGCCCGCGCCGTCGAGCGCCGCGGCCTCGTAGAGCTCCCTGGGGATCGTGGTGGTGGCCGCGTAGAGGTTGAGCGCCACGAACGGGATCGACTGCCAGACGATCAGCACGGTGATGACGAAGAAGGTGGAGTACTGGCCGCCGGTCCAGTTGTAGTCCGCCATGGAGTGCGCGCCGAGCCGGTCCAGCACCCAGTTGACCACACCGAAGCGGGTGGCGAAGAGCCACTGGAAGACGGTGGTGGCGGCGATCACCGGCATCGCCCAGGCAAGCACCAGACCGGTCGAGAGCAGCAGCCGCATCCGGGTGCCGAGCCGGGCGAGCAGCAGTCCGACCAGGGTGCCCAGCACCATGATCAGCGCGACATTGACCCCGGTGAAGGCGACCGAGCGGCCGGTGACCCGCCAGAAGTCCTCGCTGCCCAGCGCCTCGCGGTAGTTGTCGACGCCGTTCCACTCGGTGAGGTGCTGGATCAGCTGCCGCATGTTCAGGTTCTGGAACGACAGCATGCCGTTCTTCACCAGCGGCCAGCCCAGCAGCGCGGCGGTCGCGGCCAGCGCGGGCAGGAGCAGCAGATAGGGCGCCGCACCGCGCCGCCGCCCGCGTCCGGACCGCCCCGCCGGAGGGGCGGTCCGGGACGGCGGCGCCGCTCCCCGGCGGACCCCGGCCGCGGCCGGTCCGGGGTCCTTGTGTTCGGTCGCGACAGCCACGGGCTCAGTTCTCCTGGCTGAGGCGCTTGTTCAGCTCGTCCTCGACCGACGCCGCGGCGTCCGCGGGGGACGTCCCCTTGAGCACGGCGGTCATATAGGACTTGACCGGGTTGGGGGCGTTCTCCACCGCGGCCCATTCCGGGATGAGCGGGGTGGTGCCGCCGGTCGCCACCGCGGGGGCGGCGGCCTCCGCGGCGGCGTTGCCCTTCAGCCGGTCCTGGAGGGACTCCTTGTTGGGGATCACCCCGCCCTCCTTGGCGAGCTGTCCCTCGAAGGTGTCGTTCAGCGCGATCTTCAGGAACTCCTTGGCCAGTTCCTGCTTCTCACTGCCCGCGGCCACGGCCAGATTGGAGCCGCCGAGGAAGACGCCCTCGGGCTTGTCCGCGGTCTCCCCGGGGATGGTGAAGTAGCCGATGTCCTTCTCGATCTTCGGATTGGCCTTGACGGCGATGGCCGCCTCCCAGCCCATCCCGATGAAGGCACCGGTCCTGCCCTTGGCGAAGACCTCGCCCTGCTGCGGGGTGGCCTCGTCCTTGTTCTCGGGGGCCTCGCTGAAGGACTGGTACTGCTTGTAGATGTCCATGGCCTTGGCGACCTTGGCGTCGGCCAGGTTGGAGACCCAGCGGCCGCCCTGCTTCTTCACCAGGTCGGCGCCGGTGCCGATGGTCAGTCCGTCGAAGAAGTACCAGTTCTGGCCCGGCAGGTAGAGCGGTTCGGCGTCGGTCTTGTCCCGGATGGTATCCAGAGCCCGGAAGAACTCGGAGCGGGTCTTCGGAACGCCCTTCAGCCCCGCCTCGGCCCAGATCTTCTTGTTGTAGAGGACCACGCGGTTGGCCGCGTACCAGGGGGCGGCGTACTGCTTGCCGTCGTACACCGCGGACTTGTTGAGCGACGGGGACCAGTCGGCGCCGATCGACTTCTTGAGGTCACCCAGTTCGGCGAGGCCCCCGGTGCGTGCGTAGGAGGGGGTCTGGGTGTTGCCGATCTCCAGGACGTCCGGCGGATCGGACTCCGAGAGCGCGGTGGTCACCTTCTGCTGGATGCCGTTCCACTGCTGGATCTCCAGCTTCAGCGTGGCGCCGGTCTTCTTCTCGAAAGCGGCCTTGACATCCTTCGTCCAGCCGTCCGGGGTGGATCCGTCCATCGCCCACACCGTCAGCGTCTCGCCCTTGAAACCGTCCGCTCCGGCCTTGTCGTCGCCGTCGCCGGACCCACAGGCCGCGACGCTCACCAGCATTGCCGCGACACCCGTCGCCGCTATGAGCCCACGCTTCACAGCACTCTCCTCAAAGGACCGGATGAGGGGTTTAATGGTTTAGACCAGTGCCCCGCAGCTTGGCCTAGACCTTTGGGGGTGTCAAGGGTGTATAAGAGTCGCCAACGGCTCCGTTACCGGACCGACATCTGTCGACATCCGCCCCGGGCCGCCGCCGGAGCGCGGGACCGTGCCACGATGTGAGCCGCTGAATTCGGAGGAGCCGGTGACGGCAGCAGACCAGGAGTCGGAAGGGCACGCGATGGAGACCGAGGGGGTTACGGCCACTGCCACCACACCCGCGGCCGAGAGCGGCAACAACTCCGGGGGGACCCGCACCGCGCGGGTACCGAAGTACTACCGGCTCAAGCGGCATCTGCTGGAGATGACCGAGACACTGCCACCGGGCACCCCGGTGCCCCCTGAGCGGACCCTGGCCGCCGAGTTCGACACCTCGCGCACCACCGTGCGCCAGGCCCTCCAGGAGCTGGTGGTCGAGGGGCGGCTGGAGCGGATCCAGGGCAAGGGCACCTTCGTGGCCAAGCCCAAGGTCTCCCAGGCCCTCCAACTGACCTCCTACACCGAGGACATGAAGGCCCAGGGGCTGGAACCCACCTCCCAGCTGCTGGACATCGGCTACGTCACGGCCGACGACCGGCTCGCCGGGCTGCTGGACATCGCCACCGGCGGCCGGGTGCTGCGGATCGAGCGGCTGCGGCTGGCCAGCGGTGAGCCGATGGCGATCGAGACCACCCATCTGTCGGCCAAGCGCTTCCCCGCGCTGCGCCGCAGCCTGGTCAAGTACACCTCGCTCTACACGGCCCTGGCCGAGGTCTACGACGTCCACCTGGCCGAGGCCGAGGAGACCATCGAGACCTCGCTCGCCACCCCGCGCGAGGCCGGGCTGCTGGGCACCGACGTCGGACTGCCGATGCTGATGCTCTCCCGGCACTCCCTGGACGCCTCCGGTGAGCCGGTGGAGTGGGTGCGCTCGGTCTACCGCGGCGACCGCTACAAGTTCGTGGCCCGGCTCCAGCGCCCGCGCGGCTGAGCCGACGGCCCACCGGCCCGGTGGGCCGTCCCGGGCCCCAGGCGGCCCTCCGGGCGCCGTACGGGCCCGAGTCGCGGATGAGGCCACTTCTTTCTCATACCGATATGCGGACGGGTAGTGACGACGGCCGGGCCGCGGGCTTAGATTTCCTGCTCATTACGTACATGATCAGCGTAGCGATCAGCCATAGACGCAGGTGATGAGCCGAGGGGACGGGAGCCCGCCACCATGTCCGACACATCTGATCCGACCGGTTCCCCCGGTGCGTCCGGCAGGAGACCGGTGGTCACGCCGACCCGCGTGGTGGTGGCCTTCTGCTTGATCGTGCCCTTCGTGGCGATGCTCTGGGTCGGCTCGTACGCCAAGGTCGAGCCCGCCTTCATCGGCATCCCGTTCTTCTACTGGTACCAGATGCTCTGGGTACCGGTCTCCGCCGTGCTGACCTCGGTGGCCTATGTGCTCGTCCGGCGTGAGCGGCGGGCACGCAAGGAGGGCGGATCGGCATGAAAGACGTGAACGGCGTCGCACTCGGCGTCTTCCTGTTCTTCTTCACGGCCGTCACGGTCATGGGCTTCCTGGCCGCCCGCTGGCGCGCCGCGGAGAACGCGAACAACCTCGACGAATGGGGTCTGGGCGGCCGCAGCTTCGGCACCTGGATCACGTGGTTCCTGCTCGGCGGCGACCTCTACACCGCGTACACCTTCGTCGCCGTCCCGGCGGCGATCTACGCGGCCGGGGCGTCCGGGTTCTTCGCGGTCCCGTACACGATCCTGGTCTACCCGCTGATCTTCACCTTCCTGCCCCGGCTGTGGTCGGTGTCGCACAAGCACGGGTACGTGACCACCTCGGACTTCGTCCGCGGCCGGTTCGGCTCCAAGGGCCTCTCACTGGCCGTCGCGGTCACCGGCATCCTCGCCACCATGCCGTACATCGCCCTCCAACTCGTCGGCATCCAGGCGGTGCTGGACGTGATGGGCGTCGGCGGCGGCGAGAACACCAACTGGTTCATCAAGGACCTGCCGCTGCTGATCGCCTTCGGTGTGCTCGCGGCGTACACCTACTCCTCCGGGCTGCGCGCCCCCGCGCTGATCGCCTTCGTCAAGGACACCCTGATCTACATCGTCATCACGGTGGCGATCATCTACATCCCGATCAAGCTGGGTGGCTTCGACGACATCTTCGCGAAGGCGGGCGCCGCCCTCTCGCAGGAGAATCCCACCACCGGGCAGCCACGCGGCGCGCTGGCCAGCGGGGAGAAACAGCAATGGGCGTACGCCACGCTGGCCCTGGGCTCGGCGCTCGCGCTGTTCATGTACCCGCACTCGATCACCGCGACGCTCTCCAGCCGCAGCCGTGAGGTGATCCGCCGCAACACCACCATCCTGCCGCTGTACTCACTGATGCTGGGTCTGCTGGCGCTGCTGGGCTTCATGGCGATCGCGGCCGGGGTGAAGGTGGACAACGGCCAGCTGGCCATTCCACAGCTGTTCGAGGACATGTTCCCGGACTGGTTCACCGGTGTGGCCTTCGCCGCCATCGGCATCGGCGCGCTGGTCCCGGCGGCCATCATGTCGATCGCCGCGGCGAACCTGTTCACCCGCAACATCTACAAGGACTTCATCAAACCGGACGCCACGCCCGAGCAGGAGACCAAGGTCTCCAAGCTGGTCTCGCTGATGGTGAAGGTGGGTGCGCTGGTCTTCGTCCTGGGGATGGACAAGACGGTCGCGATCAACTTCCAGCTGCTGGGCGGCATCTGGATCCTCCAGACCTTCCCGGCCCTGGTGGGCGGGTTGTTCACCCGCTGGTTCCACCGCTGGGCGCTGCTGGCGGGCTGGGCGGTCGGCATGGTCTACGGCACGCTCGCCGCCTATGGCGTGCCCAGCCCGGTCAACCCCGACCAGAAGCACTTCGGCGGCAGCTCGAAGGAGATCCCGGGCATCGGGGAGATCGGCTACATCGGTCTCACCGCGTTCGTCCTCAACGTGGTGGTCACCGTGGTCCTGACGCTGGTCCTGCGGGCGGTCAAGGCGCCGGACGGCGTGGACGAGACCTCCCCGTCCGACTACACGGCGGACGCGGGCGACCCGGGCGTCGAGGCCGAGCTGCCCCCGGCGACGGCGGGCGCCCCCGGCGGCCACTGACCCTCTCCCCCGTCCCCACCGGCCGCCGCCTCCCTCCCCGGGAGGCGGCGGTCCTGTGCGTGCCGGGGCCGCGCGGCGCTGCCCCGGGCACCTCGCGCGGCCGTGCGAGACCGTCACGCGGCCGGACGCGGGACGTGCGCGGCCCTGCGGGCACGGCACGCGGTCATGCCGGCGCGTCGGCCGCGCACCGCCGCGGCGCTGCACGGCCCGCCGCACCGCCGACCGGGCCCGACACCGGGCCCGGCGCGAGGTCGTCCCGCAGCCGTGCACCGCATATCGCACCGCCGCATGAGGCCCTGTCACCGGGCCGCGCGGGGCTGTCGCGCGGCCGTGAACGGCCCGTCACCGGGCCGCGAGGGCCCGCGGCGGGCACATCGCTCGTCCACGCGGGACCGACCCGCGGCCGTCGCGAGCATCACGGGCCCGCCGCACGGCCGAGCGGGCCGTCGCGGGGAGGCGGGCCGGTGCTCCCGCGCAGCCACGCGGAACATCACGGGCTCCGCGCGACCGTTGCGCGGCCGAGCGCGGCCCCGCAACGGTGTGCCGGACCGCACGCGCCGCGCGCGGTCGTCGTGCGGCGCGTCAGTGGAGGAGCTTCAGACCCAGCACACCGGCGACGATCAGCAGCAGACAGACGATACGGGCGACGCTCACCGGGTCGCCCAGGGCGGCCATGCCGTAACCGGCGGTGCCCACCACCCCGATGGCGACCCACACCGCGTAGCCGGTGCCCAGCGGCACCGAGCGCATCGCGTAGGACAGACCGGCCATGCTCAGCATGGCGGCGATGGCGAACAGAACGCTGGGGCGGAATCGGCTGAAGCCGTGTGACGCGGCGAGCGCCGCGGCCCAGACGGTCTCCAGAAGACCGGACAGCACCAGAATGACCCATGCCATGACGGGGACACCTCACGCAGTAGCAGACTTCGCTGACTGCGCCGTCTTGTCCTGACCGGGTACGACGCGCTCGTCCGGGGTGCCCGGGGGCATCCGCTGTCCATTGAACACGAACCGGGGAGCCGGACGGTGGTGAGGTCGGGCACACTGCGGGCATGGACATCACGGTGCGGCGGGCACGGGACGAGGAGCTGGACGAGGTCGGCGAGATGACCGCGGCGGTCTACCTCGGCGACGATCTGCTCGACTTCGGGGCCGAGGACCCCTATCTGGAGGATCTGCGGGACGCCCGGGGGCGGGCCGGGGAGTCCGAGGTGCTGGTCGCCACGGACTCCGCCGGCGGGACGGTGCTGGGGGCACTGGCCTTCGCCGCGTACGGGGCGCCGTACTCCCAGCGGTCCCGGCCGGGCGAGGGCGAGTTCCGGATGCTCGCGGTGCGCCACGAGGCGCGGCGCCGCGGGGTGGCGGAGGCGCTGGTGCGGGCGTGCATGGACAAGGCGCGGGCGCTGGGTCTTCAGGGGATCGTGATCTCCAGCCATCCGAAGATGACCACCGCCCACCGGCTCTACGGACGGCTGGGGTTCGTCCGCGCCCCGGAGCGGGACTGGGAGCCGGTGCCGGGCATGCGGATCTGGGCCTTCACGGTGGCGCTGTAGCGCCCGGAGCGTCGCCCGTGGTCAGCCCAGCCAGCCGCGTTCGCGCAGCGCGGCGGTGAAGGCGGCGTAGGAGTCCTCCAGGGCCGCGCGTTCCGTCCCGTCCGGCTCGATGTCCCGCCCGGTGCGGACCATCGCCGCGGCGGCGGTGGCGAGGTCGGGGTGGAGGGTGCCGGAGGCGGCCAGCAGGGCGGCGCCGAAGGCCGTCTCGGCGTGGTCGGCCACCCGCAGCGGGCGGCCGAGGACGGTGGCGCGGATCCGGGTCCACAGCGGGCTGCGGCTGCCGCCGCCCGCCGCCCACAGCGGTCCCTCGACCGTGACGCCCAGCTCCCGCACCCGGTCCAGCGCCAGGCGCTCCAGGAAGGCGACGCCCTCCAGCGCGGCGCGGTGGGCGTCGGCGTCCCCGTCCGGGGTGCCGCGGACGAAGCCGCGGGCCGCACCGCTGACGAACGGGAAGCGCTCGCCCTCGCGGCGCAGCGGATAGGCGATCACGGAGGCCGGGCCGCGGTCGGCGGCGGCCCGGTCGAGCGCGGGCAGCCGGTCCGCCGGGACGTGGGCCAGTGCCTCGCCGCCGGTGTTGGAGGCGCCGCCGGGCAGCCACCAGCCGTCGGGGTGACGGTGGCTGTAGAGGGCGCCGGAGGGGTCGGTGACCAGGTCGCGGGTGACGCCCTTGAGGACGTAGGTGGTGCCCAGGATCCCGGCGAACTGGCCCGGCCGCACCGCGCCGGTGGCCAGTTGTCCGGCGCAGCCGTCGGTCATCCCGAGCCGGACCGCGCATCCGGCGGGGAGGCCGGTCTCCGCGGCGGCTTCCGGGCAGACGGTACCGACGGCGGTGGCCGGTGGCCGGACCGGCGGCAGCCAGTCGGCGGGGATCCCGAGGGCGGTCAGGACCTCCTCCGGCCAGCCGCCCTCGCGCGGGTCGTAACCGCTCTTGAGCGCATGGCTCCAGTCGGTGGCCACCGGCCCGCCGGTCAGCCGGCGGCCGATGAGGTCGGGGGTGTGGAGGACGCCCCGCGCGGGACCGCTCCCCCGGCCGGAGTCCTCGGCCAGCCAGGCGATCCGGCCCAGCGCGGCGGTCGGGCCGACGGAGAGGCCGAGCGCGTGCCAGCGGTCGGCGCCGAGCTCCTGGGCGCGGGCGCTGAACGCGGCGCCGCGGCGGTCGTCGTACATCAGGGCCGGACCGGTCGGCTCCCCCGCGCCGTCCACGGGGACGATCGTGCCGGAGGTGGCGGACGTGGCGACGGCCACCACTTCCCGGCCGCCCGCGGGGAGGGCCGTGGTGGCCTGCCGCAGGGCGGCGGCGGCAGCGGGCCACCAGGACCCGGCCGGCTGTTCGCTGTGGCCGCCCGGACCGCGGTGCGGCGTCGGCAGGGTCGCGCGGCCCTCGGCCCGTACCCGGCCGGCCGCGTCGACGCACAGCACCCGTACCGCCGCCGTGGCGATGTCGATCCCGACGACGGCCTCACCCATCACATCACGCATGCCCGTTAAATTAACATGCTGGATGTGATTTCGGAGGGGTCAGATACCGGTCGGTGCCACCCGGACGTCGGTGCGCTCCCGCAACTCCGTGAGCAGCGACGGCTCCACCGCGCCGTCCACCACCAGATGGTCGAAGTCATCCACCGGGCACAGCCGGTGGAGCGCGGTCCGCCTGGTCTTGGAGGCGTCCATCAGCAGCACCTTGCGGTGCCCGGCGGCCAGCATGGCCCGTTTGACCATCACCACGTCCTGCTCCTGGTGGTACGTGGTGCGCGCGTCCATCGCCGAGGTGGACACCAGCACCATGTCCACCGACAGCGCCTCGATGGCCTCCGCGCACGGCACCCCGAGGAAGGAGTCATGGGTGTGCGAGTACTCCCCGCCGAGCCCGATCAGCCGTGTCTGCGGCACCCCGGCGAAGACCTCCACCACCCGCCGCGCGTTGGTCACCACGGTCAGCGGGACGGCCGCCACCAGCAGCCGGGCCAGTGCGAGCGCGCTGGTGGAGTCGTCCAGCATCACCGACATACCGGGTTCGACGAGCTCTGCGGCGGCGGCCGCGACCGCCTCCTTCTCAGCCCGGTTGACGCCCATCCGGTAGTCCAGGCTGGACTCGAAGACCGACGAGGGCAGCGCCGAGACCCCGCCCCGGAACTTGCGCACCACGCCGAGCCGCGCGAGTTCGTCGAGGTCCCGGTGGACCGTCATCAGGCTGACGCCGGTCAGCTCGGCCAGCTCCGCGGCGGTGGCGGTGGAGCGTTCGAGCACGTACTCGGTGATGGTCTGCCTGCGGGCGTCCTGGGAGCGGGCGGAGCCGCCCGGGGTGCCGGTGGAGGTCATGCCGGGGATTCTTCCGTACCGCCCGCGGGGCCGCGCCCGGCGGGGACGTCGCGCCCGGTGGGGACGTTCAGGGAACGCAGCGCGGTGCGGTCGCCGGTGAGCTCGATCTCGGTCACCGCCGCGTTGTCCAGCCGCGGGAAGACCTCGCGGTAGCGGCCGGGGCGGATGCCGAGCAGGGCGCACAACGCGGTGCGCAGCAGGGTGTTGTGCGCGACGACGAGCACCGTGCGCCCCGGGTGCGCGGCGGCCAGGGCGCGCAGCGCGGCGGCGGCGCGCCGCCCGGCCGCGCCCGGCGGCTCCGAACCGGGGAAGGCGCCGGTCTCGGCGTCCTCGCGGAACGCCCTTACCGCCGCCGGGTCCTCGGCCTCCATCTCGGCGATGGTGCGGCCCTCGCCCCAGCCGAAGTCGACCTCGCGCAGCTCCTCGACGACCTGGGGTGCCAGGCCCAGCGCCTCGGCCGCGGGGGCGGCGGTGAGCCGGGCGCGGCTCAGCGGGGAGCAGGCGACCGCGTCCACCCCGCGCTCCCCCGCCCAGCGGGCGAGCGCGGCGGCCTGGCGGTGGCCGCGCCCGGTCAGGGCCACGTCCGAGATCCCGGCGTAGCGGTTCTCCGCGTGCCAGACGGTCTCGCCGTGGCGTACCAGCAGCAGTCGGGTGGTCATCCGGGCGCCTCCCACGCGTCGGCCATTGCCTGATCAAGCCAGGGATGTTAAATCTAGCATCGTTCATGTGATGTATCGCCGAAGGAAGGCCCTTATGCGCGTCCTCGCCGCCGGAGACCACTTCGTCACCCCCGAGCTGATCGCCGAGGCCCTCCACGACCGGATCGGCCCGGCGGACCGGGCGCTGGAGATCGCCGAGCTGACCCTGCCCTGGCCCCATGAGCCGTTCGGCCCGGTGGGCGGGGTGACCGAGGCCAGCGGCACCGAGGAGGAGCTCATCGAGGCACTCACCGGCGCCGAGGTGTGTGTGACACAGATGGCGCCGTTCACCGCGGAGGTCTTCGCCGCCCGCCCCGGACTGCGTCTGGTCGCCGTCTCCCGCGGCGGCCCGGTCAATGTCGACCTGGCCGCGGCCACCCGCGCGGGGGTCGCCGTCAGCTTCGCCCCGGGCCGCAACGCCGCTGCCGCCGCCGAGTTCGCGATCGGCATGATGCTCGCCGCGATGCGGCGCGTCCCCGCGGCCGACGCCGAACTGCGCGCCGGGCGCTGGCGCGGCGACCTCTACGCGTACGAGGAGGCCGGAATCGAGCTGGACGGGGCCAACGTCGGGCTGGTGGGCTACGGGGCCATCGGCCGGATCGTCTCCCGGGTGCTGCGCGCCTTCGGTGCCCGGGTGCTGGTCGCGGACCCCTACACGGATCCGGAGGCCGCCCGCGCCGATGGGGTCGAACCGGTCGGCCTGGACGAACTCCTCGACCGCAGCGAGGTGGTGAGCCTGCACGCCCGGCTGACCCCGGAGACCCGCCATCTGCTGAACGCCGAGCGGATCGCGCGGATGAGGCCCGGCGCCGTCCTGGTCAACACCGCGCGCGGCGGACTCCTGGACTACGCCCCGCTGCCCGAGGCGCTGCGCAGCGGGCGGCTGGGCGCCCTGGCGCTGGACGTCTACGACGTCGAACCGCCGCCCGCCGACTGGCCGCTGCACTCCGCGCCGAACGTCGTCACCACCCCGCACCTGGCCGGGGCGACCCGGCAGACCGCCCACCGCGCGGCCGCCATCACCGCGGCCGAGGTCGCCCGGTACGTACGCGGCGAGAAACTCGCCCACCCCGCCCTCCCCGCCAACCTCGATGCCACGGAGGCCCGTACGCCATGAGCACCGACCGGGTGATGATCGGAGTCGATATCGGCACATCGGTCACCAAGGCCGTGGCCTTCGGCCGGGACGGGCGGGCCATCGCGTCCGCGAGCCGCCCCAGCCGGCTGGACCGGCGGCCTGGGGGCCGGGTCGAACAGGACCTGGAGGACGTGCTGCGCACCGTGGCCGAGGTGTGCCGCGAGGTCGCCGCCGCCCTGCCCGCGCCTCCCGTCGCACTCGCCCTGACCGGCCAGGGGGACGGGCTGTGGCTGCGCGACGCGGCGGGCCGGGCGGTGCGTCCGCCGATCTCGTGGATGGACGGCAGGGCGGCGGAGACAGTGGCCCGCTGGCGCGCGGACGGCACCCTGCGGGCGCTGTGGGCCCGTACCGGTTCGGGGGTGTTCCCCGGCTGCCACGCCCCGCTGCTGGCCTGGCTCGCCGAGCATGAACCGCGGTCGCTGGAGCGGGCCGAGGTCGCGGGCTACTGCGTGGACGCGGTCGCCCAGCGGCTGACCGGGGTGATCGGGGTGGACGCCTCCGATGCCTCGCTGCCGTTCCTCGATGTCACCACCCGCCGCTATGTCCGCGACGCGCTGGAGATGTGCGGAATCGCCGGGTACGCACGGCTGTTGCCGGAGCCCGCCGCGCCCGGGGCACTCGCCCCGCTGCACGAGGAGGGCGCCCGGCTGCTCGGGCTCCCGGCCGGACTCCCGGTCGCCGCGGGCCCCTACGACCTGCCCGCCTGCGCCATCGGCAGCGGGGTGCGGGAGCGGGGCGACGGACTGCTGATCGTGGGCACCACCCTGGCCTGCCAGGTGCTGACCGACGACGCCCGGATCGACCCGGCCGCCGATCCGGCCGGGATGTGGCTGTGCACCCCCGACCCCACACGCTGGCTGCGGGCGATGCCCGCGATGGTCGGCACCGCGGCCCTGGAATGGGCGCTGGAGTTCACCGGGGCCACCACCGCCGGCCTCGACGGGATACTGGCCGACAGCCCGCCCGGCGCCCGTGGAGTCACCGCACTGCCGTTCCTGTCCGGGGCGGGCGAGCGGGCGCCGTTCGTCGAACCCGCCGCCCAGGGACGGCTCGACGGGCTCACCCTCGCCTCGACCCGCGCCGACGCGGTCCGCGCGGTCTGCGAGTCCATCGCCTACGCCGCCCGGCACTGCCTGGAGGCGGCCGGGCTCTCCGCGAGCCTGGCGCTGTGCGGCGGCGGCACCCGGTCCCGGGCCTGGACCCAGTTGTTCGCGGATGTCATCGGCCGTCCGGTGCGGATCCCCGGGGAGCCCGAAGTGGGGGCGCGCGGCGCGGTCGTGGTCGCCTGGGAGAGCCTCGGTGAGCCGGTCGACCCGGAGCGCTGGCAGGCCGACACACGCACCGTCACACCCGATCCGGACCGCCGTGAGACCTTCGAACACGGCTACGCCGACTACCGCTCCCGGCTTGCCCACGCCCTGGCCGGCTGGCGGGAAAAGGCCCGGGAACAGCGGACGGAGGCCACCCCGCAATAGCACATACGTGGGAAACTCCCCCGTGGGCGACACAAGATGTGGGGGCGCGTGCGTCGGCCGACACAAGATGTATGCTCGTCCTCGCTGTCGACGCAGGGGAATCCGGTGGGAATCCGGAACTGTCCCGCAACGGTGTACGTGTGCGCATATGTGTACCCGTGAGTCCGATGACCTGCCGACGGCCGTCTGAATACGTCCGGGCCTCGCGGGTTGGGCCGTTGGACGCTGCGCGGTATGCGTTCGTACGGTAGTGCGAATTCGTCATGCCCGTACGCGGCCTTCGCTCCCCATCCCTCCTGGCCCCCAGCCGAGCGAGGGAGAACACTTCAGTGACCATCGCGCCCGCCGACCCGGTTTCAGAGGCAGCGGCTTCCCAGGCAGTGGCCGACGCGCCCGGTACCGCGCTGCTGCGGACCCTCACCGGGCTCACCGCCGACCTGCCCGCCACCGACCCCGGCAAAGTCGCGGCCGCCGCCCTGCGCGGCCGCCATCCCGGCTCGGACGAGGCGGAGTTGCGCACCCTGGCGACCGAGGCGGCGGCCGGGCTGATCGCGGAGGAGCCGGAGTACTCCCGGCTGGCCGCGCGGCTGCTGGCCCTGACGATCACCGAGGAGGCGGCCGGGCAGGGCGCGGTCTCCTTCTCGTCCTCGGTCGCGGTGGGCCACCGCGAGGGCCTGATCGCCGACAGCACCGCCGAGTTCGTCACCACCCATGCCGCCCGGCTGGACGCGCTGGTGGAGCGGGCGCTGGCGGACGGCGCCGACAAGCGCTTCGGCTACTTCGGACTGCGCACCCTGTACAGCCGCTACCTGCTGCGCCACCCGATCACCCGTCAGGTCATCGAGACCCCGCAGCACTTCCTCCTCCGGGTCGCCTGCGGTCTGGCCGAGAACCTCGGCGAGCGGGCCCTGGACGAGGTCGCCGAGCTGTACCGGCTCACCAGCACCCTGTCCTACCTGCCCAGCTCCCCCACGCTGTTCAACTCCGGCACCCGGCACCCGCAGATGTCCTCGTGCTACCTGCTGGACTCGCCGCTGGACGAGCTGGACTCCATCTACAACCGCTACCACCAGGTCGCGCGGCTGTCGAAGCACGCGGGCGGCATCGGTCTGTCCTACTCCCGCATCCGGGCCCGCGGTTCGCTGATCCGCGGCACCAACGGGCACTCCAACGGCATCGTGCCGTTCCTGCGCACGCTGGACGCCTCGGTGGCCGCCGTCAACCAGGGCGGCCGGCGCAAGGGCGCGGCCTGTGTCTACCTGGAGACCTGGCACGCGGACATCGAGGAGTTCCTGGAGCTGCGGGACAACACCGGTGAGGAAGCCCGCCGCACCCACAACCTCAACATCGCCCACTGGATCCCGGACGAGTTCATGCGCCGCGTCGAGGCGGACGCCGACTGGTCGCTGTTCTCCCCGGCCGACGCGCCGCAGCTGGTGGACCTGTGGGGCGAGGAGTTCGACGCCGCGTACCGCAGGGCCGAGGCCGAGGGCCGCGCCGTCAAGCAGGTCCCGGCGCGCCAGCTCTACGCCCGGATGATGCGCACGCTCGCGCAGACCGGCAACGGCTGGATGACGTTCAAGGACGCCGCCAACCGCACCGCCAACCAGACCGCCGAGCCCGGCAAGGTCGTCCACTCCTCCAACCTCTGCACCGAGATCCTGGAGGTCACCGACGACGGCGAGACCGCCGTGTGCAACCTGGGGTCGGTCAACCTCGCGGCCCACCTGGGCGAGAACGGTCAGATGGACTGGGACCGGCTGGACGCCACCGTCCGCACCGCCGTGACCTTCCTCGACCGCGTGGTGGACATCAACTTCTACCCCACGGACGAGGCCGGGACCTCCAACTCCCGCTGGCGTCCGGTGGGTCTGGGCCTGATGGGCCTCCAGGACGTCTTCTTCCGGCTGCGGCTGCCGTTCGACTCCCCCGAGGCGAAGCAGCTCTCCACCCGGATCTCCGAGCGCATCATGCTCGCCGCGTACGAGGCGTCCTGTGACCTCGCCGAGCGGCACGGCCCGCATCCGGCCTGGTCCGCGACGCGCACCGCACGCGGTGTGCTGCACCCGGACCACTACACGGACGCGGTGGCCACCTGGCCGGAGCGCTGGGAGGCCCTGCGGCAGCGGATGGCGAAGTCCGGGATGCGGAACTCGCTGCTGCTGGCCATCGCGCCGACCGCGACCATCGCCTCGATCGCCGGTGTCTACGAGTGCATCGAGCCGCAGGTCTCCAACCTCTTCAAGCGCGAAACCCTCAGCGGTGAGTTCCTCCAGGTCAACTCCTACCTGATCGACGACCTGAAGAAGCTGGGCGTCTGGGACGCGCAGACCCGTGAGGCGCTGCGCGAGTCCAACGGCTCGGTCCAGGACTTCTCCTGGGTGCCCGCGGACGTCCGGGCGCTGTACCGCACCGCCTGGGAGGTTCCGCAGCGCGCCCTGATCGACATGGCCGCGGCCCGTACGCCGTACCTCGACCAGAGCCAGTCGCTGAACCTGTTCATGGCCTCGCCGACCATCGGCAAGCTCAGCTCGATGTACGCGTACGCCTGGAAGCAGGGCATCAAGACCACGTACTACCTGCGTTCGCGCCCGGCGACCCGGATCGCCCAGTCGGCGCGCGGTGGCGCGGCCGCCGCCACCATCCCCGTCCAGCAGGCGCCCGCCGACGAGGACGCCATCGCCTGTTCCCTGGAGAACCCCGAGTCCTGCGAGGCATGCCAGTGACAACCGCCCCCGACCGTCCGAAGAACCTGCTCGACCCCGGCTTCGAGCTCACCCTCCGGCCGATGCGGTACCCGGACTTCTACGACCGCTACCGCGACGCGATCAAGAACACCTGGACGGTGGAGGAGGTCGACCTCCACTCGGACGTGGCCGACCTCGCCAAGCTCTCCCCGGGTGAGCAGCACCTGATCGGCCGCCTGGTCGCGTTCTTCGCGACCGGCGACTCGATCGTGTCCAACAACCTGGTGCTGACGCTCTACAAGCACATCAACTCCCCCGAGGCGCGGCTGTACCTGTCGCGGCAGCTCTTCGAGGAGGCCGTGCACGTCCAGTTCTATCTGACGCTGCTGGACACCTACCTCCCCGATCCGGACGACCGCGCCGCGGCCTTCGCGGCCGTGGAGAAGATCCCCTCCATCCGGGAGAAGGCGGAATTCTGCTTCCGCTGGATGGACTCGGTGGAGAAGCTGGACCAGTTGGAGACCAGGGCCGACCGGCGCCGCTTCCTGCTCAACCTGATCTGCTTCGCCGCCTGCATCGAGGGGCTGTTCTTCTACGGCGCCTTCGCCTACGTCTACTGGTTCCGCTCGCGCGGGCTGCTGCACGGCCTGGCGACCGGCACCAACTGGGTGTTCCGCGACGAGTCGATGCACATGGAGTTCGCCTTCTCGGTGGTGGACACCGTCCGCCAGGAGGAGCCCGACCTCTTCGACGACGAACTCGAGCACCAGGTCACCGAGATGCTCAAGGAGGCCGTCGAGGCGGAGCTCCAGTTCGCCCGCGACCTGTGCGGGGACGGGCTGCCGGGGATGAACACCGCCTCGATGAAGGAGTACCTCGAGTGCGTGGCCGACCAGCGCCTGGCGCGCCTCGGCTTCCCCACCGTCTTCGGCTCGGAGAACCCGTTCTCCTTCATGGAGCTCCAGAACGTCCAGGAGCTGACCAACTTCTTCGAGCGGCGGCCCTCCGCGTACCAGGTCGCGGTCGAGGGTTCGGTCTCCTTCGACGACGAGTTCTGACCGTCCGACCCACCGCGTACGCACCACGGGCCGGAACCCTCGGGGGGTTCCGGCCCGTGGTGCGTCGGTGGGGGCGCGCTCAGTCGTTGGGCACGGTCTCGTAGCGCGGGGTGCCCTCGGCCATCTGCCGCAGCACGTCCTTGCGGTCGCGCTTGGAGAGCCGGTCGATGTAGAGGCGACCGTAGAGGTGGTCGGTCTCGTGCTGGAGGCAGCGGGCGAAGTAGCCGGTGCCGCGCACCGCGATCGGCTTGCCCTCGGCGTCCTGGCCGCGGACCACGGCGACGTCCGGGCGGGGCAGCTCGGCGTAGGCGGAGGGGACGGACAGGCAGCCCTCGTTGGAGTCGTCCAGCACCCGGCTCCCGGCGGGCAGCTCGTCCAGCACCGGGTTGCAGACCGCGCCGACGTGCCGGACGCCCTCGTCGTCCATGCAGTCGTAGACGAAGACCTTCAGGTCCACGCCGATCTGGTTGGCGGCCAGGCCCACACCCTCCGCCGCCCGCTGGCTGGCGAACATGTCGTCCACGAGCCGCGCCAGGTCGTCACCGAACTCGGTGACCTCCTGGCACTCGCGGTGCAGCACCGGATTGCCGACGACGGTGATCGGGCGGGCGGTGCCGCGCTCGCGGTAGGCCCGCTCGCGCTCCTCGCAGTTCTCCGTATCCACGATGAACTCGCCGTCCACCTGCTGTTCAGTCCCTTGCTGCGACATCGTCCGCCGTACGCCTTCCTTCAACCCTGATGCGTCGCCCTACAGAGTACGGCCCGCCCGGAGTGACAAGGGCGTCAGCAGACCTCTTCCAGATCCCGCCACTCACGGGTGTCCGGGCTGTCGGCGACCCAGCCGTCCAGCAGCCCCCGCACCAGCCCGCTCGGCGCGGCGATCCCGCATTCGCGCTCGGCGACCCACAGCGAGCCCGAGCCCGCCGTGCGGTGCCCCAGCGGCCCGGGGTGGCCCGGCTCACTGTGGTCGTGCGGGTCCAGGTGCTCGCCCTCGCCCTCGTCGCTGGGCATCCGGCTCTCCGAACAGGAACGGCACAGCAGCCGCACCGAGGACGACCAGTCCTCGGCGGCGAAGCCCGCGTCCGCGGCGAGCCGCTCCAGGGCGTCCCGGTCGGCCTCGGTGGCCGCCTCCAGCAGCACCACCCAGGTGGGCACCGGGGACGGCGCCCACAGCTCGATCTCGTCGAAGACGGGGTAGGCCGGGCCCGCGGAGGTCACCCGTTCACCGTGGGGCACGCCGTCGTGCAGCACCACCTCGCCCCAGCGCCGCCCGGAGGACGGCAGCGGGATGGACAGCACCTCGATCCGGGCCGGGTCCAGCCTGCGGCCCCAGACCACCTCGGCCTCGCCCTCGGGCGACAGCCGCACCGCCGCGCTGCCCAGCTCCATGCCCAGCGGCTCACCGGACGCGGACGCCTCACCGGGCACCTTGAGCCCGTACGCCTGCCAGGCACGGCGGGCCAGCGGCCAGTCCTGGAGGGCGGTGGCGGCGATGCCCACGTTCCACCAGTCGGGAGCGCCGGTCTCCCGGTCCAGCAGCGCGACCGCGCGCAGCCCGGCGGCGCGGGCCTGCTCCCAGTCGTGCCGGAACTTGTGCAGCAGGGCCAGGTTGAACCAGGACTCCGACAGCCACGGCTCCAGGTCGGCGGCGCGGGTCAGCAGCGCCCCCGCGTCCTCGTACCGGCCGTCGCCGATGAGCGTGAACGCACGGTCCGTGGCCTGCCGCCATGAGGCGGACGGCCGGTGCCGTACCTTGCCGAAGATCTTCACGATTCCCGCCTGCCGGTATCGAAGTAGTCCCGAACCAGATGCCTTCGCGGACGGCGTCGCCCTCCCTGGGGGACAACCTGCCACACATTCGCGGACATCTCAGCCCGGCCCCTCTCGCTTCGGCCGGGACACGATGCCCACCACACCTCCTTGCCACCGGCCATCGGCCCGACACCCCTCTCCTCGCATCCAACCATGCCTCTTGGGACACCCGCTTATTACCCGCGGGTTCTCAGCGGGGACCGGCCCGGCACCGGGCGGGACAGCACCGTGGCGAGCGCCTCGACCACCGCCGGGTCGAAGTCACGGGCCGTGGCCAGCCGCAGCCGCTCCAGGGCGTGCAGCGGGGCCGCTCCCGCGGTGCCCGCCGGGCCGTCCGTCCCTGCCGCCGTCCCTGCCGCAGGGACGGTCGCCAGCTCGGTGTACGCGTTCACCGCGCGCACGATACGCGCGGTGAGCGGCTGGACCCGGTACGGGTCGGCCTGCCGCTCGACGATCACCGCCACCTCGGCGGGTACCCCGGTCTGGCGTACCACAGCACCTCCCAGCAGGGCGATTCTGCGCTGTTCCGCCCCCGGCAGCGGCTCGGTGGCCCCGGCGGGGACCGGGTCCACCAGGGAGAGCTGCCCGATGTCGTGCATCAGCGCCGCGTACTCCAGCACGGTCAGCGCCGGTTCGGAGAGTCCCAGCTCACGGCCGACGGCCCGGCTGAGTCCGGCGACCGTACGGGCGTGGCCCGCGGGGGTGTACCCGGCTATCTCGGTGGAACGGGCCAGCGAGGCGATGGTCTGCCGGTAGGTGGCCCGTATGCCCGCGTAACGGCGGAAGGCGTACTGGATCAGCAGCAGCGGCACCGACAGCACCGGAAGCGCCCACAGCCCGGCGACGGCGACCCCCAGGGCCATCACCACCCCGGTCGCGCAGATCGCCGACCCGACCCCGGGCAGCGCCCACAGCTCGTCGCGGAGCAGCGGGACGTACGGCCAGCCGGTGCGGGCGCGGGCCAGCGCGGCGGCCAGCACGGCGTCGCACAGCGCGGTCAGGGCCAGCAGCGCGAGCAAATAGCCCACCGTGGCCGCCCCCTGGCCGAACCAGGAGGTCAACCGGCCGGTGTGGTGCAGCGGTTGGAAACAGGTGGCGGCGAACGCCACGGTGAGCACCCGGCGGGCGGTGTGCCCGGGGTCGGCCGGGCAGCCCAGCGCCAGCCGCGGCACCATGCCCGCCAGGGAGGCGGCCACGACGACGGTGACGACCTGGAGGACCCCGTGGGTGGTGGGCTGCCCGTCGAGGTGTCCCAGCAGGGCATAGCCGAGGGCGCCCGCGGCGGCCACGGGAGCGGGCTCTCCACGCTGTTCGTGCTCCCCGCTCGCGCGCGGGAGCGCGGGCGGGACATCGGCGCACCGGATGGCCTCCCCGACGGCGATGAGCACCCCGAAGGCGAGCGCAGCCTCCGGTTCGCGCACCCCGTGCCACTCGGTCCAGCCGAGCGCGACGACGGCGAGCGCCCCGGCGGCGCCGTACACCGCGGCCACGGTGAACGCCCCGGTCCGGCGCTCACCCTCGGCCGCGCCCCGGATCCCGCCCCGCCGCGACCGGCCCACCGCCCGGACGTGCCGCCCGGCGAGCCGTTCGAGGGGGTCGGTGAACCGCCGCGCGACCGTCCGGCCCGTGCGGGAGCCCGGCGGACCCGCGCCGGCGGTGGCGTCGGTGGAACCGGCGGTATCGGCGGGGCCCGCCGGTCCGGGCACCCCGCGGGCCCCGGTCGGCGCGGTGGTCTCCCGTGTCCCGGACCGTCGCGCCGGCCCCCGGGCCGGGGGCCGCCCCGGCCGTCCGTCCGGCCCCGGCGTACCCGGGGTGCCGGACCCGGGGTCCGCGGAGGGCTCGGACGGGTCCGTCGGCCCCTCATCGGTGGAGGGGAGGTCCGGATGGGACGGTCGTGCACCCGGCGGACGCGCGCGGTGCGCCCGACCGCGCGCGATGTGCCCGGCGGCGCTCTCGTCGCGGGCACGGCGCTCGTCGGCGGGATCGCGCCCGGCGGTCACGGCGCACCGTCCGTGGTGTCCGGGCGGGCCGGGGCGGACGGGCCGCGGGTCGCCGCGACGGCGGGCTCGGGCAGGGCCCGCGACGGGTCTGCCGGAGCGTTTCCGCGCTCCTCACCAGCGGCGTCCGCCGTGACGGCGGCGTGCCAGCCGTGCCGGTCCAGGGCGCGGGAGAGGGCCCGCACCATCCGGGGGTCGAAATGCGAACCCGCGCACCGCTTGAGCTCCTCGACCGCGGTGGCCACCGGCCGCCCCCGCCGGTACGTACGCGTGGAGGTCATCGCGTCGAAGGCGTCGGCCACCGCGACCACCCGGGCGAACTCCGGGATCTGCGTTCCGGCCAGCCCGTACGGATAGCCGGTGCCGTCCAGCCGTTCATGGTGGTGCAGGATGGCCGCGCGCGCCTCGCCCAGGAAGCCGATGCCGCGGACCATCTCATGGCCGTACTCGGGGTGCAGCTCGATGATCCGGCGCTCCTCGGGTGTCAGCGGCCCGTTCTTGCGCAGGATCCTGGTGGGCACGCCCAGCTTGCCCACGTCATGGAGGATGCCCGCGATCCGCAGCGCCTCCAGCCGGTCACCGCGCATGCCCAGTTCGCGGGCGATCATCGCGGAGGCGCGGCCGACGCGTTCGCTGTGCCCCCGGGTGTAGCGGTCCTTGATGTCGACGGCCTGGACGAGGGCGCGGATGGTCGCCTGGTGGGCGCCGCGCTCCCGGTGGTACAGGGCGAAGACGCAGGCGGAGACGTACATCGGCAGCAGCACCAGCAGCGCCGCGGGCGGTCCGTAGGGGCTGTGCCAGAGCACGGCCATGGCCAGCCCCGCCGGGCCGTGCACCAGGTGCGGGACGAGCGAGCCGAGGACCCGGCCGCGCCAGGCGGCGCGCGGGGAGTGCCGCTCGGCGCTGACCAGCACCCCGCACTCCAGGACGATCACGGCCAGGCAGAGCACCAGCGCGGCGGCGGTCGCGGCGGCCAGGGCGGACGGGAAGCCGGGTGCGCCGGGCGCTGGAACGGCGCCGAGCGCCGCCCGTCCGCCCAGCGCGCCGAACGTCCGTGCGGCGGCCCAGACGGCCACGGCCAGCTGCGCCGCGTGCCAGATCCGGCGCACCCCGGCCGGACGCCGTTCGACCGGCGCGAGCAGCGCGCCCGGGACGGCGACGAGGGTGGCCGCGGCGGGCGGCAGCAGAAAAGCCCCGGCCAGAAGCACGGGGCTGTACCACTCCGGCCACGGGGCACGGGTGCCACGGGCTCCCGCCGCGTAGACCGCGGCGAGGAGGACGACGGTGGCCCAGGGGACGGCGGCCTGGGGCCGGAGCACGGGGGCGGCGCACACCGCGGCGGTGAACAGGGCGCACAGAACGTAGACGCGCGCCCCGAGAGGAAGTGCCCGCACGGCGCCCTCCTCCCGGTCCAGGGTCCGCCCTGCGCCCCTCACGGGCGGGGCGGGTCAGATTCGGGAGGATAGAGCCGCGAGCGGCGGTGACGACCGGGCGAGCCGCCCGATTGCACACCTTCGGGTGATGATCGGACCACCGTGGCACCCCGTGGCGGTCACGCTCCGCCGCGGATCACTCCGGGGCGGTGCGGATCACTCCTGGGCGGTGCTGGGGGCGTTCTCCGGCGCGGGGGCCTCCGCGGTGATCTCCCGCTCGGGGACCGCCTGGCCGGACCGGATCAGCTCGATCCGGCCCATCACCTTCGACCGGAGGTCGCTGGGCACGTCGTCATGACCGCAGCACCGCTTGACCAGCTTCTTCACGGCCTTCTCCAGACCGTACTTCTCCAGGCACGGGGAGCACTCGTCGAAATGCACCTCGAACTTGGCGCAGTCGCCGTCCGGCATCTCGTGATCGAGGAACTCGTAGAGATGGTCGAGGACCTCGGAGCAATCCGTCTCGTGCGGCTCTCCGCAGCTCATGAGCCCGCGCCTTTCCGATCGTGCGACTCGTCCGCCGCGGCGGACGCGCCCGCCGGGACCAGACCGCGCCCACGCGCGTAGTCCTCCAGCAGTTCACGCAGCTGACGGCGCCCCCGGTGCAAGCGGGACATCACCGTACCGATGGGTGTCCCCATGATGTCGGCGATCTCCTTGTACGCAAACCCCTCGACATCCGCGAGGTACACCGCGATACGGAACTCCTCGGGGATGGCCTGAAGGGCCTCCTTGACATCCGAATCCGGCAGGTGGTCGAGGGCCTGGGACTCGGCCGAACGCAGCCCTGTCGACATATGCGACTCGGCGCGCGCGAGCTGCCAGTCCTCGATCTCCTCGGCCGCGCTGCGCTGCGGTTCACGCTGCTTCTTGCGGTACGAGTTGATGAAGGTGTTGGTGAGGATGCGGTACAACCACGCCTTGAGGTTGGTGCCCTCACGGAACTGGTGGAAGGAGCCGTACGCCTTCGCGTACGTCTCCTGTACGAGGTCCTCGGCATCGGCCGGATTGCGCGTCATGCGCAACGCGGCGGAGTACATCTGGTCGAGGAAGGTGAGCGCATCCCGCTCGAAGCGCGCATTGCGCTCGGCGGTGGTCTCCTGCGGCCGCTCGGCCGGCTCTCCCTCGTTGACGCCGTCGGTCCCTGCGTCGGTCCCAGTGACCTGACCCACCTCCTCCAGCTTCGGGGCGGGGCCGGATGCGGACCCGCTCGAATCGGAGAATAGACGACCTTCCGGTCCGCCCGCCGCTCCGATCTTCGCGGTCTGCGCCGCGTCCGCTTGCGTCCACTCCAGGTCAGCGGCGTGCGGGCGGGCCGGGCAAGCAAGCGAACCCATGCGGGGAACTCCCTTTCCTCGTGCGGTGCCATCGCGCGGTGAATACCGATGTCCCGTGCAACACCGGACCCGCCCCCGGCATTCCCGTAAGGCGTCGAGGGACCCGGCCCGGTCAGCCCAGAGCCCGGGGCAGCCAGGCGGTGACCGCCTCGGTGATCACCGCGAGGGTGTCCGCCTCACCGATGCCGGCCGACTTCGGCACCGCGAAGCCGTGGTCGCCGTGGGGTACCTCGACCAGTTCGCTCCCGGCGGGCAGCCGGGGGAACTCCTCAGGGCGGCCGAAGGGGTCCCGGCCGCCCTGGACCACCAGTGTGGGCACCCCGGCCCTCAGCAGTTCCTCCGCACGGGACTTCTCCGGCCTGCCCGGTGGGTGCAGCGGGAAGGAGAGTGCCAGCACGGCGGCCGCGCCCAGCTCACGGGCGGTCCGGCAGGCCACCCGGGCGCCCGCGCTGCGGCCGCCCGCGACCACCGGGAGCCCGGCCTTCTCCAGCGCGGGCCACAGGGCGCGCCATCCGGTGTCGAGCGTCTTCGGCGCGGGCGCGACCTTCTTCCCGGCCACCCGCCAGGGCTGCTCCACCAGCGCGACGCTCACCCCGTGCGCGGGCAGCCCGGCGGCCAGGGCACGCAGGTCCCGCGCCTCGATCCCGCCGCCCGCGCCATGGCTCACGGCCAGCACGGCACGGGCGCCAGGGGCGGGATGCCAGGTGATACGGGCATCGCCGACCGGGGTCGGCACGGTTTCGGTCGTCTTCGTACTCACCCGGCCATCCTGCCGTGCCACAGGGCGCACAGCGCGGAAGGCGTCAGAAGAGCGTGGCCTCCTCCGGCGCCTCCAGCTCCGTCACCAGCTCCGGGCCGTTGTTGCGGACATCACTGACCCCGGTCCCGACCGGGTACGCGCGCAGCAGACCCGCGGGCGGCGGGGCCAGCAGCGGACGCAGATCGTCCGGGTCGGTACGGGCCGGATCGAGCCACTCCGCCCAGCGGTCCTCGGTGAGCACCAGCGGCATCCGGGGGTGGATATCGGCCAGCGAACGCGGTCCGCCGCCCTCGTCCGCCGATGCCCCGGCGGCCGCCGCGCCGGACACCTCGGCGAACGGCTCCGGCTCCGCCTCCGTGGTGATCACCGTGCAGGTCACCCACCACGCCCGGGGGTGCTCGTCCGGCAGCGTCCGGTCCCGCCAGAACTCGTACAGCCCGGCCATCGCCATCACCGAACCGTCCACCGGGGTCACGAAGTACGGCTGCTTGCGCGGCCGCTTGCGCTTCCCCTTCTCCTCCAGCTGCCGCTCCCCGGACCCGGTCACCCACTCGTAATAGCCGTCGGCGGGCAGTATGCAGCGGCGCGAGGCGAACGGCCGCCGGTACGAGGGCTTCTCGTGCACCGTCTCCGCCCGGGCGTTGATCATCTTCACACCGCCCTCGGGCGACTTCGCCCAGGACGGCACCAGCCCCCACTTCAGCGCCCTGAGCTGGCGGACCGGACGCGGCTCCGCGGCGTCTTTCAACGGGCGTTCGAGCACCGCGTACACGCCCTTGGTGGGCGCGACGTTCCAGTCGGGCGCCAGGGTCTCCTCCGGCTCCCACTTCTCCACTCCGAAGGCCCCGGCGAGATCCTCCGGCTTCCGGCTCGCTGCGTATCGACCGCACATAGGTGCCACACTGCCACGACGCCCGCGCCCGGTGGCCACCGAGCCGGGAATCGAGCCCGACGGCCCGCCAGGGGCCGACCGCAACGCCAGCCGCGAGGAGCCGCCCGCCCATGGACGTCACGAACGCCGCCGAGCTGTGGGACCGCGTCGTCGGAACCCAGCCGGACCCCACCAGCTGGCTGGTCGCCTCCACCGGGCTCGTCGCGCTGGCCGTGGTGGTCTACCGGACGACCTGGCGGATATCCCGCAATGCCATCACCATCGCCCACGAGGGCGGCCATGGGCTGGTCGCGCTGCTCAGCGGGCGGCGGCTGGACGGCATACGCCTGCACTCCGACACCTCGGGGCTGACCGTCTCGCGCGGCAAGCCGACCGGCCTCGGCATGATCCTCACCGCGGCCGCCGGGTACACCGCGCCCTCGCTGCTGGGCCTGGCCGGTGCCTGGCTGCTGGCCTCGAACCACATCACCGCCCTGCTGTGGGGGACCACGGCGCTGCTCGCCGCGATGCTGGTGATGATCCGCAACGCCTACGGCGTGCTCACCGTCGTCCTCACCGGCGCCGCCTTCTTCCTGGTCTCCTGGCTGACCGGACCGGACGTCCAGGCGGCGTTCGCCTACGCGGTGGTGTGGTTCCTGCTGCTGGGCGGTGTCCGCCCGCCCTTCGAGCTCCAGCGCAAGCGCCGGCTCGGCGGCGCGTACGACTCCGACCCCGACCAACTGGCCCGGCTCACCGGCATTCCGGCCGGTGCCTGGCTGCTGCTGTTCCACGTCGTCTCGCTGTGCTCACTGCTCGCGGGCGGTCGCTGGCTGCTGGGGATGTGAGCCGTACGAACCCCCGGCACACCCCGTGCGCCAGGAAGGGTGGCTCTGTGTTTCGACTGGGTTTCGCCACTTTTGATCAAGAATGGCATTCTCGGCGAACCACTAAAGTGAGAGCCATGACCGGCATTGAGACATCCCCGGGCTCGCACCCCGCCCTCTGGCCCGCTCCGACCGCCGACGGAGCGGTCGACGCGACCGTCACCGTGCCCGGATCGAAGTCGGTTACCAACCGCGGTCTGATCCTGGCCGCGCTCGCCGCCGAACCCGGCTGGCTGCGCCGTCCGCTCCGCTCCCGCGACACCCTGCTGATGGCCGAGGCGCTGCGGGCGATGGGCGTGGGCATCGAGGAGGGCGTGGGCCCCGACGGCGGCGGCGAGGTCTGGCGGATCATCCCGGCCGGACTGCATGGCCCGGCCACCGTGGACGTCGGCAACGCGGGCACCGTGATGCGCTTCCTGCCGCCGGTCGCCGCCCTCGCCGACGGACCGGTCCGGTTCGACGGCGACCCGCGCTCGCACGAGCGTCCGCTGCACGGGGTGATCGACGCGCTGCGCGCGCTCGGCGCCCGGATCGACGACGACGGCCGCGGCGCGCTGCCGATGACCGTGCACGGCGGCGGGGCGCTGGACGGCGGCCCGGTGCGGATCGACGCCTCGTCCTCGTCCCAGTTCGTCAGCGCGCTGCTGCTGTCCGCGCCGCGCTTCAACCAGGGGGTCGAGGTGCGCCACGTCGGCGCCGCGCTGCCCTCCCTGCCGCACATCCGGATGACCGTGGACATGCTGCGCGCCGCGGGCGCCCGGGTGGACACCCCCGAGGCCGGCGGTGAGCGGGGCGTCTGGCGGGTGGCGCCGAGCGCGCTGCTCGGCCGTGACCTGGTCGTCGAGCCCGATCTTTCCAACGCGGCGCCGTTCCTGGCCGCCGCCCTGGTCACCGGCGGCCGGGTGACCGTCCCCGACTGGCCCGAGCACACCACCCAGCCCGGGGACGAGCTGCGCCGGATCTTCACCGAGATGGGCGGTTCCTGTGAGCTGACCGAGAGCGGTCTGACCTTCACCGGCACCGGCCGGATCACCGGTATCGACGCCGATCTGCACGAGGTGGGCGAGCTCACCCCGGTGATCGCGGCGGTCGCGGCGCTCGCCGACTCCCCGTCGGTGCTGCGCGGCATCGGCCACCTGCGGATGCACGAGACCGACCGGCTGGCCGCCCTCGCCAAGGAGATCAACGGCCTCGGCGGCGAGGTCACCGAGACCGAGGACAGTCTGCGGATCTCCCCGGCACCGCTGCGCGGCGGGATCTTCCACACCTACGAGGACCACCGGCTGGCCACCGCCGCCGCGGTCATCGGCCTGGCCGTCGAGGGCGTCCAGGTCGAGAACGTGGCGACCACCGCCAAGACCCTGCCCGACTTCCCCGGCCTGTGGACCGGCATGCTCGACGCGACGACACCCTCGGCGCGGAGAGCCTGAGAGCCTGCCGCCATGCGCCGCTACGGCAAGCACACCGACGAGGACGACGTACGGGTCCGTCCCAACCGCAAGGGCAACCGCCCGCGCACCAGCATCCGCCCCAAACACGAGGACGCCACCGGGGGATTCGTCCTGACGGTGGACCGCGGACGGCTCACCGTCCTGGTCGAGGACCGCACCATCATCGCCATGAAGGCCCGTGAACTGGGCCGCAAGGGCGTCGTGGTCGGCGACCGGGTCGCGGTCGTCGGCGACCTCTCCGGCGACAAGGACACCCTGGCCCGGATCGTCCGGGTCGAGGAACGGTCCTCGGTACTGCGCCGGACCGCCGATGACGACGACCCGTTCGAACGGGTGGTGGTCGCCAACGCCGACCAGCTGGCGATCGTCACCGCGCTCGCCGACCCCGAGCCCCGGCCGCGGCTGATCGACCGCTGTCTGGTGGCGGCCTTCGACGCGGGTCTGGAGCCCCTGCTCGTCCTGACCAAGTCCGATCTGGCCCCGGCCGACACCCTGCTGGAGACGTACCAGTCCCTCGGTGTGCCCTACGCCGTCACCAACCGGGACGAACTCGCCGACGGACAGGCCGCGGAGCGGGTGCGCGAGCGGCTCGCCGACCGGGTCACCGTCTTCGTCGGCCACTCGGGAGTGGGGAAGACCACCCTGGTCAACGCGCTGGTCCCGGACCGCAAACGGGCTACCGGCCGGGTGAACGCGGTCACCGGACGGGGCCGTCACACCACCACCTCCGCCCTCGCCCTCCCCCTCCCGGACGACAAGGGATGGGTGATCGACACACCGGGCGTGCGCTCCTTCGGACTGCACCATGTGGACCCGGCGCGGGTCATCCACGCCTTCCCGGACCTGGAGCCGGGCACCGAGGGCTGTCCGCGCGCGTGCAGCCACGACGAGCCGGACTGCGCGCTGGACCGGTGGGTGACCGACGGCCACGCCGACCCGGCCCGCCTCTACTCGCTGCGGCGGCTGCTCGCCACCCGGGAGCGGCGCGAGGGGGACTGATCCGGGCGCCCGGCCACGTTTGCCGCCCACTACGGGAGGTAAATGGATAATCGCATCAAGGCACCCTCCGGCGAACGCGGCCGTCAGCGATACGGGAGGAATCTGTATGGCGTGGCTGCTGGTCGTGGTCGCCGGAATCCTCGAGACCGGGTTCGCCGTCTGTCTGAAGCTCTCGCACGGCTTCACCCGCATCTGGCCCACCATCGCCTTCGCCGCCTTCGCGCTGGGCAGCTTCGGACTGCTGACCCTGTCGCTGAAGAAGCTGGACGTGGGCCCGGCGTACGCGGTGTGGACGGGGATCGGGGCGGCCGGCACCGCCATCTACGGCATGGTCTTCCTCGGCGACCTGGTCTCCACCTTGAAGATCATCTCCATCAGTCTGGTGATCGTCGGGGTGATGGGGCTCCAGCTCTCCGGCTCGGGGCACTGAACGGTGGGGCGGCCAGCGCGCCGCGCACCACCGTCGCCACGTCCGCCGCCGGGGCGGGGGCGACCACATAGGCCAGCGCCAGCCGCGCGGCCGTATCGCAGGCGCGGGCCAGTTCCCCCGGCCCGGCCCGTGGCCACTGCCCGGCCAGCAGCCGCACCGACCGCTCCCGGACCTGGCCCAGCAGTTCGACCGGGGTGGGCAGCGGCGCCAGGCCCTCCGCCCGCTCCGCGGCCCGGGGGCGCAGCGAGCGCGCGGCCCGCGGTGGTGGTGGGCCGGTCCCCGCGGGCGCGGGCAACCGCTCCCCCCAGCAGCCCGTGAGCACCGCCCGCACCAGCGGGTTCTCGGTCGCGGTCCGGACCGTCCAGACGGCGGCCGCGGCCAGCCGCTCACCGGGGTCGGTGGGGCCGGGCGGCTGGGTGAGCACCCGCTCCACCCCGCTGAGGTACGCGTCCGCCTCGCGCCGCACCAGGGCGCGGGCCAGACCGTCCTTGCCGCCGAACTCGTTGTAGAGGGTCTGCCGCGAGACCCCGGCGGCCGACGCGACGTCGACCATCCGGACCCCCGCCCACGAGCCTCCCGCGAGCGCGGTGAAGGCCGCGTCCAACAAGGATTCGCGCGCTGCGGGCACCGCCACCTCCCCGGCCGGGTGCGGACAGAATTGACGGAGCGCCAGACACTGTCAAGGCATCCGCGCGCTCCGGCACGCCGGGCCCCGGCCGCGCTCATGTGGCTTCGGTTCATCCCGGCTCGATACTGTTCGGCCATGCCCGACTACCACGATGACCTGCGTCTGGCCCAAGTCCTCGCGGACGCCGCCGACGCCACGACCATGGAGCGGTTCAAGGCCCTGGATCTCAAGGTCGAGACCAAACCCGATATGACCCCGGTGAGCGAGGCCGACAAGGCGGCCGAGGAGCTGATCCGCGGCCAGCTGCAGCGCGCCCGGCCGCGCGACGCGGTACTCGGCGAGGAGTTCGGCAGCGAGGGCAGCGGACCGCGCCGCTGGGTCATCGACCCGATCGACGGCACCAAGAACTACGTTCGCGGGGTTCCGGTCTGGGCCACCCTGATCGCGCTGATGGAGCGCGGCGAGGGCGGCGACCGGCCGGTGGTCGGGGTGGTCTCCGCGCCGGCGCTGGGCCGCCGCTGGTGGGCGGCGGAGGGGCTCGGCGCGTACACCGGGCGGAGCCTGTCGTCCGCCTCCCGGCTGCGGGTCTCCGGGGTGACCCGGCTCGCCGACGCCTCGTTCGCGTACTCCTCGCTCAACGGCTGGGAGGAGCGGGGGAAGCTGGACCGCTTCCTGGAGCTGAGCCGGGCCTGCTGGCGCACCCGCGGCTACGGCGACTTCTGGCCGTACATGATGGTCGCCGAGGGCTCGGTGGACATCTGCGCCGAGCCGGAGCTGTCGCTGTGGGACATGGCGGCGAACGCGGTGATCGTCCAGGAGGCGGGCGGCCACTTCACCGGACTGGACGGGGTGCCGGGGCCGAACAGCGGTGACGCGGCGGCGTCCAACGGACTGCTCCACGGTCCGCTGCTGGATCACCTCCGGTCCTGAGTCCCGGGGGTCCTGAGTCCCGGGGTGCCCGCGGGGCGCCTTGGGGCGTCCGGAGGCGTCCGGGCCCGCTCGGAGGATCCACCGGCGCGGAGGAGCCAGGAAGTGGTGAGTCCGCTTCCGCGCGCCCTTGTTGAGTCCGCCGAGGCATGTGAACATGAGAATCCAGGACCTTGTGAACTTGTGCATCCTTTCACAGGTGCCCTCCGGTGCCGGATTCCCGTGGATGCACCAAGGAGGTGGCTCCATCCATGCCCATGTACGTCCGTGACGCCATGAGCTCGGTGGTCCTCACCATCGGCCCCGCACACACACTCCGCCAGGCCGCCCGGCTGATGTCGGCCCGCCGGGTCGGATCGGCCGTCGTGCTCGATCCCGACACCAGTGGACTCGGCATCCTCACCGAGCGGGACATCCTCAACTCCCTGGGCGAGGGCCAGGATCCCGACCTCGAGACCGCGCACTCCCACACCACCGCGGACGTCGTCTTCGCGGCCCCCGGATGGACGCTGGACCAGGCGGCGCGCACGATGTCGCACGGCGGATTCCGCCACCTCATCGTGCTCGACGCGGGCGATCCGGTCGGGGTGGTCTCGGTGCGCGACATCATCCGCTGCTGGGCCCCGGTCCCGCAGCCCGCGATGGCCTGAGGCGCCGGACCGGCGCCCCCAGGGCACACGGAGAGGCCGGAGCCCCTTGGCGTCCGGCCTCTCCGGTTCTTACGGCAAGCGCCCTCAGCCGCGCAGGGCCTGGACCGCGGCCTCCAGCCGCTTGCCGTAGTCCGCGTCCGCCCTGCAGAAGTTCTCGATCGCCCGGTGCGCGATGTCATCGCGCGACACCCGCGCGATGAAGCCCGCGAGGTTGGCGATCAGACGCTCCTTCTCCTCGTCCGACATCAGCCGGTAGAGGTTGCCCGCCTGGACGAAGTCGTCGTCCTCGGCGTGCGAGGGAGCGGGGTGGTCACCGGTGCGGCCGGAGACCGTGACCGGCTGCCATAGCGGTCGGCCGGTCTCCGCCGGACCGCCGAAGCTGTTCGGCTCGTAGTTCTTGGCGCCCGCGTGACGGCCGTCGTACAGGAAGCCGTCCCGGCCGTGGGTGCGCGCCTCGGTGGCGTGCGGCCGGTTCACCGGCAGGTGGTCGGCGTTGATCCCGACGCGGTAGCGGTGGGCGTCGCCGTAGGCGAACAGCCGGCCCTGGAGCATCTTGTCCGGGGACGGGCCGATACCCGGCACCAGATGGGCGGGCGAGAAGATCGACTGCTCGACCTCGGCGAAGATGTTCCGCGGGTTGCGGTTGAGCTCCAGCGTGCCGATCTCGATCGGCGGGTAGTCCTCGTGCGGCCAGACCTTGGTCAGGTCGAACGGGTTGAACCGGTAGTCCGCCGCGTCCGCCGCCGGCATGATCTGCACCTGGACGGTCCAGCCGGGGAAGTCACCGCGTTCGATGGCCTCGCGCAGATCGCGCTGATGACTGTCGGGGTCCCTGCCCGCGATCACCTCGGCCTCTTCGGCGGTGAGGTTCCTGATGCCCTGGTCGGTCTTGAAGTGGTACTTGACCCAGAAGACCTCACCGGCGTCATTGGTCCACTGGTAGGTGTGCGAGCCGTAGCCGTTCATATGCCGGTAGGAGGCGGGGATACCGCGGTCGCCGAAGAGCCAGGTGACCTGGTGGGTGGACTCGGGCGAAAGACCCCAGAAGTCCCAGACGTTGTCCGCCTCCTGCGAGCCGGTGTACGGATCGCGCTTCTGGGTGTGGATGAAGTCGGGGAACTTGATGGCGTCCTTGATGAAGAACACCGGGGTGTTGTTCCCGACCAGGTCGTAGTTGCCCTCTTCGGTGTAGAACTTCAGCGCGAAACCGCGCGGGTCGCGCACCGCGTCCGCCGAGCCCAGGTTCCCGGCCACCGTGGAGAAGCGCAGGAACGTCTCGGTCTGCTTGCCGACCTCGGAGAGGAACGCCGCACGGGTGTAGGGCGTCACATCCGCGGTCACCGTGAAGGTGCCGTACGCACCGGCACCCCGCGCGTGGACGATCCGCTCCGGGATCCGCTCCCGGTTGAAGTGGGCCAGCTTCTCGATCAGGTGCTGGTCCTGGATCAGACCCGGACCACCGGCCCCCGCCGTCTCGCTGTTCTGGTTGTCCGCCACCGGAGCGCCGGATTCCGTGGTCAGCGGACCGCTGGTGTTGTCCTGGACCGTCACGTGCGCCTCCCGCGTACTCGCGTCCTGCCCCTCGATTCGGGGTGGACACCACCCTACATTGGACATTGTCTAAGTCAAGAACACATGGAGAGTGATACGCATTCCGGCCATGGACTGATCCGCTGCTACCCTTGTCCTTATCTGACTGATAGGTGAATGGCATGAGTGACCTGCTGGAACGGCTCCGGGGACGCGGCTGGCGGCTGACCGCCCAGCGGCGCGTCGTCGCCGAGGTCCTCGACGGGGACCATGTGCACTACACCGCCGACGAGGTGCACGCGCTGGCGGCCGACCGGCTGCCCGAGATCTCGCGCGCCACGGTGTACAACACCCTGGGCGAGCTCGTCTCGCTCGGCGAGGTGATCGAGGTGAGCACCGACGGCCGGGCCAAGCGCTACGACCCCAACGCCCACCACGCCCACCAGCACCTGGTGTGTGCGCGGTGCGGCACGATCCGCGATGTCCACCCCACCGGTGACCCGCTGGCCGACCTCCCCGCGGGGGAGCGCTTCGGGTTCGCCGTCTCCGACGTCGAGGTGACCTACCGCGGGCTCTGCCCGGACTGCGCGGCCGCCTGACGCCCGGCGGTCGCCTCCGGGCGCCCCGGAGGGCCTCGGACATGCGGACATGACGAAGGGCCCGGATCCTGGGATCCGGGCCCTTCGTTCTCGTAGCGGGGACAGGATTTGAACCTGCGACCTCTGGGTTATGAGCCCAGCGAGCTACCGAGCTGCTCCACCCCGCGTCGGTGTGAAGCAACCTTAACCCGCGGCCGTCGATCAGAGCAAACCGGTTACCCGCGCGCCACCAGGCCGCCACCCGACGGCCCGGGACACAGCCCCCGGAACCGCCCCCGACCTGGGCGGACGCCACGGACGCGGCCTGATCCACGAAGATCCAAACGACACGAACCTAGGCGGTGAGCTCCTGCTGGAGCGCGTCCCGCAGGCGCGCCGCACGCTCGGCGACCTCCGCGGGCCCCAGCTCGACCGCCCGCGCACACCACCGCTGGCCCTCGGCGAGCGCCCCGCGGCGGGCCGCCAGCAGCGCCAGCCGCAGCGCGGCCCGGCCGTGCCCGGCCCCGGCCGCGCGCGTCCACCACAGGGCGGCCTCCGGCTCGCTGCCCTCGCGGGCCAGGAGCAGCCCCAGGTTGAACGCGCCGTTGCTGCTGCCCGCCTCGGCGGCCATCCGGTACCAGCGCGCGGCCTCGACCACATCGCCCCGGGCGGCGGCCAGCATGCCGACCCGCACCTGGGCGCGGCGGTGGCCCTGGCGCGCCGCGCGCTCGTACCACTCCTCGTGCTCGGGCACGGGCCCGTCCTCGGTCGCCGGGGCGGGGAACCGCGTCCCGGACGAGGCGCCGAACCCGGTGCCGGTGGCCGTGGGGTCACCGCCGACCGCCGACCGGTCGAGCAGCGCGGCCAGCTGGAAGGCCGCCTCGGCGCTGCCGCCGCCCGCGGCGCAGCGCAGATGGCGCTCGGCGGCCTGGCCGTCGCCTTCCCGCAGCAGCGCGATGCCGACCTGGAGCGCGGCGTCGGTGTGCCCGGCCGCGGCGGCCCGCTCGTACCACTGCCGGGCCGCGCGCTCCTCCTCGCGGCCGGTGTGCAGGATCCCCAGGTTGAACGCGGCGTCGACGCTGCCCGCCTCGGCCGCCTTGGAGAACCACGGCTCGGCGCCCGCCGCGTCGCCCCGCTGGAGCAGCAGCACGGCGACCGCGTTGGCGGCCTCGCGGTGCCCGGCGTAGGCGGCGCGGCGGTACCACTGCTCGGCCTGGGCGGTACGGCCCTGCTCGGCGCAGAGCAGACCGAGGTTGTAGGCGCCGTTGATGTCGCCCGCGTCGAGCGCGGCGCGGTACCAGCGCTCGGCGGTCTGGGTCTCCCCTCGGTCGGCGTGCAGCGCGCCCAGCGCGTTCGCCGCGTTGCCGTCGCCGTCCTGGGCGGCGCGGTGCCACCAGACGGCGGCGCTGTCGGTGTCCCCCGCGTCGCGCAGCAGAAAGGCGAGCGCGCAGGCGGCGCGGGCCTCGCCGTCCTTGGCGGACGTCAGGTACCAGCGCCCCGCCTCCTGGGTCTCACCGCGCTTCTCCAGCAGGGTGCCCAGGTGCAGGGCGGCGCGCCGGTGGCCGCGCGCGGCGGCCTGCCGGTACCACTGCTCGGCCTCCGCCGGCTCGGCCTCGGTACCGGTGCGGCGCGGTTCGCCCTCGGCCGCGGCCTCGTCCTGCCGGCGGTCGAGAATACGGGCGAGCCGGTAGGCGGCCTCGCGGTGGCCGCGCTCGGCGGCCGTGCGGAACCAGCGCTCGGCCCCGATGTCGCCGCGGTGCTCCAGCAGATCGGCCAGCGCGTAGGCGCCCAGGGTGTGGCCTGATTCGGCGGACTGGCGCAGCCAGTACTCGGCAGCGGGCTCATCGCCGCGCTCGCGGTGGTGGCGGCCCAGGGCGTGGGCGGCCGCGGCGGATCCGGCGACGGCGGCGACGCGCCACCACCCGGCCGCCTCGTCCGCGTAACCGCGCTGGTGGAGCAGGACTCCGAGGTTGTTGGCGGCGGCGCGGTCCCCTTCGGCGGTGGCGGCCCGCAGAAACGGCTCCGCACCGTCCAGATCGCTACGGCGCAGGAGCAGCGCACCCAGTGCGCTCATCGCGGCGGTGTCGCCCGCTTCCGCGGCACGGCGGTGCCGGGTCTCTTCCTCGGCATCGTCATGCGTGTGCGCAAAACGCCCTGTCTCCAACAGACTGACCCTGTCCCCCATATATCCCATCGTGACATCACTCGTATCCGGCGTACACCTGGTATACCGCAGCCGAGGAGGTCACTTCGGCGTTTTGTCGACTTGCCCACAGAGAGACAACCCAAACGCTTGTATCCGAGTTCCCCGAGTGGACGCTCTCTGAACACACAACGAGGCCCGGATCCTTGTGGATCCGGGCCTCGTCTGTCAGTAGCGGGGACAGGATTTGAACCTGCGACCTCTGGGTTATGAGCCCAGCGAGCTACCGAGCTGCTCCACCCCGCGCCGTTGCACGATCACCGTATCACGGCGCGGGACTCGGTCACTCCACGGTTCTCCCAGGTGGGCGCGGGTCAACCGCCCTTGTTGTCAGCGCTCTGACTCTTGGGCTCGTTCTGCTTCCCGTCGTCCGCCTTGTTCTTCCCGGCCTTGTCCTCGGCCTTGGCGGCCCGGTCCAGGGCGTCCTTCAGATCGTCCTGGGCCCTGCCGTAGGCGTCCCAGTCCTGCGGCTCCTCCTGGAGCGCCTTCTGACCGGCGTCCCAGGCGTCCTGGGCGTCCTTCAGGGCGTCCTGGAGCGAGGGGTTGGAGCTCGCCGGGGGCTTCTCCCCGCCGCCGTCGTCATCGGACGGTGGCTTCTCCTCACCGTCACCGGACGATTCGCCGAACACCACGTTCAGCGCCTCGCCCAGACTGTCCTTGAAGACGGGTTCCTTGCCGTTGTAGGAGACGCCGACCTTCTTCAGCAGCGGGTAGTTGGCGCTGCCGCCTCGCGCGTACACCGGCTCGATGTACAGGAAGCCGCCGTTGAGCGGGACGGTGAGCAGATTGCCGTACTCGATGTCGGAGTCGGTGCCCCGCAGGTTGCGGACGAACTCCGCGACTTCCGCATTGCCGTTGAGCTTGCTCTGCACCTGTTGTGGCCCCGGTACGTCCCTGGTGACCTTCAGCAGTCTTATCGTGCCGTAGTCCTTGCTGTTGGCATCGGCGTCGATGGCCATGAAGGCACCGAGGTTGGGCCTGCCGTTGGGCGTGAAGGTGGTGGTCAGCGAGAACGTCTGGTTCTGCTGGCCGGGCATCTTCATGCTCAGGTAGTACGGCGGGACCGCGTTGCCCTCCTCGCGCTGGGTCGGGTCGTCCGGGACCTGCCAGGCGTCACTGCCGCTGTAGAACTGCTTGGCGTCGGTGACGTGGTAGCGGGTGAGCAGCTCGCGCTGGACCTTGAACAGGTCCTGCGGGTACCGCAGGTGCTCCATCAGCTTGGCGCTGATCTCGCTCTTCGGCTTGACCGTGCCCGGGAACGCCTTCTCCCAGGTCTTGAGCACCGGGTCCTTGGTGTCCCACTCGTAGAGGTCGACCGAGCCGTCATAGGCGTCCACGGTCGCCTTCACCGAGTTACGGATGTAGTTGACCTTGTTCTGCTGGGCGACCACCGAACGGTCGCCGTCGCTCAGCGAGTCGGCCGTGCTGTCGCCCAGGGTCGTGCGCGAGGCGTACGGATAGCCGTTGGTCGTGGTGTAGGCGTCCACTATCCACTTGATCCGGCCGTCGACCACCGCCGGATAGGCGTCACCGTCGATGGTGAGCCAGGGCGCGACCTTCTCGACGCGCTCCTTGGGCGTGCGGTTGTACAGGATCCGCGAACCCTCGCCGATGGCTCCCGAGTACAGGATCTGCGGCTCGCCGAACGCCACCGCATAGGCCGCGCGGTTGACCGGGTTGGAGAGGCTGACCCCGCTCTTGCCCTGGTAGCTGGTGGTCTTCTCGCCGTCGTCCTCGTAGTCGAGCTCCTTCTGGGGCCCGCCGACGATGGAGTACTGGTCGGTCTTCTCGCCGTAGTAGATCTGCTGGCGGTAGCTCTCCATCGAGCCCTGGGTGGGCAGACCGGCCTCGGTGAACGCCGGGGCGCCCTCCTGGTCCGCCTGCGGATCGGGGTTGGTGCCCTTGGCCGCCACCACACCGTAGCCATGGGTGTAGGTGAAGTGGTCGTTGATCCAGTTCCGCTTGGGGATGCCGTCGAGGTTGAGCTCGCGGACGCCGACGACGGTGTCCTGGTCCTTGCCGTCGGGACCCTTGTAGCGGTCGACGTCCAGGGTGGAGGGGAACTGGTAGTACTTCCGCTTCTGCTCCAGCTGCTGGAACGTCGGCGAGACGACGCTCGGGTCGATCAGCCGGTAGCTGGCGGTGGAGTCGGCGACCTGGCGCAGCTTGGCGCCCTTGGCGCCGCCCTTGTCGTCGGTCCTGCCCGAGTAGTCCGCCACCTTGGAGTCATCGATGCCGTACGCCTTGCGCGTGGCCTCGATGTTCTTCTGGATGTACGGCGCTTCCTTGGCCTGCTCGTTCGGCTGGACCTGGAACTTCTGCACGATCGCCGGATACAGCCCGCCGATCAGGACCGCCGAGAGCACCATCAGGCCGAAGCCGATCACCGGCAGCTGCCAGGTGCGCCGCCACAGGGTGGCGAAGAAGAGCAGCGCGCAGATGACCGCGATGCAGAACAGGATGGTCTTGGCGGGCAGATAGGCCTGGGCGTCCACATAGCGCAGCCCGGTCCAGTTGTCCGTGGCCTTGAAGTCGCTGGACTTCACCGCCAGGGCGTACCGGTCCAGCCAGTACGCGACGGCCTTGAGGGCGACGAACACCCCCAGCAGCACCGACAGATGGCCGGTGGCCGCGCCGGTCGCGCGGGCGCCCGGACTGGTGATCCGCAGCCCCCCGTAGAGGTAGTGCACCACGGCGGCGGCGATCAGGGAGAGCACCGTGGCCGCGAAGCCGAAGCTCAGCAGGAAGCGGTACCAGGGCAGGTCGAACGCGTAGAACGCGACGTCCTTGTGGAACTGGGGGTCCTTCTGGCCGAACGGCACCCCGTTGACCCACAGCAGCCAGATCCGCCACTGACCGGCCGCCGAGGCACCCGCGACCAGCCCGACCAGCGCGGTGACCGCGAGCAGCACCCACTTCTTGAACGGGGCGATGCCCATCCGGTAGCGGTCCAGGCTCTGCTGCTCCAGGGACATCGCGCTGAGCGGCGGCCGCAGCCGGTGCGCCAGCCAGATGTTGAGCCCCACGGCCACGGCCATCAGCGCGCCGAAGACCGCGAACAAGCCGATCTTGGTCTTCAGTGTGGTGCTGAAGACCGTGGAGTAATGAAGCGAGCGATACCAGAGCCAATCCGTCCAAAACCCGGCAAACATGACAAAGAGCATGACCAGCGCGGCCAGCACACCCAGGGTCATGAGCAGGGTCCGGACGCGCCGGGACGGTCGGCCGACTCTGATCCGCGGTCCCGTCGGGCCTCCGCCGCGGTCCGGCATCTGGAAAGCCAAGGTGCGCACCTCGAAGTTCGCTGTCGGTGTGATGCGGGCCCGGACACAGGAGGGCCCACCTGATGCAACTTACTCAGGCTTTACTCAGTTCCCGTTTCCGGGTCCGATCAGGGCACGATATGCACCATGTCCAACGCAACCCCCGGTAGCACCCCGATGGCCGCCAATCCGCTGACCCGAGCCGTGCTCGAGATCGACGAATACGCCTCCGGGCTCGGCTGGGACCAGCCCGCCCGGCTCTTCGCCCTGGTCGACACCGCCCGGCTGCGGGCCCAGGAGCCCGGTCTGGCCGCCCAGCTCGGCCTCGACGAGCAGGGCGGTGAGGCCCCCGCGCTCACCCCGATCGAGCAGGACGAGCTGCCCCCGCAGACACCGCTCGACGAGTTCCTCGCCACCATCGCCTGGCCCGACGCGGTCGTCGGCTGCGCCATGACCGTGGAGCGGCTGATGCTGCCGCCGTCCGCCGAGGAGGCCGTGCCGGAGAACCTGGACGAGGCCCGGCTGGCCTCCTGGGTGGCCGCCCACCCGGACCGCCAGGAGGTCCGGATGACGGTCGCGGTGCTGCGGGACGGCGGACGTGAGTCGGCCGTACGGCTGCGTGAGAAGGACTCCCCCACCGAGGTGCTGACCGGTGCGGGTCTGGTGCCGAGGCTCGCGGACGCGCTGAGCGCCACGTTCGCGACCGACTGACGGGCCGGCCGGCCGGCCAGGGACGGCGTACCGGGGCGGCGCCCCTCAGGGCGCCGTCTCGGCCCGCCGTGCGGGCTCAGCCCGTCGTGCAGGCCGGCAGACCGGCGGTGTCGCCCTTGCGGATCTTCTTCAGCGCGCCCAGCGCGTCATCGATGGTGTGCACCTTCACCAGCCGCAGTCCACCGGGGACGTCCTTGGCCGCGGCCGCGCAGTTCTCCTTGGGCGTGAGGAAGTAGCGCGCTCCGGCCTCGCGGGCGCCGATGGTCTTCATCTCGATCCCGCCGATCGGGCCGACCACGCCCTTCTCGTTGATGGTGCCGGTGCCCGCGATGAACTTCCCGCCGGTCAGGTCCCCGGGCGAGAGCCGGTCCACGATGCCGAGCGCGAACATCAGCCCGGCGCTCGGCCCGCCCACGTCGGCCAGCTTGATGTCGATCCGGAACGGGAAGGTGTAGTCGGCCATGGCCGTGATGCCCACGATGGCCCGGCCGTCCTTGGCCTTGGTGGTGGTCAGGGTGACGCGCTTCTGACCGGAGGGCTTCTTCCCGGCCTTCTCCGCCGCGGCGGCCGCCTTGGCCGGGATCACCGAGAAGACGGTCCGCTGACCGGGCTTGTGCTTGGTGACCAGCTTGGAGATGTCCTCGAACCCGCGCACCGCGGTACCGTCCACGGCCTTGATCACATCGCCCGCGTGCAGCTTGCCCTGGGCCGGGCTGCCCTTGCCCACGGTGCCGACGATCACCTGCGAGGAGACGGGCTTCTTCAGCGCCCTGAGGGCCGCGACCTTGGCGCTCTCCTGGGACTGGGTGAACTCCTCGGCGTTCTGCTGGTTCACCTCGTCCGGCGTCTTGTCGTCCGGGTAGAGGGTGTCGTGCGGAACCACCACGTCATCGTGGGCCAGCCAGCCGTAGACGGCTTCCACGAGGTTCATCCGGTACTCGGATCCGGTCACCCGGACCGTCGTCATGTTGAGGTGACCGCCGGTGGTCTCACAGCCCTTGTGGCCGGAGATCTGCAGCACGCACTCGCCGTTGTGCTCCCCCAGGGTGTTGTACGTGGGTCCCGGCGACATCTCCGCGTAGGGCACCGGGATCAACACACCGGCGCACAGCAGCGCGATCAGCATCAGGAGGGAAGCGAGCATCGTCGCGGTGCGGCGTGGCATGGAACGACAGTACGGGACGCGTCCCTCAGTCCACCCCCGGGGCCGTCCGTACGAGTGCGGGCTCAGGCGGCGTCCGAAGGGGAGTGCTGCCGCTCCATGGCTTCGCGGAACCTCGCGTACCCGGCCAGTTCTTCGACGTCTCCCCCGCTGGTCCGCTTGGCGGCGCGGGCGGCCATGCCGGCGTATATCGCCGCGGCTATCGCCGCGAGTACTGGAATGAGCAACCAGAGCAGTGCGCCCACAGCGGCCTCCCGTCCCCTCGTAGAACCGCGACCGGAACCGCGACTGACAGATGAGCAGATTAATCCTCCGCTCCGTCAACGCTCACGGCAGGGTGGGGGTTACGCAAGTGGAGTACACCCTTCCGCGCCCATGTCGGATCAGGGTCGCTGGTGCCCGCCGATCCGCCCCGCATGCCCCGCGGAGACCCCCCGGTGCCACCGGTCCGCGGACCGCCGGGTCACCCCGCCCCGACCCACTCCTCGGTGCCGTCGGCGAAGGTCTGGTGCTTCCAGATCGGCACCTCGCGCTTGAGGTCGTCGATCAGACGGCGGCAGGCCGCGAACGCCTCCGCGCGGTGCGGACAGGAGACGGCGACGACCACGGCCAGATCGCCGATCACCAGATCGCCGACCCGGTGCACCGCGGCCAGGGCGCGCACCGGGAAGTCGGCGACGACCTTCTCGGCCACCCGGCGCAGCTCGGCCTCGGCGGTGGGATGGGCGGAGTAGCCGAGGGCGCCGACCTCCACGCCCCCGTCGTGGTCGCGCACGGTGCCCACGAACAGAGCCGTGCCACCCGCCGCGGCGTCACCGACGGCCCCGAACACCTCGTCCACCGACAGCGGGGTGTCACGGACGGCGAGCAGACGGATGGGGTCGGCGGCCGCGAGTTCGCCGGAGTGATCGTACGTACGTGCCATGCCGTCCATCGTGCCGTACCGTCCCGTCATCATGGAATACCGGATCGCGGAAAGCGACTTCCGAATCACCCTCTGTGAGGGCCGCCGGGCTCGGCGGTCAGGCGCGGCGCCGCGCCTTGCGGGCGCGGCGCACGATCGCGGCGGTGCCCACCAGGGCCACGGTCGCGCCCGCGGCGCCGAGTGTCGTGGCGTCCTTGCGGCCCAGCCGCCGCCCGGCGACCGTATGGCGTCCGGCGACCTCCTCCAGCAGCTCGGCGAGGACCTCCTCGTTGGTCCACTGGGGCCGCCAGCCCGCCGCGTGCAGCCGGCTGCCGCTGACCGCCCAGGGGTGCATGGTGTACGCGAGGTCCCCGGCCGGGGACGGCGTCAGGCCCAGCCGGTGCAGCCGGGACGCGGCACCCAGGGCGACCGCCGACGGCAGCTCCATGCGCCGGATACCGGACAGCTCCTCGATCTCCTCCTGCTCCAGCCAGCCGTCGCAGCCGACCGCGAGCTCCCCCTCGACCTTCTCCAGGGCCGCGTACTCCAGCGCGCTGACCAGGTCTTCCACATGGCAGAACTGCCAGGTCGGGCGGGAGCCCGCGACCACCAGCAGCCGGGGCGACTCGAAGTAGCGGGTGAGGGCGGTGTCCGTGCCGCCGACCAGGATCGTGGGGCGCACCACGGTCACATTCAGCCCCGGATGCGCCCTCGGCGCGCGCTCCCCCAGCCGCTCGATCTCCAGCAGATCGCCGACACCGGTGGCCTCGGCGGTGGCCCGCAGCTCCGCGTCCTCGGCGAGCGGTACGTCGTTGTCGGCGAGCGCCCCGTAGACCATCGCGGAGGTGCAGAGCACCACCCGGCGCACCCCGGCGGCCGCGGCGGCCGTCAGCACGGTCTGGGTGCCGCGCACGTTGTACGCGGTACGGGCGGTGGCGTCCGTACCGAGGTCGAGATCGACGGCGAGATGGACCACCACGTCCGCACCGCGCAGTTTGTCGGCGATGGCCGGATCGCGGACGTCCAGCACGTGCCAGTGCGCCTCGCTCACCTCTCCGCGGCGCTCGTCGATGGCGAGCACCTGCTTGATCTCGTCGGACTCCGTGAGCCGCTGCGTGAGCAGGGCACCAGGTCCCGAAGCGGCTCCGGTGACCGCCACGACGGGGCGTCGTGCGGTGCGGGCCGTCTCGTTTCGCGCAGCGCGAACTTCTCGGTCTGGGGAACTCACCGGGCGTCTCCAGCGGTTGTCTTCAGTACGCAGCGCGTGCACGCGTACGTACCAGGTGACGTCCATCCTGCCGCAGGGCGGCGATCAGCGAAGCACCGAGCCCGTAAACCGGCGAGGTGTCTAGGCTGGGTGGTGATGTCGGGCATCCGCCGCCGGCCCGGGGCCGGTGGCCCAACGAGCCGAGGAAACCCGTGAGTGACACCCCATTCGGATTCGGCCTTCCGCCGGAGGAGCCGGAGGACGGCGACGACGGCAAGAGGAAGGGCGGCCAGGGCGGCGATCAGGGCCCCGCGAATCCCTTCGGGTTCGGCGGCGGCACGGGCGGCGCGGAGAATCCGTTCGCCGCGATGTTCGGCTCGCTGAACCCCAATGACCTGGGCGCCGCGTTCCAGCAGCTCGGGCAGATGCTCTCGTACGAGGGCGGTCCGGTGAACTGGGACATGGCCAAGGACATCGCGCGGCAGACCGTCGCGCGCGGCACCGCCGACGGCACCAAGGACGAGAGCGTCGGCCCGGCCGACCGCGATGCGGTCCAGGAGGCGGTCCGGCTGGCCGACCTGTGGCTGGACGGCGTCACCTCACTGCCCTCGGGCTCCGGCACCGCCGTGGCGTGGAGCCGCGCGGAATGGGTCGAGGCGACCCTTCCGGTCTGGCGCGATCTTGTCGATCCGGTCGCCGAGCGGGTCGGTGCCGCCATGGGCGATGTGCTCCCCGAGGAGATGCAGGCCATGGCCGGCCCGCTGCTGGGGATGATGCGCTCCATGGGTGGCGCCATGTTCGGCACCCAGATCGGCCAGGCCCTGGGCGTGCTGGCCGGTGAGGTGGTCGGCTCGACCGATGTCGGGCTGCCGCTCGGCCCGGCGGGCAAGGCCGCGCTCCTCCCGGTGAACATCGCCGCACTCGGCTCCGGCCTCGGCGTCCCCAAGGAGGAGGTGCGGCTCTACCTGGCGCTGCGCGAGGCCGCCCACCAGCGACTCTTCTCGCATGTACCGTGGCTGCGCTCACATCTGTTCGGTGCCGTGGAGGGGTACGCCCGCGGGATCAAGGTGGACACCGCCAAGCTGGAGGACGCGGTCGGCCAGCTCGACCCCACTCACCCCGAGCAGCTCCAGGAAGCGCTCCAGCAGGGCATGTTCCAGCCGGAGGACACCCCCGAGCAGAAGGCCGCGCTGGCCCGTCTGGAGACGGCGCTGGCGCTCGTGGAGGGCTGGGTGGACGCCGTGGTCCACGCCGCCGCCGCGCCCCATCTGCCGTCGGCCGACGCGCTGCGCGAGACGCTGCGGCGGCGCCGGGCGAGCGGCGGGCCCGCCGAGCAGACCTTCGCCACCCTGATCGGTCTGGAACTGCGGCCCCGGCGGCTGCGGGACGCCTCCCGGCTGTGGGCCTCGCTCACCGACGCCCGCGGTATGGAGGGGCGCGACGGGCTGTGGGAGCACCCTGACATGCTGCCGACCGCCGAGGACCTCGACGACCCGGACGGCTTCGTCCACCGCGAACAGCTGGACTTCTCCGAGCTGGACAAGATGCTCGGCGAGGCGGCGGGCGGTGCCGAGCGGCCCGGCGGCGCGACCGGCGAGGGCGACAAGGGCGGCCCGGCCGCCGAGGAGCCCGGGAACGGCCCGGACGAGCGGCGGGACGACAGCGGCGCGTGAATCTCCACAAGGACGCGGCGCGGGTCCTCGAAGGGTGGTCCGCGCCGGACGCCGGCCAGGAGCGGCTGCGGCTGGCCTACGGCGACCATCTGGCCGCCCATCCGGACGGGATGTGGAAGGCGTGCCGGGACGGGCACATCACCGCGAGCACCCTGGTGATCGACCCGTCCGGGGAGCGCGTACTGCTCACCCTGCACCGGAAGTTGCGGATGTGGCTGCAGATGGGCGGCCACTGCGAACCGGGCGACGCCACCCTGGCGGACGCGGCGCTGCGCGAGGCCACCGAGGAGTCCGGGATCACCGGGCTGACGCTGCTGCCGGGCGGCCCGGTGCGGCTGGACCGTCATCACACCCCGTGCGCCTGGCATCTGGACGTGCAGTACGCGGCGCTGGCCCCGCGCGGCGCCATGGCCGCGATCAGCGATGAGTCACTGGACCTGCGCTGGTTCGGCTACGACGAGGTGGCGGAGGTCGCCGATGAATCGGTGCGGCTGCTGGTGGACCGCACCCGCGCGGTGCTCTGACCGCCGGACGCGCGGATACCCGACGCGGACGAAGCGGCCGCGGCCCCGAGGGGCCGCGGCCGCGTGACGTCGCGAAGGACCGTCGTCAGTTGCCGAAGATGTTGCCCTGGTTCTGGCCCCGGGCGCCCTGCTGGCCCATCCCGAACTGGGCGGCCATCCCCCCGCCGACCACCGCGTTCTGCGGCGGCAGCAGTTCGCTGGGCTGCACCAGGGCATACCCCTGGCCGAGGAAGCTGAGCTCCCAGCCCTCGCCCGTGTTGCCGCGCCGCCGCCACACACCCGAGGAGTGGGTCTGCGCCTGCATCTGGACGCGCAGCGAACTGGACCAGGCGACGATGGCGTCCGCGTCGACGTTGACGTACTTATCCGGCGTGACCTGGAGCATCAGCGGCTGGCCGGAGGTCATCAGCGCGACCTTGCCCCGCCCGGAGATGTTGAGGTTGTACTTGCCGGAACCGGAGATCCCGTACTGGCTGTCCACCGCGATGGTCTCCCAGTGCAGCGTGGAGTCCAGCGCGAGGACATAGGCGCTGTCGACCGTCAGCCCCTCGCCCTCCACGTCCACCACATGGACGTACTGGGCGAGGTTGGCGAGGTAGACGGTGCCCTGTCCGGAGCAGCGCATCAGGTCCAGACCCTCGCCGACCGTACGGGAGCGGCGCTGGCCCGGCGTCTGGTACTCGCCGTCGAACTCGATCAGCCCCTGGTAGGCGACCATGCTGCCCTTACGGGCGAGCACGTCCTCGTGGCCGGTCAGGGCGACCCGCAGCATATGCGGGTTCTGGAGCGCGTAGCGGTCCTGGGTCTGGGCCTCGGTGAAGGCGAAGAGCGGGCTCTGCATCTGTCTCTCTCCCCCTCAGCCCCGTGCCCGGAGCCGGTCGGTGCTGTCCTCACTGGGCTGTACGACGACGAAGCCCTGCCCGGAGAAGCCGAGCTGGTACGCCTCACCGCTGCCCCGGCCGATCAGGGAGGACGCCTTGAAGCTGCGCTTGCCCTTGACCTTGAGCCCGGTGGACCAGGCGACGAGCGCGTCCGGGTCCACGTAGGTCTCGTCATCGCCGCGGCCGCAGTCGACGACGATGGGGGTGCCGCGGGAGGTCAGCGCGACCCAGCCGGTGCCGGACACACCCACGTTGAACAGGCCCTGTCCGGCGAACTTGGCGATGCCCTTGACCCGCTCGACCCCCCACTGGAGATGGGCGTCGAAGGCGAGCAGATTGGTGCCGTTGACCGAGAGCGAGTCGCCGTTGAGGTTGATGCAGACGACGTTCGCCCCGTAGTCGGCGAGGTAGAGCAGTCCGTCGCCGCTGCACCGCATCAGCGGGGCGCCTTCGCCGGTCAGCCATTGGGAGGCCATCTGGCGCACGGCGGGCGGGTTGGGCTCGTACTGGACGAAACCCTCGTACGCGACCATCGAGCCGGTGCGGGCGAAGAGGTCCTGGCCGCTCTGCATGGCGACCTTGAGCATGCTGGCGCCGTGGTTCTCCATACGGGCGGCGACCGGCGCGGGGGCATAGCCCGTGATCAGTTGCTGGTCCATGTCGGTTGCCTTCAGACCTCGTAGGGCTGGACGACGATGAAGTTGCCGGGCGCACCGCGGAACTGGAGGTTCACGGTCTCCCCGCTGTGGCCGGGGTAGGCGGCCCGGCGCAGCCGCACCTGGCTGGAGATGATCACCTGCGAACCGGCGGACCACGCCACGATGGCGTTGCTGTCGGCGAAGGTCGTCGGGGTGACCGGGAGGACGACCGGAGTGCCCTCGGTCTTCACGATGACGGTGCCGGTGCCCTGGAACTGCATGGTGAACAGCGCGCCGCCGGGGATGCCGTGGCCCTCGATCCTGCGGACCTCGTGCTGGAGCGACTCGTCGAAGGCGAGCACGCTCTCGGCGGAGACGCAGATCGCGTCGCCCTGGAGCTCGATCGGGTGGAGCTCGGCCGCGTTCTCGGCGAGGAAGACCTGCCCCTGGCCGGTGCAGCGCATCAGCTGCATCTCCTGGCCGGTCGCGTTGCCGACGATACGGCCGCGGAACCCGGCGCCCTTGTAGCTGAATTCGACCTTGCCCTGGTAGAGCACCATGGTGCCCTGCCGGGCCAGCACCGGCTGACCGCCGACCCCCAGGTCGACCCGCATCAGCCGCGGGTTCTGCGGGGTCCAGCGCTGTCCGGTGGGTGCCTCGCGGTACTGGGCCAGCGCGGCCTGGACACCGGGGGCGCCGCCCTGGCCCTGCGGAACGCCCTGGGGGGCACCCTGCGGCTGACCGTAGGGCTGGCCCGGACCCGGCTGACCGGGGTACGGCTGCGCCGGGGGCTGGCCGTAGGGGGCGGGGGCGGGCGGTGCCTGGCCCGGTACCTGGCCGCCGAACGGCGGCTGCTGCCCCGGGAACTGTCCCGGCGGACCGGGCGGGGGCACCGGGCCGGGAGGCGGTGTCTGTCCGGGCGGCGCGAGCGGCGCGGCGATGGTGGGCGCCCCGTGCATCTGCGGCGAACCGGCCGCGGGCTGCGGGGGCGTGGCCTGCGGCGGGGTGTGCTGTGCCGCGGGCACGGGCTGCGGCGGCGCCTGGGGCGCCGGCTGCGGGGGCATGGCCTGGGGAGGCGTGCCCTGCGGTGCGCCGAAGGCGGGGGCGGGCTGCGGCGGCTGCGGGGCGGGCTGGCCGCCTCCGGGGGGCGCGAAGCCCGGGGCCGCGGCGGCGCCTCCGGGCGGCGCGAAGCCGGGCGCACCGCCCTGGGCGGGCGCGGGGGCGGGCTCCTCCTCGGCCACCTCTCCGCCGAAGTTCTTGAGCAGCGCGTCGAGTCCGCCATCGAAGCCCTGGCCGACGGCGGCGAACCGCCAGACGTCCTTGAGGTAGAAGTCGCCCAGCATCACCGCGCGCTCGGTGCTGAACTCCGCGCCGGAGAAGGAGTACCGGGCCACCTCCTCGCCACCCGCGACGATCCGGAGGTAGCCGGAGGCGATCTGCGACATCTGGCCCGCGCCGTCGATGGTCGCCGTGAAGGCGAGCTTCTGGATGGCGGACGGGATGGAGTCGAGGGTGACGCGGAAGGACTCGGTGTCACCGGCCTGGGCCCCGAGCTGCTGAATCGCTTCCTCGGGGGATTTGGGCTGGTTGAAGAAGATGAAGTAGCGGTCGTCCGACAGCCGCTCGTCGGCGTCGAGACCGAAGCAGCTGATGTCGAACGTCAGGCCGGGCCCGGCGATCTGCACACCGATGTACAGATCCCTCCCGGCCGTCAGATCACTGATCTTGGCCTTGTGGCCGCGCTGGAATTCCCTGGCCATACGTAACCGCCCGTCCCCCATCCCGAAACCGGTGAGTGCCTGCGCGCCAGGCTAACCGCTGCCGCCGACTATGAGCGACGCCGGGGAAGAGAGGTCCGGTTCCCCAGTGAAATTCGTTGCCTTCTTCAGGCCCGTTCGCCACCGGGCCCGGACAGGTGCGGCAGCCGTCCGGCGGCCACCACGCCCTCGAGATAGCCGCGCGCCCGCTCGGTCCGCGGATACGCCTCCAGCAACTGCCAGAACCGCGGCCCGTGACCGGGCACCAGGAGATGGGCCAGTTCGTGGAGGAGGACGTAGTCCACCACGTACTCGGGCATGCCCTGGAGCCGGTGGGAGAGCCGGATGCTGCCCTCGGCCGGGGTGCACGAGCCCCAGCGGGTGTTCTGGTTGGTCACCCAGCGGACGGAGGCGGGCCGGGCCCGGCTCCCGAGGTACTGCTCGGACAGCAGCTCGGCGCGGGCGGCCAGTTCCGCGTCGCCCAGTATCCGCTTGCTCTCCTGCGCCGCCAGTTTGTCGAGCATCACCGTCACCCAGCGGCGCTCCTCCGCCTCCGACATCCGGGCGGGGATGAGGACGACGGTGCGGTCGCCCTCTCGGTACGCGGAGACCGTCCTGCGGCGCCGGGTGCTCCGGCGGACCTCGACCGCGCTCGCGGTCGTGCCGCGGTCCGGCGGGCTCGGCACGGTGCGCGGGGCCCCGGCGGCGCTGTGCGCGGAAGGCTCCCCGGCGAAGCGAGGGGAAGGGTCGGCGGGCACGCCCCGACGTTACCCGCTGGCGCGCGGGGAAGCCCCACCCCTCACCGGGTGGCGGAACGAACCACTCCAGCGTGTGCACGGCTTGTACGACTATTGCCGCCGCCTGTGGACAGCGGTCGGCGCGGTCGGTGGCGGTCCTCGCATGCTGGGGTCAGTTCGGAGGACCGCGTCACGGCGGACCGATGGGGGGAAACGGGGATGCGTTCGCCACATCCGATGCTCAAGCCCGCGCTGCGGCGCGCCTGGCGGAGCCGGGACACGGTGCAGTTCGGGGTGGCGGCTGCCCATGCGGTGGTGCTGGGCCCGCTGGACACGGCGACCGGCAGCTTTCTGGAGCTGCTCGACGGCACCCGCGGGCTGCCGCTGTTACGCCAGGAAGCCCAGACCCTCGGGCTGCCGGAAGGGCGGGCCGATGCGGTGGTGGAGCGGCTGGCCGCGGCCGGGCTGCTGGAGGAATGGAGGGACGGCGGGGAGCCCGCCGCGGCCGTGGACCGGCTGCGGCCGGACGCCGCGGCGCTGTCGGTGCTGCACCGGCAGCCGGGAGCGGCGGCGCGGCTGCTCGCGGCGCGGCGGGCCACCCGGGTGCAGGTGAGGGGCGCGGGGCGGGTCGGTGCCACGGTCGCGGCCGCGCTGTCCGCCTCGGGGGTCGGGCTGATCGATGTGGTGGACGGCGGCTGTGTCGAGCCCTGGGACCTCGCACCCGGCGGACTGTCGGCCGAGCAGATCGGGGAGCGTCGGGAGGTGGCCGCGCGGCGGCTGGTGCGGCGCTGCGCTCCGGGTCCCCGGCCAAGACGTCCGGCCAGGGACCCGGTGCCGTCGAATGAACCCGGGCTGGCCCTGGTGGTGATCGCTCCACGCGACGGCCTGGGGGCCTACGCCCCGGATCCGGCCCCGGCCGAGCCACTGCTGGCGGCGGGGATCCCCCATCTCTACGCGGGGGTGCTGGAGGCCACCGGCGTGGTGGGACCTCTGGTGCTGCCGGGGGCCACCCCCTGTGCCGGATGTCTCGCGGCGGGCCGTGCGGAGGAGGAGCCCGCCTGGCCCCGGATGCTCGCGCAGTGGCGGTCCGGCCGCCGCCGGTCCGCGCCCGCCTGTGACACGGCGCTGGCCGCGATGGTCGCCGGGGTCACCGTCGCGCAGGCACTGGCCTTCCTCGACGGGCGGGCCTCACCGGTCGCGGGTGCCCGCTGGGAGTTGGCGCTGCCCGCGCTCACCGGGGAGGTGCGGGCGCTCGAAGGGCATCCCGGATGCGCGTGCGGAGCGGCCGGACGGCAGGATGCGGTATATGCCTCGGCCATGGAGGCGCGGCACGCGACAATGGCCGGGTGACCGACGTCCACGAGTGGGCGACGGGGGTCCGGGGGGCCTCCCCGGGATGGCTCAGCTGTAGTTGGAGGGGCGCATGTCCGATCTGCCGCGCAAGGCGATCACCCGAACCGCCAAACTCGCGGCGCTGCCCTTGGGATTCGCGGGGCGCGCCACATGGGGGCTCGGGAAGCGGATAGGCGGGCGACCGGCGGAGATGGTCGCGCGTGAGGTCCAGCAGCGTACCGCCGAGCAGATGTTCAAGGTGCTCGGTGAGCTCAAGGGCGGGGCCATGAAGCTGGGCCAGGCGATGTCGGTCTTCGAATCGGCGCTTCCCGAAGAGATCGCCAGGCCGTACCGGGCGGCTCTGACCAAGCTCCAGGAGGCGGCGCCGCCCATGCCCACGCGCACGGTCCACGCCCAGCTGGCCGAGCGGCTGGGGGCGGACTGGCCGGAGCTGTTCCAGGAGTTCGAGGACAAGCCGTCGGCGGCGGCCTCGATCGGCCAGGTGCACCGTGCGGTCTGGCACGACGGGCGCGCGGTGGCGGTCAAGGTGCAGTATCCGGGGGCGGGCGAGGCCCTGCTGTCGGACCTCGGTCAGCTGAGCAGGTTCGCCCGGGTGCTGGGCCCCCTGGTGCCGGGGCTAGACCTCAAGCCGCTGATCGCGGAGTTGCGGGACCGGGTGGCCGAGGAGCTGGACTACGAGCTGGAGGCCGAGTCCCAGCGGGCCCATGCCGAGGAGTACGCGGAGGACTCGGAGATCGTGGTGCCCGAAGTGGTGCACCAGTGCGACCAGGTACTGATCACCGAGTGGATGGAGGGGATACCGCTCTCCGAGGTCATAGCGGAGGGCAGCACCGAGCAGCGGGACCGGGCCGGGCAGCTGCTGGCGCGCTTCCTCTTCTCGGGCGCGTCCCGCACCGGGCTGCTGCACGCCGATCCGCACCCGGGGAACTTCCGGCTGCTGACCGGTGACGCCCCGGACGGACCACCGGAGCGGTGGAAGCTGGGCGTGCTGGACTTCGGCTCGGTGAACCGGCTGCCCGGGGGGCTGCCCACTCCCATCGGTGTCGCGCTGCGGATGGCGCTGGAGGGTGACGCCAAGAGCGTCTACGCGCTGATGCGCGAGGAGGGGTTCTTCAAGCCCACGATCGATGTGGACCCGGAGGCTCTCCTGGACTTCCTGCTGCCGATGCTGGAACCGGCACAGGCCGACAGCTTCCTCTTCGACCGGAAGTGGATACGCGGACAGGCGGCACGGGTGGCCGACCGGCGTTCGCCCGTCTATGAGCTGGGCAATCAGCTCAACCTGCCCCCGTCGTATCTGCTGATCCACCGGGTCACGCTGAGCACGATCGGAGTGCTGTGCCAGCTGGGTGCGACGGTGCGGCTGCGGGACGAACTGGAGGCATGGGTTCCAGGCTTCGCCGCCGACCCGGAAGAGGCGGAGGTGGATGCCTCGGTGGAGGCGGACGCCTCGGCCGAGGCCGCGGAAGATGACCTGGAGACCCCGGACGAGCTGGACGGGACGGACAAGGCGGAGGCTCTCCGGGACGACGCTGCCGAGGGCACGGCGGCGGATGCCGCCACCGAGGACACGGCCGAGGCTGTGGGCGCGGCGGAGCCCGGGGCGGCGAAGCGTCTGGTGTGAGGCGACCGGGTCCGGGCCCGGCCCTCACCACCAGGGCGAGTCGAGCCGTCCTTCGATCGCTCGGAGATGGGCACGGGCGCAGTCGTCGCAGAAGTAGCGGCGGGCACCGTTCTCGACGGAGCAGGTCCAGGTCGGCGGCGCACCGTCGGCATGAGCGCCGCAGCGGGCGCAGACGAGGGTCCGGGTGTCCGATCGCACCGGTTCCGATGTCTTCTGGTCCACCCGGTGACGATAACTCCGCCGGCCCTGGGCGCGGCGGGCAAACGCGCCCCTCTCGTTCCCGTCCCCCCATCCGGGGGGAAGCCGAAGGGCCGGTCCGATCGGACCGGCCCTTCGGTGTTTCACATCGATCGTTCCCTCAGTGCATGACCGCCATGGCCAGGGCGCGGCGGGCACGGAGCGAGGCACGCTCGGCCTTCCGCTGCATCCGGCGGGCGGCGGCGAGGCGGAGAGCGGTGCGTTCGGACTCGGCCTCATGCAGCCGCTCGTGCATATGCGCACGAGCCAGGGCTTCTGGGATGAGTTGCATTTCTCGGTTCCTGTTCTGGCGCGACTCAGGGGCGCCTGAAGTACGGGGTGCGGGTGTTTCGGAGACCGGTGGGGTCATCGTCGGGACCTGATTCATGGGGTCGTGCGTCGCTGGGCGATCGATGGTGCCGATGGTGCTCATGCCGTGACCGGGTTCTTGCGCGGACGGCCACGCGGCCGCTTGCGGGCCACCACGACGCCCTGGACGAAGAGCTCGCCGCCCCAGACACCCCAGGGCTCACGGCGGTCTTTCGCCCCGGCGAGGCAGGCCTCACGCAGCGGGCAGGTCTGGCACAGGGACTTCGCGTACTCGACGTCGGCCGGGGACTCGGCGAAGAAGACCTCCGGGTCGTAGGAGCGGCACGGTACGGCGACACCCAGGTTCTCGATGGCCTCATCGAGTTCGGTGAGGGCGGTGAGCGGGGTCAAGGAGTCCTCCGAGGAGTCAGGCGGTCGGTTCAGGTCGGTCGCTGCGGACGGGGCGTGCGTGTTGAGTTGCACGGTGGTGTGTTCCTCGTCTCTTCGTCCGGCTGGTGGCCGGGCTTCTGGCAAATCAAAAGGGCCGCGGATCCCGGTGTGGGTTCCGCGGCCCTGGAAGGTGCCGACCTGATCCTGGATCAGGCTGGATTACTCCAGGGTTCGAGCCTGCGGAGGGCCCACTTCTTGTGCTGCTGGTGCTGCTGCTTCGTCCGGGATCCGGCACCATTGGCCGCTTCGGCTGCAAAGGCATAGGCATTCGCCGCCGCCACTGCCGCTACCGCAGGTGCCTCGATCGGTCGCTCACTGAGACGCGGACGCGCGGCCTCGGCGCCGGACAGACCGGTGCCGGGCAGGGCAGAGCCGAGCTTGCAGGTGGCGACGACCGAGCGATCGGTCATTTTGATGGTCTTCATGAAGCTGATCATTGGTCTCCGCCTCCTCTCGGCGTCTCAGGGACCGGTCTGGACCAGTCCGGGCTTGTTCAGTACAACACGGATTCCCCGGTTCCCGGAAGGGCCGTTGTCTCCGTGCTCGGAAGGCTATGGGTAGCTGCTCCGCGCGCGCAAACTATTTTTCCGTCGAGTTCTGCGGAGGGTCACCCGGTTGGGTTCCCGCGGCCCCGTCATCCCCCTCGCTGTCGCCTGCCAAAGGGAGTTCCTGGCCCGCACACAGCGCGAGAACATCGGCGCCGAACCGGTCGAGCTTCCGTCTTCCGACACCAGAGATGCCGGAGAGCTCCGATTCGGTTCCCGGAACGGCCTCGGCAATCGCGAGCAGTGTCTTGTCGGTGAAGACGCAGTACGCGGGCTGTGCCAGCAGCCCGGCCTGCTCCGCTCGCCAGTCGCGCAGCCGCTCGTAGAGCGCCTCGTCCAGCTCGGAGGGACAGCCCTCGCAGCGCATCAGCTTCATCTCGCCCGCGTCGGTCAGGGTGCGGCCGCAGACCCGGCAGTGCACCGGGCCACGGCGGCGGCGCACCGCTCCCCCGCCGGCCGCGCCACCGCCGAGCGCACCGCGCTCGATCCCGCCGCCCCCGCCCGGCAGCCGCCCGGAGGCGGCTCCGGAGCCCGGTCGCAGACCGTTGAGAAAGCGGGTGGGGCGACGGGAGGGGCGGCCTCCCGGAGCGCGGGAGAGCGCCCAGGACAGGCTCAGATGGCGACGGGCCCGGGTGACCCCGACATAGAGGAGACGGCGCTCCTCCTCGATCTGCTCATCGGTCTTGGCGTAGGTGATCGGCATCATGCCCTCGGTCAGACCGACCAGGAACACCGCGTCCCACTCCAGGCCCTTGGCCGCGTGGAGTGAGGCGAGTGTCACACCCTCGACCGTGGGCGCGTGCTGGGCGGCGGCCCGCTCGTCCAGCTCCGCCACCAGATCGGCGAGCGTGGCCCCGGGCCTGGCCCGGACGAAGTCCTCGGCGAGCCGGACCAGGGCGGCCAGCGACTCCCAGCGGTCCCGCACCGCTCCGGAGCCCGCCGGCGGCTCCGGGGTCCAGCCGCGGGTGCCCAGCACCGCGCGCACCTGGGAGGGCACATCGTCATCGGTGAGGGCGGGGTCGGCGCTCCCGGCACGGGCCGCGCCGCGCAGCAGCAGCCCGGCCTCGCGCACCTCGGGCCGCTCGAAGAACCGCTCGGCGCCGCGCATCTGGTAGGGCACCTGGGCATCGGCCAGGGCCTGCTCATACAGCTCGGACTGGGCGTTGACCCGGTAGAGCACGGCGATCTGGCTCGCCGGGACCCCGCCGCCGCCCTCCGCCACCGGGGTGATCAGCTCCCGGATCCGGCGAGCGGTGGCCTCCGCCTCCGCGGGTTCGTCCGCATGGGCGGCGTAGACCGGCTCCGGACCGGAGTCGCGCTGGGAGATCAGCTCCAGCCGGTGCTCGGCGGCCCGGCCGCGAGCCTGGGCGAGGAGCCCGTTGGCCAGGTGGACCACCTGTGGGGTGGAGCGGTAGTCCCGGACCAGCTTGACCACGGTGGCGCCGGGGTGCCGGGTGCGGAAGTCCAGCAGATGGTCGGGGGTGGCCCCGGTGAAGGAGTAGATGGTCTGGCTGGCATCCCCGACCACGCACAGGCTCTGGCGGTCACCGAGCCACAGCTCGAGCAGCCGCTGCTGCAAGGGGCTGACGTCCTGGTACTCGTCGACCACGAAGTGCTGGTACTGACGGCGCACCTGATCGGCGATGTCCTGCCGCTCCTGGAGCACCCCGACCGTCAGCAGCAGCACATCCTCGAAGTCGATCACTCCGCGGTCGCGCTTCATCTGCTCGTAGGCCGCGTAGATCCGGGCGATCTCGGCCGGGTCGCGCGGGGCCTCCCGGCCGGATGTGGCCGAGGCGGCCGGATAGTCCTCCGGCACGGTCTGGGTGACCTTGGACCATTCGATCTCGCCGGTCACGTCCCGCAGCTCATTGCGGTCCAGCCGGACCCGGCAGCGCGCGGCGGCCTCGGCCACCAGCTGCACCTTGCGCTCCAGCAGCCGCGGCACCTCGCCGCCGACCGCCTTGGGCCAGAAGTACTGGAGCTGGCGCAGGGCCGCCGAATGGAAGGTGCGCGCCTGCACCCCGCCCGCACCGAGCTGGCGCAGCCGCCCGCGCATCTCCCCCGCGGCCCGGTTGGTGAAGGTCACCGCGAGCACGCTGGCGGGCTGGAGGATGCCCGCCCGGACCCCGTAGGCGATCCGGTGGGTGATCGCCCGGGTCTTGCCGGTGCCGGCCCCGGCCAGCACGCACACCGCGCCGTGCAGGGCCGTCGCCACCTCGCGCTGCTCGGGGTCGAGCCCCTCGAGCACCGCGTCGGCATCACGCGGGGTGGCCGCGTAGGCGCTCGGCGTGGGGCCCTGCGGGAAGAGAGTGGAGGACGTTGCTGCTGTCACCCCGCCATGCTGCCAGTTCCCCTGAGGCCCCCGCGCCGGTTGTCCACAGCTGTGGGGATGCGGTCGTACTTATCCCGGGGGGCCGGTGGATCCCCGGGCGATCCCCGCGATCCCCGGGAATGACCCGGAGGTGCCGGACGTTCTCCCATCGCCCACCCACCGACCACCGAGGAGAGCGAAACCGATGTCCGGCACCGTGACGATGTACAGCACCACCTGGTGCGGCTACTGCCGCCGCCTGAAGGGCCAGATGGACCGCGAGGGCATCGCGTACACCGAGATCAACATCGAGCATGACCCGGACTCGGCGGCCTTCGTCGAGAAGGCGAACGGCGGTGACCAGACCGTGCCCACCGTCCTCTTCCCGGACGGCTCGACGCTGACCAACCCTTCGCTCGCCCAGGTCAAGGCGAAGGTCGGGGTCTGAGCGAGGACCCCGGCCGGGCCCGGTCCAGGGCCCCGACCGGGCCCGAGGCCGCGGCGTGTGCGCCCCGGGCCGCCGGCGGCCCGGGGCCGCCGGGCTCAGCCCAGCGGGCCGCGCGGCAGCGGCTTGCCGTACCAGAGCTCGATCAGCCGGGCCGCGATCGAGATCCCGGACGGAGGCAGCACCTCCCCGCTCTCGATCGCGGTCCGCAGGTCGTCCCGGGAGAACCAGCGCGCCTCGTGGATCTCCTCCCCGTCCACCTGGATCCGGGAGGATGTGGCCCGTGCCATGAAGCCCAGCATCAGGCTGGAGGGGAACGGCCACGGCTGGCTGGCCACGTACTCCACGTCGCCGACCCGGACGCCCACCTCCTCCGCCACCTCGCGGACCACCGCCTGTTCGATCGACTCGCCGGGCTCCACGAACCCGGCCAGCGTCGAGAAGCGCCCCTCCGGCCAGTGCACCTGGCGGCCCAGCAGCGCCCGGTCCAGCTCATCGGTCACCAGCATGATCACGGCCGGGTCGGTGCGCGGGTAGTGCTCGGCGCCGCACGCCGGGCAGCGGCGGATATGGCCTGCCGCCGCGATCACCGTGCGCTCACCGCAGCGTGAGCAGAAGCGGTGCAGCCGCTGCCAGTTCTCCAGGGCCACGGCGTGCACCAGCAGACCCGCGTCCCGCTCGGACAGCAGCGCGCCCGCCTCGCGCAGCCCCGCGGGCCGCGCCGACTGGTCCATCCGGCCGGGCAGCGCGTCCTTCTGGAGCGCGAAGTAGCGCACCCCGTCCTCGTCCGTCCCCAGGAAATAGCGGTGGGTCTCGGTCGGCGGGGCCTCGAAGGCCGGCGTCATGACCAGCTCGGTGCGTCCGTCAGGGGTGTCGTCGACCAGGGCCTGGCCGCCGGAGACCACGAAGACCCGCGTGGTCGGGTGACTCCACGCCGCGGCCAGCCACGCCTCGTCGAGACGGTGGTGCGCCGCGCGGTCGATCCCGCTCGCGGCGCTGAGCGGGATCGCCCCGATGGCGGTGCGGTCGGTCCAGGTGGTCACGGCTGCTTCCAACTCCCCCTGCGAGACGGGTGGCTTCCATTCATCGGCGGGCTGCTCATCGGCGGGCTACGCCCGTCCATTCTCCGCGAGATCGCCCCAGAGGTAGGCGGCGGTCTCGGCGCCCTTCAGCAGCAGATCGAGCTCGACCTTCTCGTTCGGCGCGTGCCAGCCGTCCGAGGGCACCGAGATGCCCAGGAAGAGCACCGGTGCCTCCAGGACGTCCTGGAGGTCGGCGGCGGGTCCGGAGCCGCCCTCGCGGGTGAAGCGGACCTTCTGCCCGAACGCGCGCCCCATGGCGCGCACCACCGACTGGAGGGCCGGGTGGTCCAGCGGGGTCAGACAGGGGCGGGTCGCTCCCCAGAAGGTGATCTCGTGACGGATCCCGGCCGGGAGCCGGGCCGCGACCCAGTCCCGCACGGCCGCCTGGACCTTCTCCCCGTCCTGTCCGGCCACCAGCCGGAACGACAGCTTCAGCTGTGCGGTGGACGGCACGATCGTCTTGCCGCCGGGGCCCTGGTAGCCCCCGGCGATCCCGTTGACCTCGGCGGTCGGACGGGCCCAGATCCGCTCCAGGGTGGAGTACCCCGCCTCGCCCAGCGCGGCGTGCGAATGCGCGGTGCGCAGCCAGGCGGCCTCGTCGAAGGGCAGCTCGGCGAAGAGCTCGCGCTCACGGTCGGTCAGCTCCACGACACCGTCGTAGAAGCCGGGGACCGCCACCCGGCGGTCCTCGTCGTGCAGGGCGGCGGCCAGCCGGGCGGCCTCGGTGGCCGGGTTGGGCACCGCGCCGCCGAAGGAGCCGGAGTGGATGTCCTGGTCGGGGCCGGAGAGGTCGATCTGGCAGTCGGTGAGCCCCCGCATCCCGGTGCAGACCGTCGGGGTGTCCTCGGACCACATCCCGGTGTCGGAGACGATCACGGCGTCACAGACCAGCCGGTCCGCGCGGTCCTGGATCAGCTGCGGGAAGTGCGGGGAGCCGGACTCCTCCTCGCCCTCGATCAGCAGCTTGAGGTTGACGGCGGGCGCGTCGCGGCCGGTGGCCGCCAGATGGGCGCGGACCCCCAGGGTGTGGAAGAGCACCTGCCCCTTGTCGTCGGCGGCGCCCCGGGCGTGCAGCCTGCCGTCCGCGATGACGGGGTCGAAGGGGTCGGTGCGCCAGCCGTCCTCACGGGCGGCGGGCTGAACGTCGTGGTGACCGTAGACGAGCACGGTGGGCGCGTCCGGATCGCCGGACGGCCACGCGGCGAACACGGCGGGTGCGCCGGGGGTGTCCCAGATCTCGACCACCGGGAAGCCCGTCGCCCTCAGGTGCTCCGAGAGCCACTGGGCGCTGCGGCGGACGTCGTCCGCGCGGGCGGGGTCGGCCGAGACGGACGGTATGCGCAGCCACTCGGAGAGATCGTCGAGGAAGGCTGGGCCATGACCGTCCACGAAGGCGCGGACCGCGTTGTCCGTGTCCGGAGTGTCGCTCATGGCCATGAGCCTATCGGCCCCATCGGGACGAAAGCCGCGCGGCCTCCGGGCCGCTCATGTGTGCTCGCTCTCAGTCACGGAACGGACATCGGCGCCATCGTTTCCGATCAGGTCCGCGGCCGGGTCAGCGGTCCCGTCCGGAGCCTCGTCCTCAGCCTCGTCCGCGCCCAGCAGGATCCGTTCCAGCTCCGCCCGGCCGGGCAGACCGGACGGGCGCACCAGTTCGCCGGTGCGGACGTACACGAACGCCGCCGAGACCTCCGACAGCGGCAATCCGTGCTGCTCGGCCCAGGCCAGCCGGTAGACGGCGAGCTGCAGCGGATCGGCGTCCTGAGCGCGGCCGGTCTTCCAGTCGACGATCTCGAAGCCGCCGTCAGGACCCGGCGCGCGGTACACCGCGTCGATCCGGCCGCGGATCGTCCGCCCGGCCAGGGTGAGCTGGACCGGCGCTTCGACGCGGAACGGGGTGCGCCGGGCGTACGGGGTGCGCTCGAACGCCTCCTTGAGCGCGGCCAGGTCCCGTTCGTCCGTGATCCCCGCCCCCGCTCCGGCGCCGTCCGGGTCGTCCTCGGATCCGGGCAGCTCGTCCGGTCCGAGGAAGGGCAGCGGCACCTCCTCGAAACGCGACTCGACCCAGGCGTGGAAGCGGGTGCCCCGGCGCGCGGCGGGCTGCGGCGGCCGCGGCATGGGACGCGCCAGCTCCCGCGCGAAGCCGTCGGGGTCCGCGGCCAGCCGCAGCAGCTGGGACGCGCTCAACGACAGGGGTACGGGCACCTCGTGCACGGTCGTACGGGCGCGGCGCAGCTCCCCGGCGAGCGCGTCGAGATCGCGGTCCCAGGAGGCGATCATCCGCGCCTGCTCGGGCGGCAGGGCGGGGTCCTCCGTCGCCGGGCGGACGTCGTCCAACGCACCGTCGTCGAACGCGTCCTCGTCATGCCGCTCGCCGTCGGGCGGACCGTGGGACCCACCGGAGTCCGCCGGGTCCTCGACGTCTCCGGCGTCCTCGTACGGGTCGCCGAACGCCTCGTCCCCGTACTCGTCCTCGTCCTCCGGCGGCGCCTCGGGCCAGAAGCCGGGGTCCTCCTCCCGGGCCTCCGCGTCCTCCCCGGGGACCTGCTCTTCCTCCGCCGCCTCCATCCGCGCCAGATGGCCGAGCACGATCTCCGCCGCGCGGCGCCGGCGGGCGAGGGCACCCGGGTCGAGCGGAAGCGGCCAGGCGCGGTCGGCGGTGGCCTCCTTCAGCGCCGGGTTCTCCTCGTCCTCCCCCGGCTCCGGGGCCCATGCCTCCACCTCGCCGTGGCCGGATTCGCAGTGCTCGCGCAGCGCCTCCAGGAAGGCGGACGGACCGCGGGGCCGCTTCTGGTTCGGGCCCCACCAGTGGCCCGAGCCGAGCAGCAGGGACCGGGGACGGGTGAAGGTCACATAGCCGAGCCGCAGTTCCTCGGTCCGCTGGTGCTCCCGCATCGCCTCCTTGAAGGCGGCCAGCCCCTTGCTGTCCCAGCCGGTGACGTCCGGCAGGGTGGCCGCGTCGCCGCGCAGCCCGTGCGGGAGGACCTTGGCGGCGGACGTCCAGGACTCGCGCGCCTGCTCACTCGGGAACTGCTTGGCGACCAGCCCGGGCACGGCCACCACATCCCACTCCAGCCCCTTGGACTTGTGCGCGGTGAGCACCTTGACGGTGTTCTCGCCGCCGGGGAGGGAGTTGTCGAGCCCCTTCTCGTACTGCGCGGCGGTCCGCAGGAAGGCCAGGAAGCCCTGGAGAGTGGCCTCGCCCTCCACCGGGGTCTCGCCCTGGCGTCCGGCGAAGGAGGCGGCGACGTCCAGGAAGTTGCCCAGCGTCTCGCGACGGCGGGCGGCGAGGGCGTGCGGCGAGGCGGACAGCTCGACTTCCAGACCCGTGACGGTCAGCACCCGGTGCAGGACGTCCATCAGCGGATCGCCCAGTGAGCGGCGCAGATCGCGGAGTTCGGCGGCGAGCCGCGCGAAGCGGATCCGGGCCTCGGCGGAGAACGGCAGACCGCCGTCCGGACCGCTGCCCTCACCACCGGCTTCCGGGAGGCCGGGCTCGAGGAAGGTGTCGAGCGCGTCGGCGAGCGAGATCACCTCGGCCGGGTCCACGCCCTCGACGGCCTCGGCCAGTCTGCGGTCCGGATCGTCCCCGGCGCCGTCCGGGCCGCCGGAGGCGACCAGGGCACGCGCCCGCCGCCCCAGCAGCGCCAGGTCGCGGGGGCCGATCCGCCAGCGCGGACCGGTGAGCAGCCGGACCAGCGCGGCGTTGGCGCCCGGGTCCTGGAGGACCTCGCAGACGGCCACCAGGTCGGCGATCTCCGGCAGGTGCAGCAGCCCGGAGAGCCCGACGACCTCGACCGGGATGTCCCGTTCCACCAGGGCGCCCTGGATCTCGGCGAAGTCCCCGGCCGTACGGCAGAGCACCGCGATCTCACCGGGCGGGGTGCCGGTGCGGACCAGATGGGCGAGCGAGTCGGCCAGCCAGCGCAGCTCCTCGGCGTGGGTGGGCAGCAGAGCGCAGCGCACCACACCGTCCCGTTCGGCGCCGGGGGCGGGCCGCAGCGCCTCCACGCCCTCGTGCATCGCGCGCAGGGGCGCGGCGAGCCCGTTGGCGAGCTCCAGCAGTCGCCCGCCGCTGCGCCGGTTCTCGCTGAGCGCGAAGCGGCGGGCCGGGCTGCCGTCGGCGTGCGGGAAGTGCCGGGGGAAGTCGTCGAGGTTGGCCACGGAGGCACCGCGCCAGCCGTAGATGGCCTGGCAGGGGTCGCCGACGGCGGTGACCGGATGGCCGGTGCCGCCGCCGAAGAGTCCGGAGAGCAGCAGCCGCTGGGCGACGGAGGTGTCCTGGTACTCGTCGAGCAGCACCACCGCGTAGCTCTCGCGCAGGATCCGGCCGACCTCCGCGCGGGTGCGCGCGAGGGCCGCCGAGTGGGCGATCTGGTCGCCGAAGTCCAGCAGGTCGCGGCGGCGCTTCTCATCCCGGTACGCCTCGACCAGGCCCAGCAGCTCCAGCCTGGCGCGCGCGGTGGCGGGCACCTTGCGCAGGGCCTCGTTGGTCAGCCGCACCCCGTCCAGGGCGGTCAGCAGCCCGGTGTCATGGGCCCGCAGCCGCTCGGCGGGGACGAGGTGTTCGGCCAGCTCGGCGTCGAGCGCCAGCAGATCGGTGACCAGATCGGCGAACGGGCGGGTGAGCGCCGGGTACGGCCCGGGGGCGGAGCGCAGCACGCGCGCGGCGAGCTGGAAGCGGGTGGCGTCGGCGAGCAGCCGGGCGGTCGGTTCCAGGCCGATGCGCAGCCCGTGCTCCTTGAGGAGCTGTCCGGCGAAGGCGTGGTACGTGGAGATGGCGGGCTCGCCCGCGGCCGCGTCCGCGTCGCCCGGGTCGGGGTCGAGGTCGACCACACCCGCCTTGACCAGCGCGCCGCGCACACGCTCGGCCAGTTCGCCCGCCGCCTTGTTGGTGAAGGTGAGGCCGAGCACCCGCTCGGGCGCGACCTGTCCGGTGCCCACCAGCCAGACCACCCGCGCGGCCATGACCGTGGTCTTGCCGGAGCCCGCTCCGGCGACGATCACCTGCGGGGCGGGCGGCGCGGTGATACACGCCGTCTGCTCCGGGGTGAACGGGATCCCGAGCAGCTCCTTGAGCTCCTCGGGATCGGTGATGCGGGCTGACACTCCAGTGAGGCTATCGGTCCCCTCCGACAGCCGGACGCCAACCCGGGACGGCCTCGAACAAGCCGGGATGGAAACGGACATGACTGGACAGAAGTGGAGTGAAGTCAGCGGAAGCGTGCGAGCCCGGCACCAGGGAATCCCGGGTCAGGCACCACGGACCGGGTGGGCAGGGCCGCGGAGGCGCTCAGTCCACCACGTGCCGTCCTTCGGCGCGGGCGCTGCACGCGGCGCGGAAGGAACAGCGGTTGCAGTGCTCCCCGGCGCTCGGCGCGAACCGCTCGTCCAGTACCCGTCCGGCAGCCGTGGCGAGCAGGTCGCCCACCCACTCCCCGTCCGGCGGCTCCTGCGCCTGCACCTTGGGGACGCTCTCGCCGCCGTCCTTCCTGGCCGCGCCCTGGCGGAGCTGGACCAGCTCCGCGCCACCCGGCTCGGGGCGGTCGTCGCCGAACAGTCCGTCGACGGCGCCCTCGCGCACCGCCAGCTGATAGACCGCCAGCTGGGGGTGGCGCTCCACCGCGCCGCGCGTCACCGGCTGCTTCCCGGTCTTGAAGTCGACGACGTACGCCCGGCCCTCGGTGTCCGCCTCGACGCGGTCCATGCTGCCGCGGATGCGCACCTGGTAGGCGTCCGCCTCCAGGGTGACGTCGAAACCGTGCTCGGAGGCGACCGGCGTCCGCCCGCCCCGCTCCATCACATGCCAGCGCAGGAACCGCTCCAGCGCGGCCCGCGCGTTCTCCTTCTCCTGCCGTGACTTCCACGGGGCGTCGAAGGACAGCGCGTCCCAGACCGAGTCCAGCCGCTCCATCAGGACGGCGAGATCGGCGCTGGTGCGGCCGGAGGCGACCTCGTCGGCCAGGACGTGGACGACGTTCCCGAAGCCCTGGGCGGCGGTCGAGGGCGCGTCCGCCTTGACCTCGCGCCCCAGGAACCACTGGAGCGAGCAGGTGTTGACGAGCTGGTCGAGCGCGCTGCCGGAGAGCGCCACCGGCCGGTCGCGGTCGCGCAGCGGGACCTCGCTGTGCGTCGGCTCGTACAGCCCCCACCAGCGGTAGGGGTGGGCCGCCGGGACGAGCGGCTGGCCCTCCTCGTCGCGCAGCGCGGCCAGCCGCGCCAGCCGCCGCGCGGCGGCGTCCCGCAGCGTCCCGGGGGCCTCCGGATCGACGGTGACGGCGCGCAGCTCGGCGACGAGCGCGGCCACCGACAGCGGACGGCGCGGGCGCTGCGTGACGTCCACGGGGGTGACGCCGAGTTCGGTCAGGAAGCGGGAGGGCTGGTCTCCGTCGTCGGAGGCGGCCTTGACGGCGGTGACCACCAGTCGGTCCCGGGCCCGGGTGGCCGCCACGTAGAACAGCCGCCGTTCCTCGGCGAGCAGCGCGCCCGGCGGCAGCGGCTCGGCCAGGCCGTCGCGGCCGATCCGGTCCGCCTCCAGGAGCGAACCGCGGCGCCGCAGATCGGGCCACAGCCCCTCCTGGACGCCCGCCACGACCACCAGCCGCCATTCCAGGCCCTTGGAGCGGTGGGCGGTCATCAGCCGCACGGCGTCCGGGCGGGCGATCCGGCGCGAGAGCGTGTCGGCGGCGATGTCCTGGGCGTCGATCTCCTCCAGGAAGTTCAGGGCGCCCCGGCCGCCGGTGCGCTCCTCCGCACGCGCGGCGGTCTCGAACAGCGCGCACACCGCGTCCAGGTCGCGGTCCGCGTTCCGCCCGGCGGCACCGCCGCGCTGGGCGGCGCGCTCCAGCCGGGCGGGCCAGGAGGTGCCGTCCCACAGCCGCCACAGCGCCTCTTGCGCGGTGCCGCCCCGGGCCAGCACCTCCCGCGCGGAGTGCAGCAGCCGCCCCAGCTGCTGGGCTCCGCGCGCGTACGCGGGGTCGTGGACGGCCAGTCGTCCGGGCTCGGCGAGCGCCTCGGCCAGCAGGGTGTCCGAGGGACGCGGCACCGCCTTGCCCGCGGCCCGCTCCTCCTCGCGCAGCGCCCGGCCCAGACGGCGCAGGTCGGCGGCGTCCATCCCGCCCAGCGGCGAGGCCAGCAGGGTGAGCGCGGTCTCCACGTCGAGGGAGGCGGTGAGTCCGGCCGCCTCCGGCAGCGCGGCCGTGGCGGTGGCCCGCAGCGCGGTCAGCAGCGGGGCCACCGCGGGTTCATGGCGCAGCGGGATGTCATCGCCGTCCACCTCGACCGGGACCCCGGCGGAGGTGAGGGCGCGGCGCACACCGGGGAGCGAGCGCCCTCCGGCGCGCACCAGGACGGCCATCTCACTCCACGGCACACCGTCCTCGAGGTGGGCGCGGCGCAGGATGTCGGCCACGTTGTCGAGCTCGGCGCCCGCGGTGGGATAGGTGTACGCCTCGACCTGGCCGCCGTCGCGTGCCGCGGCCGGCTCCCGGTGGGCGCGCACCGCGTCGGCGGGCAGCCGGGTGAGCGGCATCCGGCGGGCGATCAGCCGGGTGGCTGCCAGGAGGCGGTCCCCGGAGCGGCGGGAGGTGGCGAGCACCGCCACGTCCGCGGGTCTGCCGTCCGGCCGCCGAAAGGCGTCCGGGAAGCCGAGGATGCCGCCCACGTCGGCGCCGCGGAACGCGTAGATGGACTGGTCGGGGTCGCCGAACGCGACGAGGGTGCGCCCCCGGGCCATCCGGGGCGCCCGCCGGGACGCCGCGGTGCGCCCGCCCCCGTGGACGCCCGCGAGGGCGCGCAGCAGCCGCCCCTGGGCGGCGTCGGTGTCCTGGTACTCGTCGACGAACACCGCGTCGTAGCGCGCCGCCAGTCCGGCCGCGACGTCCGGCCGCTCGGCCAGCAGCACCGCGCGGTGCACCAGCTCGGCGTAGTCCAGCACCCCCTGCGCGTCCAGCACGTCCAAATACTCGGCGAGGAAGTCCGCCGCGGCGCCCCAGTCGGGGCGGCCGGTGCGCGCCGCGAAGTCCCCCAGGGCACGCGGTCCGAGGCCCAGCTCCCGGCTGCGCGCGAGCACGGCGCGCACCTCGTCCGCGAAACCGCGGGTGGTCAGGCAGGCTCGCAGCTCATCGGGCCAGCGGGCGGACGCCCGCCCCTCGCCCGCCAGCTCGGCCTGGCCCGCGAGCAGCTCCCTGACGGCCACGTCCTGTTCGGGTCCGGACAGCAGCCGCAGCGGATCGGCGAACAGATCGGCGTCCTGGTGGGCGCGGACCAGGGCGTAGCAGAACGAGTGGAAGGTGGTGGCCTGCGGGGCGGTGGCACCGCCCATGCGCGCGGCCATCCGGTCGCGCAGCTCGACGGCGGCCTTGCGGCTGAAGGTGAGGACGAGGATCCGCTCCGGGTCGGCGCCCTCCCGCGTCCGGCGGGCCACCGCCTCCACGAGCGTCGTGGTCTTGCCGGTGCCCGGTCCGGCGAGGACGAGCAGCGGACCCTCCGGGTGACGGACCACGGCGCGCTGGTGTGCGTCCAGGACCGGCGGGGCGACGGATTCCGGCCGGTGACGGACCAGCCGGTACCTGCCCGGGGACGGCGGCCGTGAGAACGGCTGCCGCGCCTGCCGCTGCCGCGGGAGGGACGAGGAGGAGGAGCTCACGTGGACCGCCGGTCCTGGTGGGTTGGCTGGGTGCGGGACAGCCTCTCATGTGCCGCGGAACGTCACCGGGAAGGCTGTGGACAACCCCACGCGCCCGCCGGGGACGGCGTCGACGACGGGTGTCCTGCGGTGCGCGGGCGGCGCACGCGCGCGCCGGACGCGCGTCCGGACGGGGCACGCGCCGCGATGACGCGGACGCTCCGCGCCCCGGACCGCGCTGCTACTCCGGTCCCGGCGGGGCCGTTCCCCCGTCGGGCCGCCGGCCGTCCCAGCGGGCCGCGCGCATATCGAGCCGGGGCAGATGGCCCTCCGCCGAGCGCGGGGCCTCCCGCAGCGGGGTGCCCTCCTCACGGTAGTGACCGAGCGCGCGCAGCTCATGGTCCGGGAGCAGCGCGCCGTCCGCGCGGACCACCCGCCACCACGGCACGGCGCCCCCGTAGAGCGCCATCACCCGGCCGACCTGGCGCGGTCCGCCCTCGCCCAGCCATTCGGCGATGTCCCCGTAGGTCATCACGCGGCCCGGCGGGATCAGCTCGGCGACCTCCAGCACGCGCTCCGCGTACTCGGGCAGCTCCTCGCCGCCCGGTTCCTCGTTCTCCCGGCTCATCGGACCCATCCTGCCGCACCCCACCGACACCCCCCGGGCCCGCGGCCATCCGTTTCCGGCCGTATCACCCGCCCCCCGGTGTGATCACCGAGTGTGCGGGAATCCTGTACACGGCGTACGATCCGAGGTTCACGCCCCCGAAATACACCCTGATGCCCTCATCCGCCTCCCGGGCATGCCACCATCTTCCGGGCGGTGACTGGTGATACGAGATCAAGAAGAGACGGCGAAGCAGGGTGCGCAGCCTCCGGAGGAGGAGGCCCGCACCCCTGAGGCGTTGTCGCGTCCCGACGCCTCGTCCGGCACCCCCGAGCACCACGACGGCCGCGGCCAGGAGACGGACCCCGGCCCCGGCGGCCCGCGGGGCGGTGACGGCGGCGAGCCGCACGTCGACCGGGTCTCCGGGGACGAGCCGCTGCTGCCCGCGCGGGTCCACCGCCCCTCCGACCTCATGCGGCTGCTGCTCGGTGCGCTGGGCATGGCCGTCGTCCTGGCCATCGCGGCCTTCGCGCACGGCACCACCGCGGGTCTGGAGAAGGACATCGGCCACGGCGCCGATCAGGCGCCCCCGCTGCTGATCGACTTCGCCGGGCTCACGGCCAGCGTCGCCGTCCTCGTCCTCCCGGTGGCCTTCGCCGTCGAGCGGCTGATCAAACGGGACGGGCTGCGGATCGCGGACGGCGTCCTGGCCGCGGTGCTCGCCCACGGGGTGTCCCTCACCACGGACCTGTGGGTCGCGGACGGCGCCCCGGAGTCGATCCGGGAGGCGCTCACCCAGCCCGCCCCCGGCGGCACCTTCAGCGATCCCGTCCACGGCTACCTCGCGCCCGTCATCGCCTATATGACGGCCGTCGGCATGGCACGGCGCCCGCGCTGGCGGGTGGCCATGTGGTGCGTGCTGCTGCTCGACGCGTTCGCGGTGCTCGTCGGCGGCTACACCACCCCGTTCTCGATCATCGTGACCGTGCTGATCGGCTGGACCGTCGCCTACGGCACGCTCTACGCCGTCGGCTCGCCCAATGTCCGCCCCACCGGGCAGAACCTCCTCGCCGGGCTGCGCCGCGTCGGCTTCCACCCGGTCAGCGCGATGCGCGCGGAGGAGCCCGCGGAGGGCGACCAGGGCAACCACGGGGACCGCGGCCGCCGCTATCTGGTCACCCTGGAGGACGGTCCGCCCCTGGACGTCACCGTGGTCGACCGCGAACAGCAGGCCCAGGGGTTCTTCTACAGCGTCTGGCAGCGGCTGACGCTGCGCACCATCGCCCCGCCGCGCAGCCTCCAGTCACTGCGCCAGGCGCTGGAGCAGGAGGCGCTGCTCGCGTACGCGGCCATCGCCGCCGGTGCCAACGCGCCCAAGCTGATCGCCACCTCCGAGCTGGGCCCGGACGCGGTGATGCTGGTGTACGAGCACATCGGCGGCCGTCCGCTGCACGCCCTGCCGGACGAGGAGCTCACCGACGAACTGCTGGCCGGGGCCTGGCACCAGGTCCAGGCGCTCCAGTCACGGCGGATCGCCCACCGGCGGCTGGACAGCGACGCCCTCCTGGTCGACCGCGACGGCCGGGTGATCCTCACCGATCTGCGGGGCGGCGAGATCGCCGCCGGTGACCTGGTGCTGCGGATGGACGTCGCCCAGCTGCTCACCACCCTCGGGCTGCGGGTCGGCGCCGAGCGCTCGGTGGCGGCGGCGGTCGCGGTCCTCGGCCCGGACGCGGTCGCCGACAGCCTTCCGCTGCTCCAGCCGCTGGCCCTGGGCCGCGGCAGCCGCGCGACCCTGCGCCAGCTGGCCCGGGAGCGCGCCCAGCGACAGCGGGAAGCGGTGCTGGAGGCGTCGCGCACGGCCAAGGAGGCCAAGGAGGCGCGCGGGGCCGGCGAACCCCAGGCGGCCATCAGCGACCGCAAGGCCCAGCGGGCCGAGAAGCAGGCGGAGAAGCGGGCGATCGAAGAGGCCCTGGAGGACGCCCGCGAGGAGGATCTGCTCGCCCAGATCCGCCGACAGGTGCTGCTGGTACGGCCGCAGGCGCCCATAGAGCCGGTCCGGCTGGAGCGCATCAAACCGCGCACCCTGGTCAGCTTCTGCGCGGGCGCCTTCGCCGCGTACTTCCTGCTCTCCCAGTTCACCCACATCAAGCTGGGCGCCGTGGTCGGCGAGGCCAACTGGATCTGGGTGCTCTTCGCACTCGTCTTCTCCGCGCTGACCTATGTGGCCGCGGCCATGAGCCTGCTGGGCTTCGTGCCCGAGAAGGTACCCTTCGGGCGGACGGTGCTGGCGCAGGTGGCCGCCTCGTTCGTGAAGCTGGTGGCCCCCGCGGCGGTCGGCGGCGTCGCCCTGAACACCCGTTTCCTCCAGCGCGCGGGGGTGCGGCCGGGACTCGCGGTGGCCAGCGTCGGGGCCTCCCAGCTGTTCGGCCTGGCGAGCCATATCGTGCTGCTGCTGACCTTCGGCTACATCACCGGGACCGAGCGCACCCCGACCCTCTCACCGTCCCGGAGCGTGATCGCCGGGCTGCTGACGGCCGCGGTGCTGGTCCTGGTGGTGACCGCGGTCCCCGTCCTGCGGAAGTTCGTCTCCACCCGGGTGCGGTCCCTGTTCGCCGGTGTCGTCCCGCGCATGCTGGACGTGCTCCAGCGGCCCAAGAAGCTGCTCGCGGGCATCGGCGGCATGCTGCTGCTGACCGTCGCCAACGTGCTGTGCCTCGACGCGTCGATCCGGGCGTTCGGCGGTGACCTGAGCTACGCGAGCATCGCGGTCGTCTTCCTCGCGGGCAACGCGCTGGGCTCGGCGGCCCCCACCCCCGGCGGTGTCGGCGCGGTCGAGGCCGCGCTGATCGCCGGTCTGACCTTCGCCGGGCTGCCGTACGAGACGGCGGCGCCCGCGGTGCTGCTCTTCCGGCTGATGGTCTTCTGGCTGCCGGTGTTGCCGGGCTGGCTGGCCTTCACCCACCTCACCCGCAAAGAGGCCCTGTAGGGGCCGTCGGGGGCCCCGTCCCATGGCCGCCCGGCAGGGCCCGTACAGCCCCGTACCACCGCGGTCCGGAGCCCGCGCGCCGGGACGCCGCCGTACGGCCCCCGCCGCCGGCCCCACTCACCCGTCCGTCCGCGCTGTGCGCGCGGCCCGGCACGGGCCGCCCGAGGATGGCGGTACGCCGCCCACCCCCGGGAGAGCCGCCGTGTCCCGACCTCTGCGCACCGGTGCGCTGTCCGCCGCCGTCCTGCTGATGACCGCCCTCCCGGCCGGATGCGGCGGGGACGGAGGGGACCGGCCGGACACCTCCGCCACCCAGAAGCTGGACTGGGCACCCTGTCCGGCCCCCTCGGACAGTCAGGACGGCAGTGCCACCAAGGCCCCCGGCAAGGAATGGGAGTGCGCGACGCTCCACGCCCCGCTGGACTACCGCGATCCGGACGGCGACACCATCGGCATCGCCATGATCCGCGCCAAGGCCACCGACCGCCGCCACCGGATCGGTTCGCTCATCTTCAACTTCGGCGGCCCCGGCGGCTCCGGCGTCGCCACCCTCCCGGCGCTCGCCGACAGCTACCGCCAACTGCGCACCCGCTACGACCTGGTGAGCTTCGATCCGCGCGGGGTCGGGCGCAGCAGCGGGGTGCACTGCCTCAGCGATGAGCAGCTCGACTCCTACTACGCCGCCGACCCCACCCCGGACACCGCCGCCGAGGTGAAGGGTCTGGTCCGCCGCGTCAAGCGGTACGCCGCCGCGTGCGAGAAGAACTCCGGGAAGGTGCTGCCCTACGTCGGCACCACCAACGCCGCCCGCGACATGGACCTGATGCGCCGGGTCCTCGGCGACCGCAAGCTGTACTACTTCGGGATCTCGTACGGCACCGAACTCGGCGGTGTCTACGCCCATCTGTACCCCCGTACGGTCGGCCGCGCGCTCTTCGACGGGGTGGTGGACCCGGCGCAGACCCCGGAGCAGGGAGCGCTCGGCCAGGCCAAGGGGTTCCAGCTGGCGCTGAACAACTATGTGAAGGACTGCGACAAGGGCGGCGGCATGGTCGCACCCGCGAGCTGTCCCAGCGCGGCGCAGATCCGCACCTTCCTCAAACGGCTGGACACCCGGCCGCTCCCGACCGGTGAGGGACGGAAACTGACGGAGTCGCTGGCCGCGGGCGGGATCGCGCAGTCCCTGTACTCCGAGCAGTTCTGGCAGTACCTCACCCAGGGGCTGGACGCCGCCCGGCAGGGCGACGGACGGATCCTGATGGCCCTGGGAGACGCCATGAACGGACGCGACCAGGACGGTGACTACAGCACCCTCCAGGCGTCCCTGACCGCCATCACCTGCGCCGACTTCAAACAGCGCTACACGGTCGGCGAGATCGAGCGGAAACTGCCCACCTTCCGCAAGGCGTCCCCGGTCTTCGGCGACTTCATGGCCTGGAGCCTCACCCAGTGCACCGGCTGGCCGGTGCCCGGCACCTGGACCACACCCGACGTCAGCGCGCACGGCTCCGCCCCCATCCTCGTCGTCGGCAACACCGGTGACCCGGCCACGCCCTACTCCGGTGCGCGGAAGATGGCGCAGGAACTCGGCCCCGGTGTCGGTGTCGAACTCACCTACAAGGGACAGGGCCACGGCGCGTACGACAGCGGCAGCGGCTGTGTCCAGCGGATCGCCAACGCCTATCTCCTCCAGGGCAAGGTGCCGCAGAAGGGCAAGGTCTGCACCTAGGAAGCCCCCTGACTCCGGCGGCGCCAACCGTGACGGTATTGAGAAGGAGTACGCACACTCCCGTTCGGACCCTCCTCCTAGGATCACCGGGTATGTCGAGTTCCCTACGCACCATACGGACCAGGGCACTGGTCTCCGCGGCCGTCGTGGTCGCTCTCACCGCCGTCGTCGGCTGCGACGACGACGGTGGAAAGGACCAGGGCAAGGGGCAGTCCAGACCGTCCGCCCCGGCCCCCGCCGCGACGGACAGCTCCCTGCCGGACTCGCTCACCGGCCAGAAGCCGCGGTGGACGTCCTGCCCCGCGCCGTCACCGATCCAGGGCACCGGCGCGGCACCGGGGAACGACTGGGAATGCGCCACGCTCAAGACTCCGCTGGACTATGCGAAGCCGGAGGGCGAGACGATCGATCTCGCCATGATCCGGGCCAGGGCCACCGACGAGGACCGCCGGATCGGCTCCCTGATGTTCAACTTCGGAGGCCCCGGCGGCTCCGGGGTCTCCTCGCTGCCCGGCTTCGCCGACGACTACGCCAAGCTGCGCACCCGCTACGATCTGGTGAGCTTCGATCCGCGCGGGGTCGGGGAGAGCGCGGGCGTGACCTGTCTGAGCGACAAGGAGATGGACGCGGCCGACGCCGTCGACGGCACCCCCGACGACGAGGACGAGATCAAGGCCGCCACGGCCGATTCCCGGAAGTACGCCGCCGCCTGCAAGAAGAAGTCCGGCCGGGTCCTGCCCCATGTGGACACCGTCAGCGCCGCCCGTGACATGGACCTCATGCGGCAGGTGCTCGGCGACCGCAAGCTCTCCTACTTCGGCATCTCGTACGGCACCGAACTCGGCGGTGTCTACGCCCATCTCTTCCCCCGGAACGTGGGACGCGCGGTGCTCGACGCCGTCGTCGACCCGACCGAGGACCCCGAGAAGGGCGCCTACGGTCAGGCCAAGGGGTTCCAGCTGGCGCTGGACAACTACCTGAAGGACTGCGCCAAGAAAGGCATCGGCTGCCCGACCGGCAGTGATGCCGAGGCGGGCGACGCCAAGATCGCCGCGTTCCTGAAGAAGCTGGACAAGAAGCCGCTGTCCACCCAGAGCGGCCGCAAGCTCACCCAGGACGGCGCCCTGGGCGGGATCGCCGCCGCGCTGTACGACCGGGAGAGCTGGAAGTACCTGACACTCGGCCTCCAGGAAGCGATGCACTTCGGCAAGGGCACCATGCTGCTGGCGATGTCGGATTCGCTCTCCGGCCGGGACGAGAAGGGCCGCTACAGCAACATCAGCGCCGCCAATATGGCCGTCAACTGCGTGGATGACAGGCAGCGTTACACCGTCGAGGATGTGAAGGCCCAACTGCCCCGGTTCCGCGAGGCGTCGCCGGTCTTCGGCGAGTACCTGGCCTGGGGGATGCTCGGCTGCACCGAATGGCCGGTGGACGGGACCACCGACAACCCGGAGGTGAACGCCAAGGGCTCGGCACCGATCCTGGTGGTCGGCAACACCGGTGACCCGGCGACCCCGTACGCGGGGGCGCGCAGGATGGCCGGGGAACTCGGTCCGGGCGTGGGGGTCGAGGTCACCTACAAGGGACAGGGCCACGGCGCGTACAACAGCGGCAACACCTGTATGACCAAGACCGTGAACGCCTATCTGCTGGACGGGAAGGTGCCCTCGGACGGCACCACCTGTTCCTAGCCGGACGCACCGCGGGGCCCGGACCGATATCGGTCCGGGCCCCGCGCGCTTCTCGGTCCGGGGTTCCGGGGGTCGGCCCGGTGCGGACGTCAGCCTCAGTAGACCGGCTTCTCGGGCTCGATCTGGTGGACCCAGCCGATCACACCGCCGCCCACGTGCACGGCGTCCGCGAAGCCCGCGGACTTCAGCACGGCCAGGACCTCCGCGGACCGGACACCCGTCTTGCAGTGCAGGACGATCTTCTTGTCCTGCGGCAGCTCCTGGAGGGCGCCGCCCATCAGGAACTCGTTCTTCGGGATCAGCCGGGCGCCGGGGATGGAGACGATCTCGTACTCGTTCGGCTCGCGGACATCGATGATGTCGATGTTCTCGCCGTCGTCGATCCACTCCTTGAGCTGCTTGGGCGTGATGGTGGACCCGGCGGCGGCCTCCTGGGCCTCCTCCGAGACGACACCGCAGAACGCCTCGTAGTCGATCAGCTCGGTGACCGTCGCGTTCGGCCCGCAGACCGCGCAGTCGGGGTCCTTGCGGACCTTGACCTGGCGGTAAGTCATCTCCAGGGCGTCGTAGATCATCAGTCGGCCGACCAGCGGGTCGCCGATACCGGCGAGCAGCTTGATCGCCTCGTTGACCTGGATCGAGCCGATCGACGCGCAGAGCACACCGAGCACACCGCCCTCGGCGCAGGACGGGACCATGCCCGGCGGCGGGGGCTCCGGGTACAGGCAGCGGTAGCAGGGACCGTGCTCGGACCAGAAGACCGACGCCTGACCGTCGAAGCGGTAGATCGAACCCCAGACGTACGGCTTGCCCAGCAGCACGCAGGCGTCATTGACCAGATAGCGGGTGGCGAAGTTGTCCGTGCCGTCCACGATCAGGTCGTACTGGGCGAACATCTCCATCACGTTGTCCGCCTCGAGGCGCTCCTCGTGGAGGACGACGTTCACATACGGGTTGATGCCGAGCACCGTGTCCCGGGCCGACGCGGCCTTGGAGCGGCCGATGTCCGCCTGGCTGTGGATGATCTGGCGCTGCAGATTGGACTCGTCGACCTCGTCGAACTCCACGATGCCGAGGGTGCCCACACCGGCCGCGGCCAGGTACATCAGGGCCGGGGAGCCGAGACCGCCCGCGCCCACACAGAGGACCTTGGCGTTCTTCAGCCGCTTCTGCCCGTCCATCCCGACATCGGGGATGATCAGATGGCGCGAGTACCTGCGGACCTCGTCGACGGTGAGCTCGGCAGCCGGCTCGACCAGGGGTGGCAGCGACACGGGGAACTCCGTAAGGGGAGGGAGCAGACGGACATGCACCCCCGCGTGAGCGGGGTGGTTTTCTTCCCGTAACACTGCCACGCCCCATCTCATTCCATGACACGCGGTCCGATGCGCGAGACGATGTCGTCCCAGTAGCCGGGCAGGGCCTCCCAGGGCGTGGTCGCGGAGGTCCGCCGCCCCGGATGGTGCGTACGGTCGGTGAAGTAGATCGTCCCCGCGCCCTGCCAGCGGGCGATCCGCAGCGCCTCCTCCAGATGCGGCCGGGGGACGCCGTGCACCAGATGACAGAAGCGTTCGGGCGGATACCCCGCCGTCCACTCCGCGACCTGGGACCAACGGTAGTCCGCCCACGCGCCGCGGAAGGTCACCAGCTGATCGGCGACCTCCGTGTACTCCGGGTACGGATGGGTGCCCTGCCCCAGCACCAGATGACCGCCGCCGAGCAGGGCGCGCAGGGTGGTGGCGGTGCGGCGGACCTCCACCAGGCCGGGGCGGTCGGCCGGGCAGCGGTCCAGCAGGAAGCCGTCCACCCGGTACCAGTCCAGGAAGTGGTCGGCGTCGGAGACCAGCTCCCCGAACGGGCGGGTGCCGCAGCGGGCGTCCAGGAGGCCCAGCACCCGCACGCCCGCGGCACGCAGCCGGGCCACCGCGGTGAGGCAGTGCGGATCCCGGCGGGCGCCGGGGCCGCGGGCCACCGAGAGCACCGTCCAGTCCACCGGGGCACCCGGCCGGGCGAGCTCCGCCCATTCGGTGGGCGCCACCAGCGGGTGGGCGTAGCCGGGGACGCCCAGACCGAGCGTGTGATCGGCGGCGGGGATGTCGCGCAGCGGACCCGGGAAGGTCAGATGCGACATGCCGCCTCCATCCAGATGTCGGCGAGCGACTCCTCCAGCGGGATCCGGGAGCGCCAGCCGAGCCGGTCCCGGGCGGTGCGCACATCCGCCTGCTGCCAGCTGCCGCACCCGTCGGGGTAGGGGAAGGTGGCCGCGCCGCCGGTGGTGTGCCCCTCCGCTGCCGGATGGGGGTGGTGACCGGGGCCGTGCGCGGCGTGGGCCGGGGCCGGGACATGGGCCACCGCACCAGCCGCATGGTGCACCAGCCCGCGCCCCGGCGGGGCGTCGATCTCGTGCAGCGAGCCGCCGAACCCCGCCACCCGGGCCAGTACGGCGGCCGCCTCGCGCAGCCGCACCGCGCGGCCGGTACCGATGTTGACCACACCCTGGGCGGCCGACAGCGAGGCGGCGTGCACCGCCCGCGCCACGTCCCGGACGTCCACGAAGTCCCGCTGGACGCCGAGCCCGCTCAGCTTCAGCTCGCTCTCCCCGGACTGCATCGCCCGGCGCATCGCCTCGGCGAGCCTGCCCAGCGGGGACCCGGCCGGGGTGCCCGGCCCCACCGGGGAGAACACCCGCAGCACCACCGCGTCCAGGCCCGAGCCCAGCACCAGCTCGGTGGCGGCCAGCTTGCTCACCCCGTACGGGCCGCCGGGGCGCGGCACGGCGTCCTCGGCGGTCGACGAACCGGGCTGTGAGGGTCCGTACTCGGAGGAGCAGCCGATCTGCACCAGCCGGGCACCGCAGCCGCTGCGCCGCAGCGACTCGCAGACCGTCGCGACCGCCACCGTGTTGTGCCGGGTGAGCTCCCGGGCTCCGCCGCGGGTGGCGCCCGCGCAGTTGATCACCACACCGGGGTGGACGGCGTTGAGGAAGCGGGTGAGCGCGCCGGGACTGCCGCTGGAGAGGTCGAAGCGCACATCGGCGTCATCGCCCCGGCCGAGCGCGGTGAGTTGTACGGCGGGATCGGCGAGCAGGTGCTCCGCGACGTAGCGCCCCAGATATCCCCCGGAGCCGAGCAGCAGGACTCTCATCGGTCACGCCTCCCCACGCGGGTGCGTGGACAGGACAGGTCGTCGCTCATGTGGTGGCTCCTCGTGAGGGTGGCGGGGTGCTGCGGTCGTACGGGGGGTGGCGGGTTCACTGGGGCGCCTCGCAGGGCGCCGGGTGGGTGCCGTCGGCGCGGTGCGGGCCGCGGCGGGAGGTGCCGTCGCCCGGCGCGCCGGGGGCGGCGCCGTGGGCCGAGGCCCGGGACAGGACAGCGCAGGCGTATCCGAGCAGGCCGAGCGCCGCGGCGGCGCAGGCGGCCGCGGGGACGACGGCGGCGCCGTGGGCGGCGGTCAGCCGTGCCACCGGCTCGCCGAGCGGGGCGGCGCCGGGCAGCCGGGCGGCCAGCGCGGTGACCTCCACCACCGCCTCGACCACGCAGGCCCCGGCCAGCCCGCCGACCGCCGCCCCGCGGAAGCCGTGCACGGCGAGCAGCCGGGCCAGGAACAGCAGCGCGGCCAGCGCGGCGGCGGCCGCCTCGACGGTGGTGACGGACCCGGGGCCGGAGCCGGCGGGCGGCCGGGGCAGGACGAGCCGGGCGGTGAGCACCAGGGGCGCCAGCGCGGCCAGGAAGCCGAGGGCGGTGAGCGCGAACAGCGGGCGGACCCGGGCGGCGAACTCCCCCACCCCACGGCTGCCCGTCAGCCTCCGGCGCGCCCGGAGGGCGAACCAGCGGGCGCATCCGGCGGCGGGTGCGACGGCCAGCGCGAGGACCACGGCGGTCCCGGCGGCGCGGGCGGGTTCGTACGCGCCGCGCTCACCGGCGACCAGCCCGGTGAGCAGCCAGTCCCCGCAGGCGGCGTAGCCCAGGAGCCAGCCGAGGCAGAGCGGACCGGAGAGGTCCGCGAGCCGCCCGCCGCGTCCGCGTCCGGCGATCCGCAGCGGCCCCCGGCTCAGGCACAGCCAGAGCGCGACGGCCACCAGGACGGTGCCGAACGCTCCGGCGGCGGCCCGGGTGGCGGGCGGCGCGAGGTCCGGGCGCAGTACGGCCCAGGCGGTCGCCGCGCACAGCGCCCCGGGCAGCGGCCACAGCGCCCAGGACCCGCGTGCGGGGCGCGGGGCGGGAGCCACCGCGGACTCCTCGGCGCGGGGCACCCGGGCGTACAACTCCTCGGCGAGGCCGAAGACATCGCGGTGCCGGAAGCGGGCGGCGGTGCGGTCCGTCACCCCGTGGGCCTCCAGCCCGGCGGCGATCTCCAGCGGATCGACGGCGCGGGCGCAGAGGTCGTGGTGCCGGTGCATCAGCTCCCGCACCGGATCGGCGGGCGACCGCCGCCCGGCGCCCGCCCGCGCCCCGGACCCGGGGGCGTCCGCCGGGTCGTCGGGGGTGGTCAGGGCGCGGGAGGGATCGTTCCAGCCGCCGGGGGAGGTGGGGGTGGTGGGCTGGTCCGACAGGGGGTCATGGGGCCGGGTCATACGCCCTCCTCGGTCGTGTGGCTCGCTGCCGGGACCGCACCCAGCGCCTCACGGGACACCGGGACGGCCCAGGCCCGGGTGTGCTCCCGCGCGGCACGCGACAGCGCCGGATGCCCGGACCAGCGGCCATGAGGCCCGGTCATACGCCCTCCTCCGTCGCCCGGCTCGGCACCGGGACCGCACCCAGCGCCTCACGGGACACCGGGACGGCCCAGGCCGGGGTGCGCTCCTGCACGCCGCGGTACGGCGCGGGATCCGCGGACCGGTGGCCGGAGCCGTCGCCGTCGCGGCCGGCGGTCCAGCGGCCCGGGATATGGGCCTCCGCCGGAAGGGCGAACGGCAGGGGCGCGCCGTCCTCGCCGACCTCCTCGCGGCGCACCGGGCAGTGCGACATCAGCTCCAGGTAGATCCCGCGGAAGGCGGCCACGTTCTGCTCGATCGTGAACAGCTCCAGCGCGCGGGCCCGTGCCGCGGCGCCCAGGCGCGCACGGCGGGCGGGGTCGCGCAACAGCGCCAGACAGGCCTCGGCGAGCGCCCGGGGGTTGCGCGGGGGCACCACCAGACCGGTGCCGCCGATGACCTCGCACACCGCGCCGACGTCCGTCGACACCGTGGCCCGGCCGCAGAACATCGCCTCGACCAGTCCCACCGGAAAGCCCTCGACCACGCTGGAGAGCACCACGACCCCGCCCGCCGCGTACGCCTCCGGCAGGGACGGCACCCCGGGCTCCCCGAGCCGTTCGAAGGAGACCGGGTTGTCGCCGACGGTGTGGGCGTCCACGGCCTCGTCGGGGAAGAGATGCGCGGCGAGGGCGCGGCAGCGGGCCGGATAGTCCTCCCCCGCCGGTTCCGCGGGGGCGTCCGCGCGCCGGGTCTCGATGATGCGCAGCCGGGCGTCCGGCCGTCGGCGGCGCACCTCCGCGAACGCGTGCAGCAGACCGACGACGTCCTTGGGCGGCTCGACCCGGCCCACCCACACCAGCGTGCGGCCGTCGTCGCCGGTGCCCGCGGCGCCGTCGCCGCGCTCACCGCCCTCGCCGACCTCCGCGAAGCGGGCGGCGTCCATACCGGGGTAGACGGTGCGCAGCCGCTCGGGGTCGGCACCGCACCGCTCCTGCCAGCGGCGGGCGTGGGTGTTGCCGGGGGTGATCAGCGCGGCCCGCGCATAGACCTCGGCGGCCAGCCGGCCCTGGAAGGCGGTGAGCAGGGTGCGGACGGGCGCGGGGCGCGGGGCGCCGGACCGCGCCGGGTCAGCCGGTCCGGCCGGACGGTCCTCGAGGTAGTGCTCGCGTAGCCGTACGCCGTACTCGGTGACCAGCAGCGGCGTACCGAAGAGCCGTTCGGCCACCAGCCCCGGGAGCGCCGCCGCCCCGCCGGAGGCGGCATGGCACAGATCGACCCGGGCGAGTCCGAAGGGCCCGTACCAGTCGAGCGACAGGGGGCGCAGCGCGCGCTCCAGCGCCTCGGCGACGGTCAGCAGATCGGCGACCCGCGCCTGCTGGGCGCCGTGCGCGGCCCCGGGGAGGCGGCAGGCGCGCTCCAGCAGGCGGACGGCGTCCTCGGAGCGGAGCGCGGCGGAGAGCCCGCCGAGGTCGAGGGCGAGTTCGGCCAGACCGTGGAGACCGTTGGCGAAACGGTCCGCCTGATGCCCGGTGCCCGGCTCCCCGGCCCCCGGAGAGGCGATGGCGGCGGCCAGTTCGGCGAAATGCTCCGCGAAGCGGCGCCGCTGTCTGCGGCCGACGCGCCGCGCGGGCGGGGCGCCCCACAGCGCGGCGGTGCGCACCCGCCGCACCTGGACGGGGAGTCCGGTCCAGCCCGCGGCCTCCTGGTGGGCGCTGCGGCTCAGCGCGTAGATCTCGAACTCATGCTGGTCCAGGCCCCGGACGAGCCGGTCGCACCACACCAGTGCTTCACCCGTCGCATACGGATAACCACCCTCCGTAAGCAGTCCCACGCGCATGAGAGCACCCCCGATCTTTCCTATGGGCCGGCCGTGATGCCGCCGTCGTGCGGCGTGAGCACGTTATGCGCGCATGACGCAGGCGCGACGGACGGTTGTCCGTCGCACCACCAGAAGGGGTGAACGCCCGTGACCTTCCCTGCGCTCAGGCGTTGTTGGGCGCTATGGGCGATCCGAGGCCCCGTTCCGGGGCGCGGGCGGCGTACCGTCGGTGCAGGAACGGTTGGGCGCGGGGCGGGACTTCCCCGCCGGGGCGGACCACCCCGTGGGGAATCCGCCGGGGCGGACTACCCCTTGGGGAACGGCCAGGCGTTGGGGCGACAGGTCGCGCCGTCGGTCGACAGGAACTTGGTCTGCTGCATCATCACCGGGGCGAGCGCGCCGTCGCGGCCGCAGACCTCGTGGTTGTGACCGAGCCGGTGACCGACCTCGTGGTTGATCAGCATCTGCCGGTAGCTGTGCATCTTGTCGTCGCCGTAGGTCCTGGCGCCCTGCGCCCACCGATAGGCGTTGATCATGACGCGCTGGGTCGAGGCCGAATCACAGGAGACATTGAGCTCGGTGGTGTCCAGCCCGGACTTGGCGCACCAGGCGGCCGTGGTCCCGGGGCTCGCGAGGGTGATCACGAACTTGGCGGGCCCGGAGGAGACCCGTTCGAAGGCGTACCTGCCGCCGTGACCCCAACTCCGTTCGTCGTTCAGCGTCTTGTGGACGGCCTCGGCGAACAGCTCGCCGTCCAGCCGCAGCCCCTTCTCCACGTCCACCCGGTAGCGCACCACCTCGCCCCGGCCGGGCGCCTTGTCATGCCCGCCGACGGCCTGGAACGCGCCGGAGCCGCGCAGCTTCGGATCGAGTGGGAAGACCGCCGCCATCTTCTGCGCGTACGTCTGCGGTGAGGACTTGGGCGGCGTCTTCACCCCGGCGGACCCGGCCGGGGCGCCGCCCCGGTCGTCACCGCGCGAGACGGCGTCCGAACGGCCGCGCTCCGCGTCGCCCTGGGCGCTCGCCCGGTTGTCCTCCGGCGGTCCGCCCGTCACCTGTCCGGCCACCACGACGGCCAGCACGGTGGTGACGGCGGCCGCGGCGACCCCGGTGAAGGTCCGGCCCTTGCCGCCCTTGGCGACGCCCCGGGCGCCGTTCTCGGGATCGTCGTCCCGTGGTCCGTCGGGGTCGTCGTCGGGGCGCTCCTCGCCCCGGCCGCCGTCGGCGCCGTCACCGGCCGCCTCCTGCGCGCGGCGCGGCGCGGGCACCGCTCCCGGCGCTCCGGCGGCGAAGACGTCGTCACCGTCGTCCGGACCGCCCGAGAAGTCGAACGCGTCGAGGTACTCCTTGCGGGGACCGGGCATCAGCCCGCCCGCGCCGGAGACCGTGGGCCGGGACGGCGGGTTCACACGGGACGGCGCGTTCGCGACCGTGGCACGCCCCTGGGCGCGGGGCCCGCCGAGCGCGCCCCAGCCGCCGCCGGGCTCATGGTGTTCGGGATGGCCGCCGCGGGTGCGCGCCGGCGGCGACTGCGGGACGAACGCCGCCCGCGGTACGCCCTGCGGGGGTGTCACGGCGGGGTCGCCGGCGGTACCCCGCCTCCGGCGTCCGGTACCGGGGGCCGCCGCGGGCGCGGGCTCCGCGCCGGGCGCCGTGTGTTCCACGAACGCGGGGCCGGAACCGGAGCCCGCGGCGGAGGATGGGCGACCCCGGTCCTCCTTGCTGCCACGTGCGCTGTGTTTACCCACGCGCCGCACCGCTCCCGTCCGTGCCGGGTTCCGATACGGCGCCGCGTACCGCCCGGCTCTCCCGGCCTTCTCGTCCGTCAACGTCATCGAGCAGCTCGCGCATGGCGCGAGCCACTGCTTCCGGATACTCCATCATCGCGACGTGTCCTGCGTCCAACAGCGTCAACAGCCGGGAGTCACGGAAGGTGGCGTTCGCCCGCTGTGCCATCCGGATGGAGACCAGTTGGTCGCGCATACCGTAGACGAGGAGCGTGGGCGCGAGCACCCGCTCGGCCTGTCGCCACAACGAGTGCTGGCCGCCCAGAGTGTAGGAGTCGACGACACCGCGGGCGGACCGCGCGAGCGCGTCCCAGAAGTACGGGAGCTCGAGGCGGCGCTGGAACTCCTCCACCGCCAGCGCGAAGTCCTCCGGTCCGACCCGCCCCGGGTCCCCGTAGGTGAGCAGCATCACCTCGCGGGTGCGCCGCTCGGCGTCCCAGTCCCGGGTCATCCGGGTGAACAGCCGGGTCACCCCGGGTATCGCGAGCAGCCCGGTGGGCAGCGCCGAGCGCTGCGGCCGCAGCTCGGGCAGCGCGGGAGAGACGAGGGTGAGGGTGCGCACCAGATCGGGCCGCACCGCCGCGACGCGGGTGGTGACCGCCCCGCCCATCGAATTGCCCACCAGATGGACCGGACCGCGGTCGGCGGCGTCGAGGAAGCGGATCACCGCACGGGCGTGACCGGTGATCGAGTAGTCACCGTCGTCCGGCGGCGGGGAATCACCGAAACCGGGGAGGTCGACCGCCTCGCCGTCCACCCGGTCGGCGAGCCCCTCCATCAGCGCGGACCAGTTCAGCGAGGAGCCGCCGAGGCCGTGGACGAAGAGCGCGGGTGGCAGCCCGGGGGCGGCCGGGGGGCGGGAGCGCACGTTCAGCGTCAGGCCGGGCAGCCGGGCGGTACGCAGCTTCTCCCCGGCGCCGACCCGCACCGGCCGCCCGGGCGGGACCGTAGCGATCACGCGGGCTTCCGGCGGCTCGGTCGCAGACATGCGGCAATGTTACGAGACGATCACGCACCTGATCGTGTGTTCGCTCTCACAGACAACGTAGCGTCTGAAAGTGACCTCTCCTAGGCTCGTTATTACACGGGGGCGCTCAGCCGCCTCCGGGAAGGGGAGTACATGTCCATCGACCCGTCCGATCCCGAGACCTTCGAGAACCTCGGGAACGACGACTCCGCCGAGTCCGACGTCGAAGCCCCTGAGGCGGACGCCGCCGACCAGCACCGCGACCTGGTTCCCCACCGCGATGACCAGCCGTCCTCCGACGAGCTCGTCGAAGCGAACGAGGCGGACCGGGCGGAGCAGGCCAGGGTCGTCGAGGTGAACGAAGAGGACTACCGGTGACCAGCGGCAATGGTGGGCTTTTCATAGAGTCCGGTCCGTGAAATTCTCCGCACGAACCGCGCGCGGCCCGGTTACCCAAAAGTACGATGGCGGGCGCGGGTGGACATCGTGCACAGAACATTCAAATGGGAGGCGGCGTGACAGCCATCGAGCAGACAGAGGCGCGCCCGCGGGGTACGCGCCTGCCGCGCCGAGCCCGACGCAATCAGCTCCTGGGGGCGGCCCAGGAGGTCTTCGTCGCTCAGGGCTACCACGCGGCGGCGATGGATGACATCGCCGAGCGCGCGGGAGTCAGCAAGCCCGTGCTCTACCAGCACTTCCCGGGCAAGCTGGAGCTCTATCTCGCCCTGCTCGACCAGCACTGCGAGGCACTGCTCCAGGCGGTGCGCACGGCGCTCGCCTCGACCACCGAGAACAAGCAGCGCGTCGCCGCGACCATGGACGCGTACTTCGCGTACGTCGAGGAGGAGGGCGGCGCCTTCCGCCTCGTCTTCGAATCCGACCTGACCAACGAGCCGGCCGTGCGCGAGCGCGTGGACCGGGTCTCGCTCCAGTGCGCCGAGGCGATCAGTGAGGTGATCGCCGAGGACACCGGCCTGTCCAAGGACGAGTCGATGCTCCTGGCCGTCGGCCTCGGCGGGGTCTCGCAGGTCGTCGCGCGCTACTGGCTCTCCAGCGGAAGCGCGGTACCGCGGGACACCGCGGTGCAGCTGCTGACCTCGCTCGCCTGGCGGGGCATCGCCGGGTTCCCCCTGCACGGGGCCGACGGCGGGCAGCACTGAGCCATCGGGTCATCCCGGGGCACGCGGGTCATCTCGGGCCGCGCCGCCGCGCGTTCGCGGGAGCGGGCGTGTTCGCTGCCGGCGTGTGCCCGGGCCGCCCGGCAGGTCCCCCTCCCCGGCTAATGTGTGCGGAGTACGGCGCGGACGGCCGCGCACCCCAACTGACCGTCGGAGGGACAAAGCCGTGGAGGTCAAGATCGGCGTGCAGCACGCGCCCCGCGAGATCACCTTGGAGAGCGGGCAGTCTGCCGAGGAGGTCGAGCGCCTGGTGGCCGACGCGCTCGCCGGCAAGGCTCAGCTGCTGACCCTGGTGGACGACCACGGCCGCAAGGTCCTGGTCCCGGCCGACCGACTCGCGTACGTCGAGATCGGTGAGCCGAGCGCCCGCAAGGTCGGATTCGGCACGCTCTGAGCGGTCGCGTTTGACGGCGGCGGGCCCGGTGGAGATCCCCTCCACCGGGCCCGCCGCCGTTCCGCGCCCCGAGCGCCCCGTGGCGCGCGCCGGTGGCCAACTCCCCCCGCGCGCGCCGCACGCGCCCTTCCCCCGCACACTCCGCCGTCTCCTCCCGACACTCCCGCATCGCAGGGTTGCCCGCTCACGGGCACGGGTAGGACGGGCACGACCGACGCGTGATCGCGCGTCGGTTCCGGTCCGCTCACGGGAAGGACGCGCCATGATCCTCTGGGAAGCGCTCGGCTCGGTACTGATCGGTCTCGCCATCGCGTACGGGGCGAGCCGCTGGCGCCCCCGAAGGCTGCCCGCACGCCCCCTGGTCCTGTCGACCGGCTCCAGTGGCGCGCTCTTCGGCGCCCTGCTCGCGCATACGGTGCTGGGCCCGGGCAACTCGGCGGCGGTGCTGATCGTCGCGCTCGGGTTCGCGGCGGCGCTGCTGTCGCTGCTCATCCGCCCGGCGGGCCGCCCCCGCCGCAGGCGCTCCGTCACGGCCTGAGGCGCCGCACGGCCGCCCCGGGGCGGCCCGGCCGGCCACCTCCGCCGGTTCCGCGTCCGGCCACGGTTCAGCCCGCCCACGGCCCCTGCGACGACCCTCCGCGGAACGCCGCCTCGGCACAGGCGGTGTCCCGCGGGTCCGGGGCGATGCGCGCGACGGCGCCGGGTGCCGGTCCGGCGCCGTGCGGGCCGACCTCGGCAGGACGCCTCACCACCGTGCGAACCCCGGCCGGCACGGCACCAGGCCGTGCCGGCCGGATCTGCGCTAGGCCGCCAGGCCCAGCGCGGCCATCCTCTTGGTGTGCGCCTCGGTGATCCGGGAGAACATCCGGCCCACCTCCGCCAGGTCGAAACCGTCGGCCAGACCGCCCACCAGCATCGTGGACAGCGCGTCACGGTCCGCGACCACCCGCTGCGCCTGCGACAGCGCCTCGCCCATCAGCCGCCGCGCCCACAGCGCCAGCCGCCCGCCGACCCGCGGGTCGGCCTCGATGGCGGCGCGCACCTTCTCCACCGCGAAACTGGCGTGGCCGGTGTCGTCGAGCACCTGGAGCACCAGACCGCGGGTGTCGGCGTCGAGCCGGACGGCCACCTCACGGTAGAAGTCGCTGGCGATCGAATCGCCCACGTATGCCTTGACCAGACCCTCCAGCCAGTCCGACGGCGCGGTCTGGCGGTGGAAGCCGTCCAGGGCCGCGGCGAACGGCTCCATCGCCTCGGTCGGCCGCTCACCGACCGTGGCCAGCCGGTCGCGGAGCCGCTCGAAGTGGTGGAACTCGGCGGACGCCATCTTCGCCAGCTCGGCCTTGTCCTCCAGCGTGGGCGCCAGCTTGGCGTCCTCGGCCAGCCGCTCGAAGGCGGCCAGCTCGCCGTAGGCGAGGGCGCCGAGCAGATCCACCACAGCGGCCCGGTACTGCGGATCGGCGGCGGCCGTGTCCCAGTCCTGGGCGGCGATCCCGGTGGCCTCGGCGGCGGGCTCCTCGGAACCCTTCGCCGGACGGTCCGCCGCGCTCTCCCCGGCGCGGTCCTCGGTGGTTGCTGCGGCGTTCTCAGGCGTGTCAGACGTCTCCATGGAGCGCACAATAGCCCGCTCAGCACGGCGGGGAAGGGCCTGGTCAGCCATGACCCGAGGCGCCACTCATCCGGTTCCCCGGTCACAGATGCGCGCTTCCGGGGTACAGTGGTATTTGCACCCGTCGCATACCGGCGGGTCGTTCCACGAATGCGGATGCCCGGTCGGTGGCCCGATCGGCTCCAAACCGACCGCCCTCCGCGCGGCGCGCAGTGTTCATGCGCACGGCAGGAGGGACCCGCTCGCGGCGTGAGCGCTCGAGCGAGGGCAGTGGTCCCGCGCCGAACCGGCCGCCCCAAGGCCGGTGCAATCCGGGCGCTGTGCGACCCCCTTCGCCGCCTCCCGCCGCGTCTCACAGAAGAGGCAAACATCCTGACCACGTTCCGAGAACTCGGGATCCTCCCCGAGACGGCCGAGGCCCTGGAAGCCGTCGGCATCACGTCCCCGTTCCCCATCCAGGAGATGACGCTCCCGGTCGCCCTGTCCGGCACCGACGTCATCGGCCAGGCCAAGACCGGCACTGGCAAGACGCTGGGCTTCGGCCTCCCGCTGCTGGAGCGCGTCGTCGTCCCCGCTGACGTCGAGGCCGGCCGGGCCAAGCCCGACCAGCTCACCGAAGCCCCGCAGGCGCTCGTGGTCGTCCCCACCCGCGAGCTCTGCCAGCAGGTCACCAACGACCTGCTCACCGCCGGCAAGGTCCGGGACGTCCGCGTCCTGTCGATCTACGGCGGCCGTGCCTACGAACCGCAGGTCGAGGCCCTGAAGAAGGGCGTCGACGTGATCGTCGGCACCCCCGGCCGGCTGCTGGACCTGGCGGGCCAGAAGAAGCTGCGGCTCTCCGCCGTCAAGGCGCTCGTCCTCGACGAGGCCGACGAGATGCTCGACCTGGGCTTCCTGCCCGACGTCGAGAAGATCATCCAGCTGCTGCCCGCCAAGCGCCAGACCATGCTGTTCTCGGCGACCATGCCGGGACAGGTCATCTCCCTGGCCCGTCGCTACATGTCGCAGCCCACCCACATCCGCGCCACCGCGCCGGATGACGAGGGCGCGACCGTGGCCAACATCACCCAGCACGTCTTCCGGGCCCACTCGCTGGACAAGCCCGAGGTCGTCGCGCGCGTGCTCCAGGCCGACGGCCGTGGACTCGCCATGATCTTCTGCCGCACCAAGCGCACCGCGGCCGATATCGCCGACCAGCTCGCCCGGCGCGGTTTCGCGTCCGGCGCGGTCCACGGCGACCTCGGCCAGGGGGCGCGCGAGCAGGCGCTGCGCGCCTTCCGCAACGGCAAGGTCGACGTCCTGGTCTGCACCGATGTCGCCGCGCGCGGTATCGATGTCGAGGGCGTCACCCATGTGATCAATTACCAGTCGCCCGAGGACGAGAAGACCTATCTGCACCGCATCGGCCGCACCGGCCGCGCGGGTGCGTCGGGTACCGCCATCACCCTCGTCGACTGGGACGACATCCCGCGCTGGCAGCTGATCAACAAGGCGCTGGACCTGCCGTTCAACGACCCGGAGGAGACCTACTCCACCTCGGGTCACCTCTTCGAGCTGCTGAGCATCCCGGAGGGCACCACCGGTGTCCTGCCGCGTGCCGAGCGCACCCGGGCCGGGCTGGCCGCCGAGGAGATCGAAGACCTCGGTGAGACCGGTGGCCGGGGTGGCCGGGGCCGCCGTTCCGGCGCCGCCCCGCAGCAGGAGCGCCCGGCCCGCGTCCGGACCGAGCGGGTCCGCCGCCGCACCCGCGGCGGTCAGACCCTGGGCGACGGGAGCGCGCCGGAGGGGGCGTCGGCCGCCGAGGCCGCCGCCGACACCGCCGAGCCGCGTCAGCCCCGTCGTCGCCGTCGCACCCGCGGTGGTGCGGCGGACGCGGGCGAGGCGGCCACCGCCGTGGTCGACACGGTGGAGACCGCCGAGGCCGTCCCGGCCGAGGAGGCCCCGGCCAAGCCGCGCCGCCGCCGTACCCGGGCCAAGGCCACGGATGCCGCGGAAGCGGCCGTCGCCACGGCCGAGGGCACCCCGGCACCCGCCGAGGACACCCCGGCCAAGCCCGCCCGCCGCCGCACCCGCGCCAAGGCCACCGAGACGGCCGAGACCGCCACCGCGGAGACGGTCACCGAGGCCGCCGACGCGGAGGCCAAGCCGCGCCGCCGCACCCGGGCGAAGGCCACGGAGGCCGCGGAGGCCGCCGTCGCCACCGCCGAGGGCACCCCGGCACCCGCCGAGGACACCCCGGCCAAGCCCGCCCGCCGCCGCACCCGCGCCAAGGCCACCGAGACGGCCGAGACCGCCACGGAGGCCGTGGAGACGGCCACCGACGGTGAGGCCAAGCCGGTCCGGCGCCGTCGTCGCACCCGTGCGGCGGCCCAGCCCGAGGCCGCGGCCGAGAGCTGACGGCACAGGTACCGATGAGCGCCTCGGGCCCCGTTCCGCGACACCGCGGACGGGGCCCGAGGCGTTCACGGTCCGTTTCCCGCGGTCTGTATAGCCTCATCCCATGAGCAGGCCGCCGTTTCTCACACTGCCCGCGAGCGCCCGCGCGTACCGACTGGGGACCGCCCGCGGGGAGTTCGCCGCGCATGACGCGCGGCCCGCTTCGGCCGCCCGCGGCACCGTGCTGCTGGTGCCCGGTTTCACCGGCAGCAAGGAGGACTTCATCGCCCTGCTGGAGCCGCTGGCCGCCGCGGGCTTCCGGGCGGTCGCGGTCGACGGCCGGGGCCAGTACGAGAGCCCCGGCCCTCGGGACCAGACGGCCTACGGCCAGGACGAGCTGGCGCTCGACGTCCTGGCGCAGGCCACGGCGGTCAGCGCCGCCACCGAGGATCCGGTCCATCTGCTCGGGCATTCGCTGGGCGGGCTGATCGCGCGGGCCGCGGTGCTGAAGGACCCGGGCGCCTTCAGCTCACTGACCATCATGAGCTCGGGCCCGGCGGCCATCTCGGCCGCGCAGCAGTCCCGCACCAAGCTGCTCATCGATGCGCTGACCGTGATGGACATGGAGTCCGTCTGGCAGGCGATGCGCGAACTGGACCCGCCCGAGGCGGCCGACGCGGCGACCCCGCCCGGCGTCCGGGAGTTCCTCCACCAGCGCTGGCTGGCGACCGTACCGGAGCAACTGATCGCCACCGGACGGCAGCTGACCGCGGAACCGGACCGGGTCGGCGAGCTCGCGGCGGCCGGGCTGCCCGTCCATGTGCTCTCCGGTGAGGTGGACTACGCCTGGCCGGTGCCGCTGATGGACGAGATGGCCGAGCGGCTGTCGGCGCGCCGGACCGTGATCGGGGACGCCGAGCACTCCCCCAATGTCGAACGGCCGCGGGAGACGGCCGACGCGCTGGTCTCGTTCTGGCGCAGCGTGGGCTGAGCCGCGCCGTCCACGACAGCGGTGCACGAGGCTCAGTACTGGGCCTGGAGGTGCTCCCAGAAGCCGTCCCGCAGCGCGCGCCGCAGATCGGCGTGGGCGCGCAGCGACAGCCGCAGCAGCCCCTCCGCGTCGATCAGCAGCTCCTGGTCCACCGAACCGGGCAGGTACGGATGGCCCGGCAGCAGCTCGGCGAGGGTCTCGCGGCCGCGTGCGGAGAGCCACTGGGCGGCGACCTGGGCCCCGACGAAGCGCACCTCGTCCCGGCTGGGGGCGGGCCCGGTGGGCACCGGCTCACCGTTCAGCTCGTACCCCGTGGCACGGCGGGTGACGTACGGCTTGCAGAAGTCGAGGTCGAAGGTGCGCTGGCTGTCGACCTCCCACAGCAGCGGTTCGGCCTGGTTGCGGCCCTCCACGGCCTCGATGCCCCACAGGTGGACACGTGCCCCGTAGCCCTGGGCCGCCTCGACGGCCGAGACCAGGTCCTCGTCACCGCCGATCAGTACGGCGTCACCGATGGCGCGGTGCCGGGCGAGGGACTCCAGATCGGAGCGGATGAGGGAGTCGACGCCCTTCTGCTGGTTGTTGGCGTTGAGATTGCCCAGCCGGACCTTGACGTCCGGCAGCTCCGCGATGCTCTGCTGCTCGGCGGTGTGGATCCGCCGCCGGGCGCCGTCGAACCAGTAGACCCGCAGCAGCCTGCTGTCCGGAAAGATCGTGCGCGCCTTGTCGATGAACGCCTCGATCAGCCCCTCGGCGTCCAGCTCGAAGGCCCGGCGGTCCTCCGTGCCCGCGACCAGCCGTCCGGCGGCCGCGTAGACGTACCCCGCGTCCACGAAGATCGCGTGGGTGGAGGGGGTGGTGGCCACCTCGGCGAGCACGCGTTGCAGCAGCTCATTGGTGCGCTCGATGCCCACGGCGATCGAGGCGAGGTCTGGTTGGCCCGGAGGCAGCACATCGCTCATACGCGGTTCATTCTCCGGGCGGCCGCTCGCGGATCACAACCGGACCCTCCCCCGCTACCAGCAGATATTTAGCCTGGCGAAAAATTTCATTAGCGTAGGGAATGTTTTCACGGCACACTTTCGTTGAAGACGTACAGGAGCGTGCGGCAGCGAGGCCGCGCCGCCTCCGTACACATCAGTTCTCCTCAGGAGGATCAGACGAAGGGAGAAGCCGTGCGCTTCGAGATCATGCGTCTTGACGACGTCGACGGTAACGCCGTGGACAGCACCGTCGTGGACGCCGCCTCCGTCAACCGGATCGTGCAGCAGGCCGCCGCGATCGGCCAGCGCATCTACATCCGTCCAGCCGAGACCATCGCCCGGTAGTGCCGTAGGAAGGTCCTGACGGCACCACCAGTACGCACAGCGCCCCCGTACACGGATGTACGGGGGCGCTTCGCGTGCGGGCGCGGGCTCCGGACGCCTCAGGCGTTCTGGACCACCTGGATGACACCGTTGATGATCTGCTGCACCGCCAGAGCGGAAAGCATCATTCCGGCCAGTCGGGTGACCAGCACCACACCGCCTTCCTTGATCACGCGGATGATCAGCAGTGAGTAGCGCATCGTGAGCCACAGCACCACGTGCATGGCGACGATGGCGGCCCACACCGAGACCTGGTCGCCGACGCCCTTGGCGTGCTGCACCGCGAGGATCACCGAGACGATCGCCCCGGGCCCGGCCAGCAGCGGCATCCCGAGCGGCACGAGCGCCACGTTGACGTCCTTGGTCTGGGTCGGCTCGTCGTTCTTGCCGGTGAGCAGGTCCAGCGCGATCAGCAGCAGGAGCAGCCCACCCGCGATCATCAGCGCGGGGACCGAGACATGCAGATAGTCGAGGATCTGCTGGCCGGCGACGCCGAAGACGGCGATGACCCCGAAGGCGACGGTGGCGGCCTGGCCGGCCATCCGGCGCTGGACCTTGACGGGGCGGCCGGAGGTCAGCGCCAGGAAGATCGGCGTGATCCCCGGAGGGTCCATGATCACGAAAAGGGTGAGAAAGAGGGATCCGAAGACAGCGGTGTCGAACACGGTGAAGGGCCTTGCGCAGACGTGGGCGAGCGGCGGCTCGCGAAGGGGACGGGAGGGAGAGGTGGGTGGGAGGGAACGGCGGTGCGGTGGGCTCAGCCGCCCGCGCCCGGCACCGGGAACGCACCGGCGGCCCGGCGTACGATCTCGCCGTAGATCTCGGGATCGGTGGTGTACTCGCCCAGCCGACAGCTCTTACGGCTGCCGTGGTAGTCGCTGGAGCCGGTGGTGAGCAGACCGTGCTCGGCGGCGAGGCCCCGCAGCCGGGCGCGGGTGGGCCCGTCGTGGTCCATGTGGTCGACCTCGATACCGTCCAGACCCGCGGCGGCCAGTTCGCCGATCGCGCTCTCCGGTACGCACCGACCGCGTTTGAGGGCGAGCGGATGCGCGAAGACGGTGACCCCGCCCGCGGCCTTGACCAGCCGGATCGCCTCGAAGGGGTCCAGCTCGTGCTTCTCGGCGTAGGCACGGCCGCCATCGGCGAGCCAGTCCGGGGTGAAGGCGTCCGAGACGCTGTCCACCACGCCCAGCTCGACGAGTGCGGTGGCCACGTGCGGCCGTCCGACGGCCCCGTCACCGGCGATCCGTGCCACCTGCTCCCAGGTGACCGGTACGCCCAGCTCCCGCAGTTTGGTGACCATCGTCCGGGCGCGGGGCACCCGGTCGTCGCGGACCAGTTCGCGTTCGCGCGCGAACTCCGGCTCGTCGGGGTCGAAGAGGTACGCGAGCATGTGCAGGCTCACGCCGTTCAGCCGGCAGGACAGCTCGGCGCCGGTGACCAGGGTCAGGCCCTCCGGCAGCGCCCGTATCGCCTCCTGGTGGCCGCCGACGGTGTCGTGGTCGGTCAGCGCGATGACGTCCAGACCGGCCGCGGCGGCGCTCCGCACCAGCTCGGCGGGGGTGTCCGTACCGTCCGAGGCAGTGGAGTGGGTGTGCAGGTCGATGCGCACGACACGGCTCCAAGCTGCGTGTAAGGAACGGAGGGGACGCTTCAGGATAACCGCCGTCCCGGGCGCGTCCGGGTCAGGGGCAACCGGCCCCGGGCAGGAGGGCGACGGGCGGCAGGGCGGCGGTCAGGACAGGATCCGCGGCGACAGCGCCCCGCACGGCACCAGGTCCACCTCGGCCCCGGCGTCCCGCAGATCGGTGAGCACCATCTCGTCGTACATCAGCAGCCCGGTCTGCTCGGGCCAGACGATCGCCCACAGCCACAGTCCGCACGCCTCGCCCGCGAAGACCGCCCGGTCGTCCGGGGTGCCCTCGACGTGCCACAGCGGGGTGGGCCGCCCGGCGGCCAGCACCTTCACATGCGGGGGTTTGTCGACGCGCATCCCCGGCCCCGGGTCGGGCCCCGGGATGCCCGCGTAGCGCGCGCCGAGTCCGACGCCGAGCTCCTCGGCCACCAGCAGCAGCTCTCCGGGGCCGCCCAGCGGGCCCGGTCCGGAGCAGGCCACGGTGGTGGCACGGCCGCCGCTGCGGTCGTCACCCGCGCACGCCACACCGGTGAACAGCCAGCCCACGGGCAGCGGCCACGGCATCCAGACCGGGACCCGGGCACGGTTGGTGACCACCACGAGTGCTTCGACGCTCGGCGGGACGACAGGCTGGAGCGGATGCACGGTGCCGTGCATGCCGCACTGCCAGGTGTCGGCGAAGAGACCGGGCGCTCGCACCCGGCCACCGCACTTCGGGCAACTGGGTTCGCCCCTCATAGGGCCCCACGGTCCTCCCCGGTCGTCCCCGCGTCAAGGACGATCACCCGTCCGGAGGTCGTACGGCCGAGGAGTTTCCGCCCGTACGGCATACGCGGTACGCCGTGATCCGGCGACACGCACCAGGTCGGCCGCTCCCCGTCCGGCGTCGCCCCGGGCGTCAACGACCCGGGCGGCCCGCCGGGCGTCAGCCGTTCAACGGCACCCCGGGGCGCACCGGATCGCGCAGATCCGTGCCGTGCCGCAGCCAGCGGTCCTGGAGCGCGCCCGCCCCGTGCACCCGCTTCCAGGCCGCCTCGTTCCCCGTCATCGGCAGCAGGGGCAGGAACCGCACCGGATCCATGGGCGGCAGCAGTTCCAAGTCCTCCACCAGCCCGCCCGGTTCGGCGACCAGCACGGAGGTGAAGGGCGCACCGCTCCACAGCGGAGCGCCGATGTCCAGCGACGCGCCGGGCGTCACCACCAGTCCTTCCACCTGGGGGGAGGCGGCCAGCACGGCGAGCGGGCGCAGCACCTCGTCCAGCACTCCGGTGCCGGGGCCGTTCCCGTCGGTGCGCACGGTGAGCACCAGCTCGGCGCGGGGGCCGCGCAGCGGGTCGGCGACGGCGGCGGTGGGGTCGGTCATCGGGGTGCCCGACATGCCGAGGGTGGCGTAGCGGACGACGTCCCCCTCGCCCCGGAACCGCAGCACCTCGATGCGGTCCGTGCCGACGAAGGTGACGGCGGCGCGGGCATCCGGCTCACCCAGCGCGGTGATCAACCGGGCCTCGACCAGCTGAAGAACGTCTGACATGCGGTGAGCATAGATCGCGTATCGAACAGGCAAAGCGGCGACGTAACGCTTCTGCCGACTGATAGCCTTTATCTCTGCCCAGGGAGTTACACGTCGTCCCCCACGGGGGACCGGCCGGAGGAGGTGGGGCTGCGGTGGATCCGAGTCGACCGTGCAGTACCGACAGTTCTCCCGTCGTTTCCCCTGGGGATGCGCACGCATGATCTGAGCCTTCCGTACCCCACCGCCCCGCGGTGAAACACGTGAAGTCAGTTCGCATCCAGGGCATGTGACGGCAGAGCGCCTTCGTTCCGCTTTGTTCAGTTTTCTTACGCGAAACCGTCAGCGCCATCGCACGGAGCGCCGCCCGCTTTGCGGACGTACAGATGCCGGACCGCCGTACGTCCACCTTCCGGGTGCCGCGCTGCGCCCCGCGCCCGCCGCTGACGGCCTGCCCGTGAAGGAGCCCGTCATGTCGATGATCCGTGACCTGCGCGCAGCCGTCCGCCCCGCCCTGCGCCGGACCCGCACCGCCCACAACTACGACGCCACCCGTGACCCCTCGGTCACCAGCGCCGTGGTGGACTGCGCGGTCTACCGGGACGGACGGCGGGTCAGCGACCACGTCAGCCCGGCGAGGGCGATGGAGCGGGTGCGCGCCGAGGGCGGCTTCGCCTGGATCGGTCTGCACGAGCCGAACGAGCGTGAGTTCGCCGGTATCGCCCAGGAGTTCGGGCTGCACCCGCTGGCCGTGGAGGACGCGGTCCAGGCGCACCAGCGGCCCAAGCTGGAGCGGTACGACGACACCCTCTTCACCGTCTTCAAGACGATCCACTACGTCGAGCACGCCGAACTCACCGCGACCAGCGAGGTGGTGGAGACCGGCGAGGTGATGTGCTTCACCGGCCGGAACTTCATCGTGACCGTCCGGCACGGCGGACAGGGTTCGCTGCGCGCGCTGCGCCACCGGCTCCAGGACGACCCGGAGCTCCTGGCCAAGGGCCCCTCGGCGGTGCTGCACGCCATCGCCGACCAGGTGGTCGACGGCTATCTGGCGGTCGCCGACGCCGTACAGGACGACATCGACGAGGTGGAGATCGATGTCTTCTCGGCGGCGACCTCCCGGCGCGGCGGTGACGCGGGCCGGATCTACCAGCTCAAGCGTGAGGTGCTGGAGTTCAAGCGGGCGGTCTCGCCGCTGCTGCGGCCGATGCAGCTGCTGAGCGAGCGTCCGATGCGGCTGGTGGACCCGGACATCCAGAAGTACTTCCGGGACGTGGCGGACCACCTGGCCCGGGTCAACGAGCAGGTGCTGTCCTTCGACGACCTGCTGAACTCGATCCTCCAGGCCAATCTGGCGCAGGCGACCGTGGCGCAGAACGAGGACATGCGCAAGATCACGTCATGGGCGGCGATCTTCGCCGTCCCCACGATGATCGCGGGGATCTACGGGATGAACTTCGACTACATGCCGGAGCTGCGCTGGAAGTTCGGCTACCCGTCCGTGCTGCTGGTCACCGTCGGGATCTGCTTCGCCATCCACCGCGGTTTCAAGCGGAACGGCTGGCTCTAGACCCATGCGTCCGGTCTTCCGGCGGTCCGCCAGGATGACCAGGGTGAGTCCGCCGAGGATCACCGCGAGCGCCGGGTAGGCGGCCACGGGCGGTGTCTGGCCGAGCCAGAGCGCCGCGATCAGGGCCGCCCCCGGGGTCTCCAGCAGCACCGCGGTGGAGGTGACGGAAGGGCCGAGGCCCCGCACCACCCGGTTGATCAGGGTGTGCCCCAGCAGTTGCGCGGTGACCGTCAGGGCGGCCAGCTGGAGCCAGGTGACACCCCGGTAGCCGCCGAGCGCGGTGCCCGAGCCCAGACAGACGGCCAGCAGCAGCGCGCTGGTGGTGGTGTAGCAGACGAAGGTGTACGCGGTGGTGCTCACCGAGCGGCGCACCTCCGCGCCGAGCACCACGTACCCGGCCCCGGCCACCCCGCCGACCAGCGCCAGTCCGTCGCCCAGCAGCGCGCGGGGCGAGGCCGACAGATCGACTCCGGTGAGCATCACCACACCGAGCAGGGCGAACCCCATACCCAGCCAGACCCGCGCGGCCGGGCGGTGGCCGCGCAGCCGCAGCAGCAGGGCGGTCCAGATCGGGGTGGTGGTGACCAGCGCGGTGGAGGAGGCGACGGAGGTCATCCGCAGACTCGGCAGCCAGGTGCCGAAGTGCACCGCGAGCAGCGCCCCGGCCGAGGCCGACAGCAGCACCGCCCGGCGTCCCATCCCGCGCAGCTCGCCCCGGTGGCGCCACAGGGCGAACGGGGCCAGCGCGCCGACCGCCATGGCGTTCCGCCAGAAGGCGATGGCGAGGGCGGGCGCCGCGGTGGCGGCGGCCAGCGGCGCGGAGAACGAGACCCCGGCGACGGCCACCGCGAGCAGTACGGCGTCCAGCGGGAGCGCGGTGGCGGCAGCCGCGCCGCCGGTCCCGTCCGGCGCGTGGCCGGTGACGGGACCGGGAGCGGGACGGGCGGTGGACACACCCTCAGCGTAAGGCGCGTGACCGGGGCGGGGACCGGCCGTCCCGCGGACCGGGACGGCCCCCGGGCACCCGGCGGGGACGCCGCGCACACGTCCTAGGCTGTGCACATGACGCAGACGCCGATGGACCGTGCCCTTGTCGAGGAGGCGGCCAAGAAGTCCGCCCTCATCTGGGTCCAGGGGAGCGAGGGCACCGCCCGCGCGCTGTGGCACATCTGGCACGACGGCGCCGTCTGCCTGGTCGGGGACGGCCCCGACGAACAGCCCCTCACCGGACTCGGCCTCGCCGACGGCGGCCCCGCCACGGTGACCGTGCGCAGCAAGGACAAGGGCGGCCGACTGGTCGGCTTCCCCGCGCGGGTGGTGGAGCTGACCCCGCGCGGCGAGGCGTGGACCGCGGCGGTCGACGAGCTCAAGGGCAAGCGGCTGAACGCGGTGGACGCCGACCGGATCGCCGAGCGGTGGGCCGAGAGCAGCCGGGTACTGCGGCTGGAGCCCGCACCGGGGGCGCTCGCCGAGCAGCCCACCGGCTCGCTGGCGGCGACCCCGCTGCCGTCCGCGGCGGTCACCCGCCGGCCGATGCCGGAGGCGCTGCCGAAGCTGCTGGCGCGCGGGCGCCGGGGCCGCAGGCGCTGAGCGCTCCGCTGGAAGAGCCGCGAGGTGCCGCCGCCCTCCGGGGCGCGACCGAACCGCGGGAGGCGCGGGGCGTCACGGCCCGTCGGGGATCTGCCGTCCGTAGTCCAGGACGTGGTCCTGGTCCGGGGCGGTCAGCGTGAAGTCCTTGTTCCAGTCGGCGAGCCGGATCACTCCGGCGCGCCCCGCCCGCTGGAGCCGCAGGGGGTACGGACGGCCCTCCAGGGAGACGTCCAGCGAGCCGCCCTCACCGCCCTCGCCGCCGAGGACCCGGATGGTGCGCACACCGCTCACCGCGCCGCGGTCCCCCGCGCTGATCCGGCCGTGCAGTCCGAGCAATCCGTCGAGCAGCACCTTCTTGTCGGTGAAACCGGTGAGCCGCCGGTAGGAGGGGTCGCCGGAGGGCACCTTCACATACTTGTCGTCCAGCTTGTGCGCGGCGTCCCCGGCGGCGTCGCCGCCCTTCCCGGCGCCCTCGCGCGCCCAGAAGCCCGCGTCCGCCTTGAGGTAGAGCTCCTTGCCGACGCGCAGCAGCTCGAAGGTGCTGCCCTGGGTGGAGACCTGTCCGGTGCCGCCGTCGTCCTTGAGCCGCACGTCGAGGGTGTAGGTGCGCCCCTTGGTGACGAGGTTGCCGGACAGCCGTACCGCTCTCGCGCTCCCGGCCGCCGCACGGGCCTTGCTCTCGATCTTGGCGGCGGGCAGTTTGCCCACGCCATTGGTGCCCGCGTCGGGGTCCTTGCCCCCTTCGCCACCGCACGCCGCGAGGGTCGCGGCCAACCCCGCGCACATCGCCGCGACGAGGGCGCTCTTCCGGGTGCGCACGTCCGCTCTGCCTCCTGATGCCGGTGCAGTAGGGCAGCGTACCGGTGCCGTCCACGGGTGTCCGCAGGGTGGCGGACGGCCCCTCGTCCAGCGGCACGGCGGGTCGGGGCACGCTAGCCTGAACCCGGCGTAACAGTACGAAAGGACCTGAAGGCGGCACAGCGGAACGGGCCGTGACGGGCCACGGACGAGGAGAGGCAGGACATGCCGGCAGGCGCCCCCAGGGTCTTCGTCTCGCACCTCGCGGGTGTCGCCGTCTTCGACCCCAACGGCGACCAGGTGGGGCGGGTCCGCGATCTGGTGGCGATGCTGCGGCTGGCGGGACGGCCGCCGCGGGTGCTCGGACTGGTGGTCGAGGTGGTCGGCCGCCGCCGGATCTTCCTGCCCATGACCCGGGTGACCGGGGTGGAGTCCGGCCAGGTCATCAGCACCGGCGTGATCAACATGCGGCGCTTCGAACAGCGCCCCACCGAGACGCTGGTCCTCGGTGAACTGCTCGACCGCCGGGTGCGGCTGGTGGAGACCGGCGAGGAGGTCACCGTCCTGGACGTGGCGATGGGCCAGCTGCCCGCCCGCCGTGAATGGGAGATCGACAAGGTCCATGTGCGGCGCGGCAAGTCCGGGGCGCTGCGCCGCCGCGGAGAGTCGCTGACCGTCGAGTGGTCGGCCGTCACCGGCTTCTCGCTGGAGGAGCACGGCCAGGGCGCGGAGAACCTGCTCGCCACCTTCGAACGGCTGCGCCCCGCCGACCTCGCCAATGTGCTGCACCACCTCTCCGCCAAGCGGCGCGGCGAGGTGGCGGCGGCGCTGGACGACGACCGGCTCGCGGACGTTCTGGAGGAGCTGCCCGACGACGACCAGGTGGAGATCCTCGGCAAGCTCAAGGAGGAGCGCGCCGCGGACGTCCTGGAGGCCATGGACCCCGATGACGCGGCCGATCTGCTCTCCGAGCTCCCCGAGGAGGACAAGGAACGGCTGCTGGCCCTGATGCGCCCGCGCGACGCCGCCGACATGCGCCGTCTGATGTCGTACGAGGAGGGCTCGGCGGGCGGTCTGATGACCACCGAGCCCATCGTGCTGCGGCCGGACGCCACCGTCGCGGACGCGCTGGCCCGGGTGCGCATCCAGGACCTGACCCCGGCGCTGGCCGCCCAGGTCTATGTGTGCCGTCCGCCGGACGAGACCCCCACCGGGCGGTACCTGGGCACCATCCACTTCCAACGGCTGCTGCGCGACCCGCCGTTCACCCTCGTCGCCTCGATCGTCGACACCGATCTGCCGCCGCTGCCGCCGGACACCCCGCTGCCGGTGGTCGCCAGCCACCTGGCGGTCTACAACCTGCTGGCCGCGCCGGTGGTGGACGAGAGCGGCTCACTGCTCGGCGCGGTCACCGTGGACGACGTCCTGGACCACCTGCTGCCGTCCGACTGGCGGGAGCGGGAGCTGCACACCGGGGTGACCATGCCGGGGGCCGCCGATGGACGGTGAGGGGAGCCGCCTGGACCGGCCCAAACCGCGGCGCCGCAGTCCGCTGCCCGCGTGGGACCCGGAGGCGTTCGGCAAAGCGTCGGAGCGGATCGCCCGCTTCCTGGGCACCGGCCGTTTCATCGCCTGGATGACGGCCTTCGTGGTCGTGTGGGTGAGCTGGAACACCCTGGCCCCGGACCGGCTGCGATTCGACCCCTTCCCGTTCATCTTCCTGACCCTGATGCTGTCGCTCCAGGCGTCGTACTCCGCGCCGCTGATCCTGCTCGCCCAGTACCGGCAGGCCGACCGCGACCGGGTCAACCTCGAGCAGGACCGCAAGCAGAACGAACGGTCCATCGCCGACACCGAGTTCCTGACCCGGGAGATCGCGGCCCTGCGCGTGGGACTGGGCGAGGTCGCCACCCGGGACTGGATCCGCTCGGAGTTCGAGGACCTGATCAGGGAGCTGGACGAGGGGCGGGACGGCCCCGCCCGGAGTGAGGAACGCGACCACTGACGGGCTTTCCGTGGCTCGCCCGGCGCGCCGTACCATCTCCATATGGCAACCGACACTCCCCCATCGCCGAGCGAGGACGCGGTCCGCGCCGCGCTCGCCACGGTCAACGACCCGGAGATCCACAAGCCGATCACCGACCTCGGCATGGTCAAATCCGTGGACATCGCCGCCGACGGCGCGGTCGCGGTGGTGGTCTACCTCACGGTCTCCGGCTGTCCGATGCGGGAGACGATCACGACCAATGTGCGGGACGCGGTCACCCGGGTCGAGGGTGTGACCTCGGTCACCGTCGAACTCGATGTGATGAGCGATGAGCAGCGCCGGGAGCTGGCCGCCTCGCTGCGCGGCGGTCAGGCCGAGCGCGAGGTGCCCTTCGCCCAGCCCGGTTCGCTCACCCGGGTCTACGCGGTGGCGTCCGGCAAGGGCGGCGTCGGCAAGTCCTCGGTCACGGTCAACCTGGCCGCGGCGTTGGCCGCCGACGGCCTCAAGGTCGGCGTGGTGGACGCCGACATCTACGGCCACTCCGTACCGCGCATGCTGGGCGCCGACGGACGGCCCACCCAGGTCGAGAACATGATCATGCCGCCGTCCGCGAACGGTGTGAAGGTGATCTCGATCGGGATGTTCACCCCGGGCAACGCCCCGGTGGTGTGGCGCGGACCGATGCTGCACCGCGCGCTCCAGCAGTTCCTGGCCGATGTCTACTGGGGCGACCTCGACGTCCTGCTCCTCGACCTGCCCCCGGGCACCGGCGATATCGCGATCTCGGTGGCCCAGCTGGTGCCCAACGCCGAGATCCTGGTGGTGACCACACCGCAGCAGGCCGCCGCCGAGGTGGCCGAGCGGGCCGGGTCGATCGCCGTGCAGACCCACCAGAAGATCGTCGGCGTGGTGGAGAACATGTCCGGGCTGCCCTGCCCGCACTGCGACGAGATGGTCGACGTGTTCGGCACCGGCGGCGGCCAGCTGGTCGCGGACGGGCTCAGCCGGACCACCGGTACGACGGTGCCGGTCCTGGGCGCGATCCCGATCGACGTCCGGCTGCGCGAGGGCGGCGACGAGGGCAAGCCGGTCGTACTGACCGACCCCGACTCCCCGGCGGGCGCCGCGCTCAAGGCGATCGCGGGCAAGATCGGCGGGCGGCAGCGCGGGCTCGCGGGCATGTCCCTGGGGGTCACCCCGCGCGACAAGTTCTGACGGCATCGAGCGGCGGGTTGGCCGGTCTCCTGGGAGACCGGCCACCCCCGCCGCTCGTGTCTGCGAGGCGTCGGCGCTCAGCCGTCGGTGTCGTACTCGGTGATGTCCTTGATCACTGAGAAGCCGAGTCCGTAGGCGCTCATCCCGCGCCCGTACGCCCCGATGTGCACCCCGTCGCGCGCCGATCCGGCCAGCACCCAGCCGTACTCGGACTCGCGGTAGCGGAAGTCGGTCGGCACTCCGTCCACGGGCAGCGACAGGGCCGTCCAGCCCTCGCCCTCGACGTCGTCCGCCAGCTCCCAGGCGATAGCGGTCTGCTGGTCCAGCCAGTCCTGGCGCAGCGCCCGCTCCATACGGGTCGGCCAGGTGCACGACAGCAGGCCCGAGCCCGCCAGCCAGGCGGCCGAGGAGACCGAGGTGGCCTCCAGGACGCCGGTGCCGTCCGCGCTGTCCCGCACCGGGCGGCTGGCGACGGTGACCACCACCGCGAACCGCTGCTGATCCATATCGGTCTCCACCCGCAGCGACGGCTCCTCGCCGTGGCCGGTGGAACCGTACTCGACGGTGCCGTCCGCCGCCGCGCCCACCTGCATCAGCCAGCGGGGGCCGGTGAACGCCTCGTCAAGGCCGTACCAGGGGAAAGCGGCCATCAGATAGCCATCGACGCTCCGCCGGGCGTCGGCGGGCATTCCTTGCGCGGCTGCGCCCACTCCCTGCACCCCTAGCCGACTCGTCGTCTCCATGTGCGCGCGGCCTCCTCGTTGCCCTGCGTCATGGGCGGCCCGCCCCCCTCAGGCGACCTCACCCCGGACAAAGGGAGGATAGCCATACCGGTCAACCAGGTCGGGCATAGGTGGGATCAAGTGGCGTCGGAGTCGAAAGGCGGACGGTCCTCGCGACCCGGCTCTTCCCGCTTGCGCAGCAGGTCAGGGGTGGTGGAACCGGACGACGGGGCGGCCGGCGAGGAGGAGCCGGAGCCGCCCGGGGAGCCCTGGGAGGACTCACTCTCCCGGCCGTGCACCGCGTCGGCGACCTCCGCCATCTCCTTGCGGAGGTCGAAGCCGTTGCGGATCTCCTTCAGGCCCAGCTCATCCGAGTCCAGGACATGCTTGCGGACGAACGTCTTGGGATTGAGGTCCTCGAACTCGAAGTCCTTGAACTCCGGTCCCAGCTCGGAGCGGATGTCCTCCTTGGCGCTGTCGGAGAACTCCCGGATCTTACGGATGAACTGCGACACATCGCGGACCACCTTCGGCAGCTTGTCCGGGCCGAAGACGAGCACCGCAAGGACGACGAGCGCGACGAGCTCGAGAGGTCCTATGTCCAACACCGTGCAGCTCCTAGAGAGGTCCCGTGGCCACGGTCCAGGCCACTCCACACGGTACCTGTCGGCGGGGGTGACACGGGAGACGGCCGGGCCAACATCAGGGTCATCCCTCGCTGCTCGCCGAGCCCAGGGACAGCTCCACCGAGCGCTTCTCGCCGTCCCGCTCCACGGTCAGCCGGAGCCGGTCCCCGGGGCGATGGCTGCGGATCTTGACGATCAGCTCCGGGGCGCTGTGCACCCGCACCCCGTCCACCTCGGTGATCACGTCACCGGCCTTGATCCCGGCCTCGTCGCCCGGTCCGCCCGGCTTCACCGGCGGGCCGCCGACACCCTTGGTGTTCACCCGGGCGCCGTCGCCCTGGTAATCCATGTCGAGGGTGACCCCGATCACGGGATGGGTGGCCTTACCGGTGTTGATCAGCTCCTCGGCCACCCGCTTTCCCTGGTTGATCGGGATCGCGAAGCCCAGGCCGATGCTGCCGCCCTGGCCGCCGAGCTCGGAGCCGTCGTCCGCGGCGCGGATCGCGCTGTTGATGCCGATGACGCGGGCCCTGCCGTCCACCAGCGGACCACCGGAGTTGCCCGGGTTGATCGGGGCGTCCGTCTGGAGCGCGTCGACATAGCTGATGTCGGTGCCGTCGCCCTTCTCGCCGCCCGCGGTGATGGGGCGCTCCTTGGCGCTGATGATGCCCGAGGTCACGGTGCCCTCGAGGTCGAACGGTGCGCCGATGGCCACCACCGGGTCGCCGACCCGCACCGAGTCGGAGTTGCCCAGCGGCAGCGGACGGAGCCCGGAGACGCCCTCGACCTTGATCACGGCGAGGTCGTACCCCGCGTCCCGGCCGATGACCTTGGCACCGGCGGACTGACCGCCGTTGAACGTCACCGTTATGTCGCCACCGGTGCCCGCGGGCTCCACGACGTGGTTGTTGGTGAGGATGTGGCCGCGCTTGTCCAGGACGAAGCCGGTGCCGGTGCCCTCCGCGGAACCGCCGCGGACGTGGATGGTGACCACACCGGGCAGCGAACGGGCGGCGATGCCCGCGATGGAACCCGGGGCCCGCGACTGGCTGTCGACCGGGGCCTGCGGCAGCTTGACGTCCCCGCCGCCGGTCGCGCGGTCGTGCTCCAGATAGCCGCCGATGGCTCCGCCCAGACAGCCCGCGATCAGCGCGATCACCAGGACGGCGACCCAGGCGCGGCGACGGGTGATCATCCGGGGGGCGGGGGCCGGCGGGGGCGCGGGGGCGCCCCAGGGGTCGTACTGCCGCCACTGGGCCGCCGGAGCCGCGGCGCCCTCGGCGGCGGACGGCGGAAGCGGGGTGCCGTGCGGCGGCGTCATCCCGGGGTGCGCCATGGCCGCCGGGGCGGCCGGGGCGGCCTGCGGCGGTACGGCCGGGACCCCTGGTGGGAGATGCGTGCCGTGCCCGGGCGTCGCGCCCGGCGGGACCGGGGTGCCGTGCCCGGGCGTCGCACCCGGCGGGACCGGGGTGCCGTGGCCGGGCGTCGCGCCGGACGGGACCGGGGTGCCGTGGCCGGGAACCGTGCCCGGCGGGAGGTGGGTGCCGTGGGCCGGGGTGGCGACCGGGTGCTGGACGGGCGGTGCGGGGGCCCAGGGGCCGGGGCCGCCGTAGGGCGGGGTGCCGTACGGGTCGGGCTCGTGCAGCGGACGGGGGCGCGGCTCGGCGGACGGCACCGCGTCCTCGGGCTCACCGCCCGCTGCGGCGGTCCCTGCCGTCCCCTCGGCCGCGGAGGTCCGCACCGGGGCCGCAGCAGCGTCCTGGGCCGCGTCCTGCCCGGCGCTACCGTCCGCCGCCTCGGTGGTCTCCACGGCCGTCGGCCGGTCATCCACGGGTCGTGCGGCCGGACGGCTCCACCACTTCGGTTTCGGCTTGGGCCCGGGGGCCTTCCGCTCGTCCATGATCTCCCCAAGTTCCCGCGACACGACACGGACCGCGCGGCCGCGAGGGCAGACATCAGCCGCCTCCGGGTCGCGCTGCCCGGAGGCGATTCAATCAGGTCCGCCGACGCGGGCGCAGTGCGGACGGATGGACCGTGTCAGGTGCGCGCACACGGCTCCCGGTGACCGGGATCACTCCGGCGGCGCGCTGACGCCCAGCGAGGGCGAGGTGCGCGCAGCGGGCTGTGTCGGGCCCTCCAGCAGCGTCGGCCCGGGGGCCGGCGCCGTGGCGGGCCGGGGGCGCAGCAGCTCGGTGGCCGACAGCAGCGGCTGTATCAGCGGGTTCAGCGCCGCCGCGCTCGCGGCCTGGCGCAGGGCCCGCGGATGCGGGGTGGGCGCCGGGGACGGGACATCCGCGCGGGAGTCACCGGTGGTCCGCAGCCCCACCTCCTTGCGGGTGCGCTCGCGCGTGCCCGTGGCCGGGGTGCCGGCGGAGTCGGCGCGGGCGGGGGTCACCGAGGTGTCCGGGCCCTCGGCCATCCGGCCGGGGGGGTCGACCGCCGCGTCCAGCGGGAGGGCGGCGCCGAGCGCGAACGCCGCGAGCGAGACCGCGCCCGCGGCGGCGAAGGCGAACCGGCGGCGCGGTCCGGACCGCTCCACCTCATGGATGCGGAAACCGCGCTCGCGGGAGGCCGGGGCCGAGGCCGCCGGGGCGATCGCGGTGCCCGGTGCCACCGGGGGCAGCAACGCGAACGCCCGCTCGCGTCTTTCCCGCGGGTCGGCCACCTCCCGTACGTCCCGGGTGCCGCCGGGCATGCCCCGCATGCCGAAGATCTCGGACCCGCCGAAGGGGGAACCGCCGCCTTCGTCACCGGAGCCGCCGGGCAGCCCCTGGAGACGCGCCAGAAAGCCCTCGGAGGGCCCGGGGGGCGCCGCCTGGGCGAACACACGTTTCAGCCGACGCTGCGCGTCGGCCTCCGCCTTGCACTTGCAGCACGTGGCGAGGTGCGCGAGAACGCGCTCCCGGGCGTCATGCCCGAGCTCACCGTCGACGAGAGCCGCAAGGCGGTCGCCGAGATGCTGCTCGGCGGGGGACTGACCGCCTGACCGGGTCACGCGATTCCGACCTCCCCGCTCACCCGGGGACCGCCGACGCGCGGGGCGACGGCCGTCACCTCGTGCTGCTGCTCGGTCCGTGCCGCGGGGGCGCGGTGACGCAGCGCCTTGCGCAGGTGCGAACGGCCGCGGTGGATACGGCTGCGCACTGTGCCGAGCTTCACACCGAGCGTGGCGGCGATCTCCTCGTACGACAGCCCCTCGATGTCACAGAGCACCACGGCGGCGCGGAACTCCGGGGCCAGGGTGTCGAGCGCCTGCTGCACATCGGCGTCGAAGTGGGTGTCGTTGAAGTGCTGCTGGGGGGAGGGCTCACGGCTGGGCAGCCGCTCCGCCGCGTCCTCGCCGAGGGCGTCGAAGCGAATGCGCTGACGGCGCCGGACCATGTCGAGGAAGAGATTGGTGGTGATGCGGTGCAGCCAGCCCTCGAAGGTGCCCGGGGTGTACGTCGACAGCGAGCGGAAGACGCGGACGAACACTTCCTGGGTGAGGTCCTCGGCGTCGTGCTGGTTACCGGTGAGCCGGTACGCGAGGCGGTAGACCCGTGCGCTGTGCGTGCTGACGATCTCCTCCCAGGTGGGAGGCGTCCACGCCGGGGCGTCCGCATCACTGGCGAAGGTCGCGGTCATGGCGGATTCGGCGGAACGGGAACGGTCAGCGGTGTTGGTCACGGATTTCGGCTCGCCCGCTGACCTGCGAAAGCGCCTCAGCACTCGCCGGTCACCGGCCGCAGCCGCACCTCCCCTGTCGGCTCTGGTGGTGTCCAGTAGAGCCCCTACCATATCCACCTCGCCCGTTAGCTCCGGATAAGCATTTTTGGCCTGCATTTGGTCGTGATCCATACGATCCCCCCTCTCCCGTCAACGCCCGGTCCCATCTGCGGGTTCCCGTGCGCAGCGGATACAGTCACCGTTGCGCGAACTACGGGGACAGGAGAGGGTCATTACCGGCAACCGGCAGACGAGCTGGGCGTTCGCCGACGCGTTCGTCGCCGAGGACGAAGCCCTGCACTGGGCCCGTGACCGGGCCCGGGAGGCGGGACTGCGCTCGGTGTCAGCGGGTACCGGCGCTGCGCTGCGGCTGCTCGCCGCCGCCGCGGACGCCAAGGCCGTCGCCGAGATCGGCACCGGGACCGGGGTCTCCGGTATCCACCTGCTGCACGGGATGCGCCCGGACGGGGTGCTGACCACCGTGGACATCGAACCGGAGATGCAGCAGTTCGCCCGGCAGGCGTTCCGCGCGGCCGGATTCGCCGGGAACCGGGCGCGCTTCATCCCCGGCCACGCCCTGGACGTACTGCCGCGGCTGGCCGACGGCGGCTACGACCTCGTCTTCTGCGACGGCGACCGGCTGGAGTGCCTGGACTACCTCGAGGAGGCCATGCGGCTGCTGCGGCCGGGCGGCCTGGTCTGTTTCGAGGGGGTCTTCGCGGGCGGCCGGACCGTGGACTCCGCCGCACAGCCGCAGGAGGTGCTGCGGCTGCGGGAGCTGCTGCGCACCGTGCGGGAGTCGACCGTTCTCCAGTCCTCCCTGCTGCCGGTGGGCGACGGACTGCTCTGCGCCGTCAAGCGCGGCTGAGGGCGCTCCCCGGGCCGGGGCACGCGCCCCGGCACCCGGTCATCCCGGCTCCCGGTACAGCACCGCCCCGGCGGCCGGTACCTGTGTACCGGACGCCGGGGCGGCACTCGGGTGATGGTGGGGCCGGTCCGTCAGCCGACGACCTTCTTCAGGGCGTCGCCGAGGGCATCGGCCTCGTCGGGTGTCAGCTCGACGACGAGCCGACCGCCGCCTTCGAGCGGAACGCGCATGACGATGCCCCGCCCCTCCTTGGTCACCTCGAGCGGGCCGTCGCCCGTCCGCGGCTTCATGGCCGCCATGCTCGTTCCCCTTCCTGAAACCAGCTCATCGCAGCCGACAACCCAGGTGTCACCGGCATCGAACACGTTGCTTCTCTGCCATTATCCCGCATGGCACGACCCGATGACCAACATCGGTCGGCAACCCCCGTGGGAGCCACTCCCGCAAATCCACCCAATTCGGGGAGGGTGGCATGTCGCCCGGTCATGATCTCCGGCATGCTGAGCGCTGACCGCCGCAGCGGGCCCGTTCCCCGGCCCGGCCCCCGCGGCACCGCCCCAGCCGCGACCAGCCACCTCCGGAGGACCGCCGATGGCCGACACCGTGCTCTACGAGCTGACCGACGGGCTCGCGACGATCACCCTGAATCGTCCCGACGCCATGAACGCGCTCAACCTCGACATCAAGGTGGCGCTGCGCGACGCGCTGCTCCAGGCCGCCGAGGACCCGGCCGTGCGGGCGGTGCTGCTGACCGGGTCGGGCCGCGCGTTCTGCGTCGGCCAGGACCTCAAGGAGCACATCGGGCTGCTGGCGGCGGACCGTGAGGCCCACGCCCGGGGCGAGGCCACCGAAGGCTCGACCATGACCACGGTCGCCCTCCACTACAACCCGATCGTCACCACCATCGCGGGGATGCCCAAGCCGGTCGTCGCCGCCGTCAACGGGGTCGCGGCCGGGGCCGGAGCGGGCTTCGCGATGGCCGCCGACTACCGGATCGTGGCCGACTCCGCGAGCTTCAACACCTCGTTCGTCGGCGTCGCGCTCACCGGAGACTCGGGGATCTCCTGGACCCTCCAGCGGCTGGTCGGCCACGGCCGCGCCGCCGATCTGATGCTCTTCCCCCGCAATGTGGGCGCCGCGGAGGCGCTGGAGCTGGGCATCGCCAACCGCGTCGTCCCGGCCGCGGAGTTGGCGGCCGAGGCGACGGCGGTCGCCCGTGCGCTGGCCCAGGGTCCGACCGCCGCCTACGCGGCGGTCAAGGAGTCGCTGGCCTACGCGGCCGGGCATACCCTGACCGACGCGCTGGCCAAGGAGGACGAGTTGCAGCGGCGGTTGGGCTCCTCGGACGACCATCTCACCGCCGTCGACGCCTTCGTGAAGAAGGAGAAGCCGCGCTTCACCGGCCGCTGAGGACCGCCCGGCGGCCGCGCGCGGTCCGGCCGGTGCCGCCGGTCGGGTCAGGCGGCGCCGCGCAGATGACAGCCCGCGAGATGGTCGTCGACCAGACCGCACGCCTGCATCAGGGCGTAGGCGGTGGTGGGCCCGACGAAGCGGAAGCCGCGCTTCTTGAGGGCGCGGCTGAGCGCCGTGGACTCCTCGGTGATCGCCGGGACGTCCGCGGTGGTCCGCGGCACCGGACGGCCGTCGGGGTCGGGGGCGTGGGACCAGATCAGCTCGTCCAGTTCGCCCGGGTCCAGCTCCGCCGCCGCACGGGCGTTGGCGATGGTGGCCACGATCTTGGCCCGGTTGCGGATGATGCCGGGGTCGGCGAGCAGCCGCTCCTCGTCGGCCTCGGTGAACGCCGCCACCTCGGCGATCCGGAAACCGGCGAAGGCGGCGCGGAAGCCCTCGCGGCGGCGCAGGATCGTCAGCCAGGACAGACCGGACTGGAACGCCTCCAGGCAGATCCGTTCGTACAGGGCGTCATCGCCGTGGACCGGGCGGCCCCACTCGGTGTCGTGGTAGGCGCGGTAGTCCGTCATGGTGGCGGACTCCAGCCCCCAGGGGCAGCGCGGCAGCCCGTCCGGTCCGGTGACCGGACCCTGGCCGCTCATGCCTCGGACCCGTCGTGGCCGCCGGAGTCCCCGTGCTCGCCGTGGCGGCGCGGGGGCCGGAACACGTCCTGGTCGCGCTCGTCCTCATCGGACTCCGGACCGTCGAGACCGCCGCGCGGGGTGGGGTGGTCCCGGCGGTCCCGGCCGGTCTGCGGCGCGGGCCCGCCGTGGTCCGCGCCCCGGGGCCCGGCGAGCGCGTCCTCCAGCTCGGCGATCCGGGCGTCGCGCTCGGCGAGCTCGGCGCCGAGACGGCCCAGCGCGTCGTCGACGTCGGCCATCCGGTAGCCGCGCAGGGTCATCGGCAGCCGCAGGGCCTCCACATCGGAGCGGCCCAGGGGCCGGTCGGCGGGCAGCCGGTCGTCCAGCAGGTCCGGGGGTGCCTCGCTCAGCGTTCCGCCCTGGCCGCCCCCGACGACGGCGAGCGTGACCCCGCCGACCACTACGACCAGCGCGATCAGCAAGAACAAGAACACGGTGATCGTCTCCCCGGGGGTGCATGGTTGAGTCTGTGCCCGACGGCCTCGACATCTGTCTGACCCGATCGTGCCATGCCCCCGGGACGGCTATCGTCGCTGCCCGCCCCCGGACAGAAGAACGCGAGAACGCGAAGGGACAAGCATGCTGCGGCTGGGACGACGTGAGTTCGGCGCCGACGAGCGGGTGATCATGGCGATCGTGAACCGGACGCCCGACTCCTTCTACGACCAGGGGGCGACCTTCCACGACGAGCCCGCGCTCGCCCGGGTCGAGCGGGCGGTCGCCGACGGCGCGGCCATCATCGACATCGGCGGGGTCAAGGCGGGCCCGGGGGACGAGGTGAGCGCCGAGGAGGAGACGCGGCGCACCGTCGGTTTCGTGGCCGAGGTGCGCAGGCGCCACCCGGATGTGGTGATCAGCGTGGACACCTGGCGGCACGAGGTGGGCGAGGCGGTCTGCGAGGCGGGCGCCGATCTGCTCAACGACGCCTGGGGCGGAGTGGATCCCCGGCTGGCGGAGGTCGCCGCCCGGTACGGCGCCGGACTGGTGTGCACCCACGCGGGCGGGGCCGAACCGCGCACCCGGCCGCACCGGATCGCCTACGACGACGTGGTGGCGGACATCCTGCGGGTCACCCTGGGGCTCGCGGAGCGCGCCGTGGAACTGGGGGTGCGACGGGACGGGATCATGATCGATCCGGGGCATGACTTCGGGAAGAACACCCGGCACTCGCTGGAGGCGACGCGGCGGCTCGGCGAGCTGGCGGAGACCGGCTGGCCGGTGCTGGTGTCGCTGTCCAACAAGGACTTCGTGGGCGAGACGCTGGACCGCCCGGTGAAGGAACGGGTGCTCGGCACCCTGGCCACCACCGCGGTCTCGGCCTGGCTCGGCGCCCGGGTCTACCGGGTGCACGAGGTGGCGGAGACCCGTCAGGTGCTGGACATGGTGTCGTCCATCGCGGGCCACCGGCCCCCGGCGGTCGCCCGCCGGGGACTGGCCTGAGGGTCCCGCGGGCGCCGGATCAGGCGCCGGACTCCTTGGTGACCAGATCGACCACCTCGTCGATGTCATCGGTCAGGTGGAACAGCTCCAGGTCCTGCGGGGACGCCTTGCCCTCCGCGATCAGCGTGTTCTCCAGCCAGTGGACCAGCCCGTGCCAGTAGGAGCTGCCGAACAGCACGATCGGGAAGCGGGTCACCTTCTTGGTCTGCACCAGGGTGAGCGCCTCGAAGCACTCGTCCAGGGTGCCCAGTCCGCCGGGCAGCACCACGAAGCCCTGCGCGTACTTCACGAACATCGTCTTGCGGACGAAGAAGTAGCGGAAGTTGACCCCGATGTCGACGTACGGGTTGAGCCCCTGCTCATAGGGCAGCTCGATGCCCAGGCCGACGGAGACGCCGCCCGCCTCGCTCGCGCCGCGGTTGGCGGCCTCCATGGCGCCGGGACCACCGCCGGTGATCACCCCGAAGCCCGCTTCGGCCAGCGCCCGGCCGATCCGCACCCCGGCCTCGTACTCCGGCGATCCCTCGGGGGTGCGGGCGGATCCGAACACACTGACGGCCTTGCCGAGCTCCGCCAGGGTGCCGAAGCCCTCGACGAACTCGGACTGGATGCGCAGTACGCGGAACGGGTCCTCGTGCACCCAGTGCGTGGCGCCCTGGGTGTCCAGCAGCCGCTGGTCGGTGGTACCGGGTCGCATCTGGTGACGACGGCGCACGACCGGGCCCAGACGCTGCTCGTGCAGCGCTCGCTCTTCCTCGGCGTTGCCCACTGTGTGCTCCCTTCGCCAAGATCTGCCAAAGATCTGAGATTCAGGGTAGGCCCCCGGAGCGGCGAACAGCCGACATCCGGGCCACGCTCACCCGGCGGACCGGCGGACCGCCGTTGATCAGCGGGTCAGCCAGGCCCGCAGCAGCTCCTCGGCCTCCAGCACCGCGGCGGTCGGCACATGCTCCTCACGGGTGTGCGCCAGCTTGGGATCGCCGGGTCCGTAGTTGACCGCGGGCACCCCGAGCGCCGAGAACCGGGCGACGTCGGTCCAGCCGTCCTTGGGGGCGAGCTCGGCGCCGAGGGTCTCGACGAACGCGGCGGCCGACGGATGGCTCAGACCGGGCAGGGCGCCGGGCGCGCTGTCGGTGACTTCCACCGCGAAGCCGTCGAAGACCTCGTGGACATGGGCCAGCGCCTGCTGCTCCGAACGGTCCGGGGCGAAGCGGTAGTTCACGGTCACGGCGCAGGAGTCGGGGATGACGTTGCCCGCGTGACCGCCCTCGACGCGTACCGCGTTGAGCCCCTCACGGTAGGTCAGCCCGTCGATCTCCACCCGCCGGGGCACGTAGCCGGCCAGCCGGGACAGGATCGGCGCGGCCTTGTGGATGGCGTTGTCCCCGAGCCAGCTGCGGGCCGAGTGGGCCCGCTTCCCCTCGGTGCTCACCCGTACCCGCAGGGTGCCCTGGCAGCCGCCCTCGACCTTCCCGTCGGTGGGCTCCAGCAGCACCGCGAAGTCGGCGGCCAGCCACTCGGGGTGGCGCTCGGCCAGCCGTCCCAGACCGTTGAGCTCGGCGGCGACCTCCTCATGGTCGTAGAAGACGAAGGTGAGGTCGCGGTTGGGGGCGGGCACCGTGGCCGCCATCCGCAGCTGTACGGCCACCCCGGACTTCATATCGGAGGTGCCGCAGCCCCACAGCACACCGTTGCCGTCCAGCCGGGAGGGCACGTTGTCGGCGATCGGCACGGTGTCCAGGTGTCCGGCCAGGATCACACGCTCCGCGCGCCCGAGGTCGGTCCGGGCGACCACGGCGTCCCCGTCCCGGTCGACGGTCAGGTGCGGAAGGGCCCGCAGCGCCTGCTCGACGGCGTCGGCGAGGGCCTTCTCGTCACCGCTGACCGAGGGGAAATCGACGAGCCGGGCGGTGAGCCGGGCCGCGTCCAGGGACAGGTCGAGGCGTGCGTGGTCCATACCCGCGACCCTAACGCGCGGGCCTTCCGCGGCCGCACCGCGCGTGGCCTTCCCCACCCCTCTCCGCTTCCCCGGCGGGGTGCCGGAGCCCTCCAGTAACGTGTGGCGCGTGCCCGCGTCCGTCCTCTCCAGCCGCCCCCGACTGCTCCGGGCCGCGGTCGGCTGTGCCGTTCTGCTGGGCCTGGCCGGGTATCTGGCGGCCCATGTGCTGACCGGGGGCGGCGGCCCGCCGCGCTGTGTGGTGCGCGCCGGTGGCGAGAGGGTGCTGCTGGCTCCCGAACAGGCCGCGAACGCGGCCTCGGTCGAGGCCGTGGCGGCCGCCCGCGGACTGCCGGAGCGCGCCGTCACCATCGCGCTGGCCACCGCGTTCCAGGAGTCGGGGCTGCGCACCATCCGCCACGGCGACCGGGACTCCGCCGGACTGTTCCAGCAGCGGCCCTCACAGGGCTGGGGCACCCGGGCGCAGATCCAGGACCCGGTCTACTCGGCGGGCAAGTTCTACGACCAGCTGGAGCGGGTCCCCGGCTACTCCCGGCTGCCGCTCACGGTGGCCGCGCAGCGGGTGCAGCGCAGCGGCTACCCGCAGGCGTACGCCAAGCACGAGACGGAGGCGGTGGTGCTGACCGCCGCGCTCACCGGTCGGGCGGAGGCCGCGTTCAGCTGTCCCGGTCCGCCGGACGACGGCACCGCGGGCGATCCGCGGCGGGTCGGCTCGGCGCTGGCACGGGAGTTCGGCCAGGAGGTACGGCCCCGGCTGGAGACCGCCGGACGGGGCGGCGGCAGACACGCCCCGGGCGCGCGCACGGTGCTGGTGCCGGTCCGCCCGGTGACCGCCCGGGGCGCGACGGCGGAGCGCGGCTGGGAATTGGCGTACTGGGCCGTGGCTCACTCGGACGGACTGCGTATCGAACGCGTCTCTTATGGAAAGCACGTGTGGAGCGCGGGGAATTCCGGGGACGGCTGGCGCATCTCACGGACGACTTCCGGAGCGGACGTCCGCCTCGTCATCGCGCGCTAGCGAGACGGGACACCGCAGCTCAGCGGGGGTGCTCAACCACCCCTGGGGGGACCGGGACACCGTGTGCGCCGCGAATGCGCACCGAGGCGAATTCCGGGACGCATTACTCATTCTTTACTTGGGGGCACCGCAACCTTCCCGCGGGCCACGTCGGTATGCACGGCGTCCGATCACTGGGCACTGCACGCCAATTGTCCCTCCGTCAAAGGAGCATCATGTCCCTCCCTCTCACGCGTCGGATCGCTCGGGCCGCGCTGGTGGTCGCCGCCGGCGCCGCTCCCGTGGTCGCCGCCGCCGGCGCCGCGAGTGCGGCGGAAGCTGCCCTGCCGCAGCCCAAGCTGGGCGGACTGAGCGCCCTGGACACCGCATCCGTCGACCAGGTCGCGGACATCGCCTCGCAGCAGATCGGGAGCACGGCGGGCGACGTCGGCGGCAAGGCCGGACGCACCGTCACGGAGGTTCTGCCGGGCAAGGCCGCTCCGGCGTCCCCGGTCCAGCACGCGAAGACCCTCCCGGCCAAGGCCACCCCGGCCAAGGGCAAGGCCGCCAAGGGCGCCCACGCCAAGGCCAAGGGCGGCGCGCACGCCAAGGGCAAGGCCACCAAGCCCGCTCCGCGGACCCCCCAGGCTCCGCTGCAGGCGCCGAGCCCCGAGGGCCAGGACCTGCCGATCAAGGGCCTTCCGCTGGGCGGCCTGCCGGTGATCGGCGGCTGATCACCCGCGCCGTGCACCACGGGGGCCCGGGGAGTGTGCACTCCCCGGGCCCCCGTGCCGGTCGTCCGTTCCGCTCCGCGGTGTGCCCGTCAGGCCGTCAGCCGGCGGACCGCCGCCGCCACCCGCTCATCGGTCGCGGTGAACGCGATCCGTACGTTCCGCTCGCCCGCCGGGCCGTAGAAGTCGCCCGGCGCCACCAGGATGCCCCGTTCGGCGAGGGCGCCGACGGTCTCCCAGCACGGCTCGTCCCGGGTGGCCCACAGGTACAGCGACGCCTCGCTGTGCTCGATCCGGAAGCCGAAGCCCTCCAGCGCCGGGCGCAGCGCGGCACGGCGCCGCTCATAGCGCTCCCGCTGCTCGGCCACGTGCTTGTCGTCGGCGAGCGCCGCGACCGTGGCTGCCTGCACCGGGGCGGGCACCATCATCCCGCCGTGCTTGCGGATCTTCAGCAGCTCGCCGAGCACCGTCTCGTCACCGGCGAGGAACGCCGCGCGGTAGCCCGCCAGATTGGAGCGCTTGGACAGCGAGTGGACCGCGACCAGTCCCTCGAAGCTGCCGCCGGAGATCTCCGGGTGCAGCACCGACCGCGGATCGGCCTCCCAGCCCAGTTCGAGGTAGCACTCGTCGCTGACCAGCAGCACCCCGTGCTCCCGGGCCCAGGCGACGGCCGCCCGCAGCTCCTCGGCCGACAGCACCCGGCCGGTGGGGTTGGACGGGGAGTTCAGCCACAGCAGCTTGAGCCCGGCCGGGTCGAGCCCGGCGCCCGCGGCACCGCCCGCGAAGACCTCCACGTCGTACGGCACCGGTTCGGCGCCCGCCAGCCGCGCGCCCACCTCGTAGGTCGGGTAGGCCAGCCGCGGGAAGGCCACCCGGTCCCCGGCGCCGAGTCCCAGCTGCGCGGGGAGCGAGGCCACCAGCTCCTTGGAGCCGACCACCGGGAGCACCTCGGTGTGGCGGACCCCGGTGGCGCCCAGCCGCCGCTCCACCCAGCCGGTGAGCGCGTCCCGCAGCGCGGCGGTCCCCCAGACGGTGGGGTAGCCGGGGCTGTCGGCGGCACCGGCCAGGGCCCGCTGGACCGCGTCCGGGACCGGGTCGACCGGCGTGCCGACCGAGAGGTCGACGATGCCGTCGGGATGGGCCGCGGCGGTCGCCTTGTACGGTTCGAGCCGGTCCCACGGGAAGACCGGGAGACGGGCGGAGACGGGTGGCACGGGTGGCTCGCTTTCGTCGCAGTCAGCCCGGTCGGACCGCCGGGAAACCCGGTGGCCCCCCGGGAGAAACAGACCGGCCCCGCAGGCCGCAGGCCGTACGGGACCGAGGGCTGCGCCCGGGGCCCGTGAACGGGGCCCGGCGCGGGAGCGGACTTACTCGTCGTGCTCCTGCGGCGGCAGGGCGGCGATGAAGGGGTGGTCGCGCTCGATCAGACCGAGCTTGCTCGCGCCACCGGGCGAGCCGAGCTCGTCGAAGAACTCGACGTTCGCCTTGTAGTAGTCCTTCCACTCCTCCGGAGTGTCGTCCTCGTAGAAGATGGCCTCGACCGGGCAGACCGGCTCACAGGCTCCGCAGTCGACGCATTCGTCCGGGTGGATGTACAAGGACCGCTGGCCCTCGTAGATACAGTCGACGGGGCACTCCTCGATGCACGCCTTGTCCTTCAGGTCGACACAAGGCTGCGCGATGACGTAGGTCACGCTGTCGTTCCTCCTCGTTAGGGCTGCTATCGCGCGGGAGCGCGGCGTCGTCGATGCCCGCACCTAGTATCGCCGTTCCAGGGCACCAGACGCACATGAGGGGCTGACACAGCTGTGGATTTCACCACCGGCGGACGTCTCGAGGTCCGGATCACCCCAGCTGACGTGGGCAAACGCGTATCGGTGCGGCTTTTGACCGGGGCGGCCGACCCGCACGCGACCTTCACCGACGTGGTCGGAGTTCTCACATCGTGGACCCACGATGTGCTGTGTGTCACCCGGCGCTCCGGGGAGGCCGTGCGGATCGCGCGGTCCTCGCTGGTGGCGGGGAAGGTGGTGCCCGCCGCGCCCGCCCGCCGCCGGGGCCCGGCCGCGAGCGCGCGCGAGCTGGACCGGGTGGCCGCGCGCGGCTGGCCGGCGGTGGAGAGCGAGGCCCTGGGCGACTGGCTGCTGCGGGCCTCCGGCGGTTTCACCCGGCGGGCCAACTCCGTGCTGGCCACCGGCGACCCGGGGCTGCCGCTGGACGCCGCGCTGGACCGGGTGACCGCCTGGTACGGCGAGCGCGGACGGCCCGCGTACCTCCAGCTGAGCACCGGTGCCGAGGACACCCAGGAACTGCTGGCCGCCGAACTGGACGCGCGCGGCTGGACCAGGGAGGTCTCCGCGCAGGTGCGGATCGCGGGTCTGGCACCGGTCGCCGACCAGGACGCGGACATCTCGGCGGTGACGCTCTCCCGCCACATCGACGACGCCTGGCTGGCCCGCTACCAGCGCTCCGCCGCCCCCTCCCCCGAAGTGCGGGCGGTGCTCTCCGGCGGCCCCTCGGTGTGGTTCGCGACGATAGGCGGCGCGGCCGGGGACGAGATCCCCGCCGCGATCGGACGGTTGGTGGTGGACGGCCGGTGGGCCGGGTTCGCGGCGGTGGAGGTCGCCCCGGAGCGGCGGCGGCAGGGGCTCGCCGGAGCGGTGATGACCGCACTGGCCCGCAAGGCGCTGGAGGAGGGCGCCTCGGCGGCGTACCTCCAGGTCGAGACGGACAATGAAGGTGCCCACGCGCTGTACGAGGACCTGGGCTTCACCATCCACCACACCTACCATCACTGGCGCGCCCCGCACGGCGACGCCCACTGAGCGGGTACCGGATCACCATGCCGCGCAGCGACGAGACCTCCCGACACCGGCGATTCGCCGAGGCGGCCCGTGAGGAGCGCCCCGATCTGGCCCTGTTGTGCCTGCTGGTGGGGATGGAGGCGGACCCCGGTCTGGACGAGGACGGTCTCGACCGGGCGCAGATCGAGCTGGACCGGCTGGCCGGTCTGGTGCCCTTCTCCCCCGGCGGGCCCGAGGGCTGGGCCGCCGCGCTGGCGCGGGTGCTCGGCGGGGAGCACGGCTTCCGGGGCTCCGGGGCCGACTACCGGCGGCTGGAGTCCTCACTGCTGCACGAGGTGCTGGAGCGCCGCCGCGGACTGCCGATCCTGCTGTCCGTGGTGTGGATCGAGGTGGCGCGGCGGGCGGGCGCACCGGTGTACGGGGTGGGTCTGCCGGGCCATTTCGTGGTGGGCTTCGGCGATCCCCACGGACACCATGTGCTGGTCGATCCGTTCGACGGGGGCCGGACGCTGTCGTCCGAGGACGCGGCGACGCTGGTGGCGGGCGCCACGGGCACCCCGCTGGCGCCGTCGATGCTCAGCCCCTCCACCCCGCTGGACATCGTGCTGCGGATCCTCAACAACATCCGGGCCTGGGCCGCCGCCCGCCCCGAGCGCACCGATGTGCGGCTGTGGGCGGTCGAGCTGTCGCTGCTGCTGCCCAGCCACCCCGCCCGGCTGCGCTATGAGCGGGCCCAACTGCTGGTCGAGCGGGGTGAGTTCGTCGCGGGGGCGAAGGAGCTGGAGAGTTACGCGGAGGTGGTGGCCGCGGTGGAACCCGAGGCGGCGGAGGCGGTGCGGCGCCAGGCGCGCGCGGCCCGCGCGATGCTCAACTGAACGACCGGGCCCGGCCGGACGGCGGTCGTCAGGCCCTGCGGGTGTCCTTGCGGTACAGCCACGCCGCCGCGCCCGCGAAGAGCGCCAGGTAGCCGGCGAGCAGCGCGATGTCCTCGGCGTGCGGCGCGTCCCCCACCTCGATGGCCTGGCCCAGCGCCGCGTACGCGTGGGTGGGCAGGTAGCCGGCGATGTCCTGGAGCCACCGGGGATAGGCCGTGGCCGGCATCCACAGACCGCCGAGGATCGACAGACCGAAGTAGATGATCATCGTCAGCGGCCGTACGGCGTCCCCGGAGGCCAGATAGCCGATGGCCACCCCCAGCGCGGCGAAGACCAGGGACCCCGCCCAGATCGCGCCGGTCAGCGCGAACCACTGCCAGGGGGCGTCCATCCGTACGCCCTTGGTGACGGCGGCCACGACGAAGACGACCACGATCGACGGCAGGGTCGCGACCGCGGCCGCCGCGATCTTCGCCAGGACGTAGCCGCGCCCCGGCAGCGGGGTCAGCCGCAGCTGGCGCACCCAGCCGCCCTCGCGCTCCTTGGCGATCCGCTCGCTGTTGCCCATCAGGGCGGCGGTGAGCGCCCCGAAGGAGGCCATCGCGACGGTGTAGTACAGCGGCATCGTCAGATCGGTGTGCGGGACGAGCGCGGTGCGCCCGGCGGTGCCCGCGATCATCAGGAACAGCGCCGAGGGGTAGATCACCGTGAAGAACATGAACTTCTTGTTCCGCAGGGTGCGCTTGATCTCGAGGGCGACCAGGGTCTTCATCGGGTCGCCTCCTTCCGCGTCGCGGCGTCGGTGAGGGTGAGGAACGCCTGCTCCAGGCCGAGTCCGGCGACCTCGAGACCGCGCGGGTAGAGCCCGAGGGCGTAGAGCGCGTGCACCGTGGCGTCCGCGTCGGTGGAACGGATCCGCACGGTCCGGCCCGAGATCTCGATCTCGCCGAGCGCGGGCAGACCGCGCAGCGCCGCCTCGTCTGCCGGGGCGTCCAGGGTGAAGGAGATCCGGCGGGCTCCGGCCATCGCCTTGATCTCGGCCGAGGAGCCGTCGGCCAGCACCCGGCCGCGGTGCAGCACGATCACCCGGTCGGCGATCGCGTCCGCCTCCTCCAGGTAGTGGGTGGCGAAGAGGATGGTGCGGCCCTCCGCCGCCTGGGCCCGCATCGCGCCCCAGAAGGTCTGCCGGGCCGCGACGTCCATCCCGGTGGTCGGCTCGTCCAGCAGGATCAGATCGGAGGCGCCCGCGGTGGCGAACGCGAACCGGACCCGCTGTTCCTGACCGCCGGAGAGCCTGTCGACCTTGCGGTCGGCGATCTCGGTGATCCCCGCCCGCTCCAGCACCCGGTCCACCGGATGGCCCTGGGGGTGCAGATCGCAGGCGAGGCCCACCAGCTCCCGTACGGTGACCTCCTCCATCAGGGCACCGCTCTGCAGCATCGCGCCCACCCGGCCGCGGGCGATGGCCTGCCGCGGGGTGGTGCCGAAGACCTCGATGCGGCCGGAGTCGGGGTGGCGCAGGCCGAGCAGCAGATCGAGGGTGGAGGACTTGCCCGCGCCGTTGGGGCCGAGCAGGGCCACCGTCTCCCCCGGGTGGAGGGTGAGGTCGAGTCCGTCGACGGCGCGGACGTCGCCGTAGTTCTTGGTCACCCGCTCGAAGCGGACGACGGGGGCGGGGTCCGCGGCGCGCTGTGCGGCGCCGGACGCGGACGGTGCGGTTCTCGCGGTCATGGGCCCAAGCCTCGCCGACGGCCGCGTGCGCCCGGCAGGGTCAGCGGTCGTGACCTGGGGATGACAGATGTCACGGTCCGGCGCCGGGAGGGGCGGACATGCGACGGCCCCCGCCCGGTGCCGGGCGGGGGCCGCTGCGCGAGCCTGGGGTACGGACTCAGTTCGGCGTGGTGTCGATGACCCCGACGCGCTCCGAGGCTGTCTTGCCGACCAGCGCCTTGCTGAGCGCCACGACCACGTCCTGCGGGCTGACCGGCTTCTTGGAGCCGTTGCCGCGCTCGATCAGCACCCCGTCGAAGGTGGCGCCGTAGAGCTGCTTGAGCACCTCGAGGTCGTAGTGCTCCACCAGCTTGCCCTTGACCACCCGCATCGAGAGGATCTTCGGCAGCGACCGCTCGGGGCTGAACTGCAGCGAGTGCGCGGGGTCGGTCTGCACGGTGACCAGACCGGACATCGCGGGCTTGGCGAAGGTCTTCATCTTGCTGTCGACCGCGGCCTTGCTCACCGTCGGCTGCTTGACGCTGACCGGCAACGTGATGGCCTGGTCCTTGCCGGTCTCGGCCCGCTGGCGGTAGGCATCGGAGACGGCGCTGACCGCCTGGTCGACGTCGAGCGCCTTGCCCGCCTTGCCGTACACCGGGACGGCGCGGCCGGAGGCGAAGCTGATGCCGCCCTCGCGGGCGGTGCCCGAGGTGCCCGCGAGCCGCTCCAGGGCGTCCCGCAGCTTCTCCTCGTCGACCGTCACCTCGGGTTCGGCGTCATGGGTGCCGCCGAAGAGCGAGCCGATGACCGTGACCGGGTTGTAGTCACGGCCCGCGACGTTGCGGACGGTGGTCTCGGTGTCCAGGGCCAGCCCCGCCACGGACGGTTTGATCTCCTTCTGCTCGCCGTCCACCGACACCTTCAGCGGAGCGGTGGTGCGCTTGCCGAGCGTGGAGTCCAGCTTGTCGACGGCGGCCTCCTTGGAGGTTCCGCCGATGTCGACGCCGAGCACCATGGTGCCGTTGGGGACGTCCGCGTGGTTCATCACCAGGCCCGCGCCGTACGCACCACCGGCGACGACGACCAGCAGGGCGCCCAGCATGACCAGCTTGGAGCGGCCCTTCTTCTTCGGCTTCCCGGCCGCGGGGGCGGAGGGTGCCGTGCTGCTCGGCGGGGCGCTGTCCCCGGCGGGCGCGGCGGGACCGCCTCCGGCGGGCGGGGACGGCGGCCTGCTGTCCAGCGGGGGCACCACGGGCACCCCGCTGACCAGCGTGTCGCTGGAGATCTGCTCGGGCGGCACACCGCCGCCCGGGGTGGGGTCGGGATCGCGGAACAGCGGACGGTCACCGTCCGCGCCGCCGCTCAGCGGGCCGGTCCCGGTGGTGGCGCCCAGGCTGCCGGACATCGGCGAGCCGGACGGCGGGGTCGGGGGCTGTCCGGCCGGGCCACCGCCGTGGCCGAGCGGACCCACTCCGCCGGGGGGCGTGCGCTGGTCGCTGTCGAACGGATTGTCGAACGGACCACCCGGCGGGGGCGGCAGCTCGTCATCGCGCGGTCCGCCGCCGAGACCGGGCGGCATCAGCATGTCGCCGGTGGCCGGGCCGGTGGTCGCGCTGTTCGGCCGCGGGTCGCCCGGGAAGCCGCCGCCCGCGGGGGCGTCGGTGAAGTACGGCAGATCGGCGGTCGGGTCGCCGCCCGCCTGAGGCACGGGAAAGCCCTGCGTGGTCTCGGGCGACGGCGGCACGGGGAAGCCCTGTGTCGTCTCCGGTCCGGCGGGCGCGGGGAAGCCCTGTGTCGTCTCGGGCCCGGCGGGCGCGGGGAACGCCTGCGTGGTCTCCGGTCCGGGGGGCGCGGGCGGCCGCGGGATGTTCCCGGTGGACGAATTGCTCCTGGGCTTGCGCGGCGCGAACCAGTCACTGGTGCGCTCGCCGTCCCCCTTGGCGCCCCTGCCGTCCGCACCGTCGGCGCCGGTCTCGGCCGGAGCGGCCTCCGGCGCGGCGGCGGCCTCGGGCCGCGGAACGGCGCCGGTGCGTTCGTCGGGACTGTCGTCCTCGCCGGAGCGGGGGGACGGAACGCTGTCCTCCCCGACGGGCTTGCGCATGACGACCGGGGGGATCGGCCGGGAACCGGGGATGTTGATCCGGATCCGGGTCGTCAGCGTGGTCTCGGTCTTCGGTTCCTCCGGCTTGGCCCCGGCACCCGCGTCGCCGTCGCCGGATACGCCCTGCGGGGCCTCCTGCGTCCGGTTCAGCGATCCGGACTGGCGGGATCCGTACGGCGGGGTGCCCGACGGGTAGGCGGCACCGCCGCTTCCCCCCCGGGGCCCGGAGGACGAACTGTCAGATTCACGGCTCAAAGCAGGTTCTCCCAGTTAGCTCCGCCGCCCGTCAGACCTCGCGCGGGCGGCTCGGCGGCGCGCACCACCTTACTGGGCGCCGCGGTGGCGCACTTGACGGCCGTCGTATCGCCGCCGTGGCACGCTCTTCGGACAGCGCCGGGCGACGAGGATGCGTCACGCGCGCCCAGGGGACGTACACGACGGAAACGTCACGTCACTTACCAAGTCGGGCGGACCGCGCGGCCGGTTGCGGAACCAGCGGCAACGTGGCGCAGATCACACCGGCGAACATCCCACCCAGCAGGAAGACATACGAGCCCAGTCCCGCGCCGAAGAGGAAGTCCCCCTCCGGGCGCGTCGAGGTGAGCAGCAGCACGGTGACCGTCCAGGCCCCGGCGGGCACTCCACCGCCCATCCGGGTGGCGGTGGCCTTGAGCCCGCCGTAGCAGAGCGCCACCACGCCGAGCAGCGCGAGCAGCAATCCGCCGGGGAACCAGGCACCTTGGACCAGCGCGCCCGCGAGACCCACGAGCACGCCCATCACGGCGAGCAGGACGTACGCGCCCAGACGTGCGGCGTTCATACGCCCACCCCCGCGAAGAGGTCGTCCTCGCGGTCCGCGGCGGCCTCACCCCGGACGAGCCGATAGTGCTCACGGACGAAGAGCGGCTGACCCAGGTCGTTGGAGAGGGCGAAGAAGGGCCCGTCCACCACGATCTGGGTGGCGTGGGCGCGCATGGCCGCGGCCTTCGCCGCCGCGTGGCCGCCACCGTCGACGACCGCGGTCACCTCGGCGTCGTCCACCACACCGGGCACGTCGTCGACCGACGCGATACCCGGGAACGGCGACTCCCGGCCCGCCGCCCGCAGCCGGGCGAAGCCCTCCTCGACCGCCGAGCGCGGCACACAGTTCCAGTAGACCTTGGCGATCTCGTGGGGGGCGCCCAGCCCGGGGCCGAAACCGGCGTCCGCGGCCAGCTGATGAGCGCGCATCGCGACACGGTGGGCCTGGATGTGGTCGGGGTGGCCATAGCCCCCGTTCCGGTCGTACGCGATCATGACCTGGGGCCGGACCTCGCGGATCACGGCCACCAGATGGCCCGCGGCCTCATCGAGGTCGGCCTGCCAGAAGCACTCCGGGCGGTCGTTCTGCGGAACGCCCATCATCCCCGAGTCGCGGTAGCGGCCGGGTCCGCCGAGGAAGCGGTGGTCCTCGACGCCCAAGGCCGCCATCGCCGCGGTCAGTTCGCCGATCCGGTGGGGCCCCAGCGTGTCGTCGCGGTCGGCGGCGAGATGCGCCAGATCGGGCGGGATGACCTCGCCCTCTTCACCGAGGGTGCAGGTCACCAGCGTGACGTGGGCACCCTCGGCGGCGTACTTCGCCATGGTCGCGCCGTTGTTGATCGACTCGTCGTCCGGATGCGCATGCACCAGGAGCAGACGACGGACGGGAAGAGCGGTCATGGGCACAGCCTACGATTCGCACACCCGTGCCCATGGGGCGCGGCACCGCGCCCCCTCCGCCCTCCACGGCCGGGCGGCCGTCCGACCCCCGGGGGTCAGAGATCCACGTCACCGATCATGTCCGCCACATTGGTGGTGAGGTCGTCGATCGTCGGTGCCACCGACGAGCTGGCGAGGTAGAAGCCGAGGAGCACACAGATGATCGCGTGCCCCGCCTTCAGCCCTGCCTTGTTGACGAGCATGAAGACGATGATCAGCAGCAGCACTACCAGTGAAATCGAGAGCGCCACAGCGGCTCACCTCCAGGTACACGCGCTCGGACGGACAACATTATTGATGCCACGGGGGCCCTACCCACTATGCGCAATCGATCATAACTATGGGCGCGTGCGCACGACTCGGTGCACGGGAGCATGACAGGGGCGCATGCCTGATTGCACTAACTGCCGTGCTGGCGAGGTCACTTCACGCTGGTTATGCGCCATATCGGGGCCGCCCGGGCTGGCTTGATCCGGGCATCCGCGCGGCCGGACCGTGCCGTCGGCAAGCGGCGCCGGCCGGGTCCGCGCCACCGGTGGTCCGGCCGGACCACCGATCGGGCCGTCCGGCCCCTGGAGATCAACCGGACACGTACGCTCGCCCTATGACCGGACAGCTCTCGTTCCCTCGGCAACACGCGCGCACCCAGCGCTTCACCCTCGGGGCGCCCCGGGCCCTCGCCGTGGCCCCCGACGATGCGCGCGTCGTCTTCCTGCGGTCCCGCACCGGCACCGACCGGACGGGGCTGCTGTGGGTGTACGACCTCGACGAGGGCCGGGAACGCCCGGTCGCGGATCCGGCGGAGCTGCTCGGCGGCGCCGAGGAGGAGCTGTCCGCCGAGGAGCGGGCGCGGCGCGAACGCAGCCGTGAGGGGTCGGCCGGAGTGGTCGGCTACGCGGTGGACGCGGCCGTGGAGCTGGCCGCCTTCTCCCTCTCCGGGCGGCTGTTCACCGCCGATCTGACCGGTGGCACCAGCCGTGAACTGCCGGTTCCGGGCCCGGTGGTGGATCCCCGGCCGTCCCCCGACGGCCGTCACATCGCCTATGCGGCGGGCGGTGCGCTGCGGGTGACCGGCGCCGACGGCGAGGGCGACCGGGCGCTCGCCGTACCGGAGGGCGACACCATCACCTACGGTCTCGCGGAGTTCATCGCGGCCGAGGAGATGCACCGCTCGCGTGGCCACTGGTGGTCCCCCGAGGGGGACGCGCTGCTGGTGGCGCGGGTGGACGACGCCCCGGTGCGGCGCTGGTGGATCGCCGACCCGGCGCACCCCGACCGGGAGCCCGCCGAGATCGCCTACCCGGCCGCCGGCACGCCCAACGCCGAGGTGCGGCTGGTGCTGCTGGGTCTCGACGGCTCCCGTACGGAGGTCGAATGGGACCGGCAGCGCTACCCCTACCTGGCCCAGGTGCACTGGTCGGCCTACGGTCCGCCGCTTCTGCTGGTCCAGGCGCGGGACCAGCGCAGCCAGCTCTATCTGGCCGTGGACACCGAGTCCGGACGGACCAGCACGGTCCATGTCGACGAGGACGCGGTTTGGCTGGATCTTTTCCCCGGGGTTCCGGCGTGGACGCAAGATGGTCGGCTCGTGCGGATCGCGGACGAGGCCGGCGCCCGGGTGCTGATGGTCGGCGACCGCAAGCTCACCTCCGGTGCCCTCCATGTGCGCGCGGTCCTCGGCATCGGCGAGGACGATGTGCTGTTCTCCGCCTCCCCCGGGGCCGGGGCGGGCCTTCCCGAACTGCCCGGTGAGATCGATGTCTACCGCGCCTGGTTCCGCGGCAGCGGCGACCAGGGCGGCTGGGAGCCGGTCGGAAAACGGCCGTTCCCCGCGGTGCACTCCGCCACGCGCGGCGGCGAGGTGGTCGCCCTGTCCTACGCGGGTCTGGAGCGGCCCGGGACCCGGGTGGAGATCCTCCGGCCCGGGGACCGCGGCACGGCCGAGCCGCTCGCGCAGATCGCCTCGTACGCGGAAGCGCCGGTGCTCACCGCCCGCCCGCAGCTGGTCTTCGCGGGCAAGCGCGACATCCCCTGCGCGGTGCTGCTGCCGACCGGCTACCGCGAGGGCGACGGTCCGCTTCCGGTGCTGATGGATCCGTACGGCGGCCCGCACGGCCAGCGCGTGGTGGCCTCCCACAACGCCTATCTGACCTCGCAGTGGTTCGCCGACCAGGGCTTCGCGGTGATCGTGGCCGACGGCCGCGGCACCCCGGGCCGCTCCCCCGGCTGGGAGAAGGCGGTGCGCGACGACCTCGCGGCGGTCTCGCTGGAGGACCAGGTGGAGGCGCTCACCGCGCTGGCCGGGAGCCATCCGCTGGATCTGACCAAGGTGGCCATCCGCGGCTGGTCCTACGGCGGCTATCTCGCCGGACTCGCGGTGCTGCGCCGCCCCGATGTCTTCCACGCGGGGGTGGTCGGCGCCCCGGTGACCGATCTGCGGCTGTACGACACCCACTACATGGAGCGGTACCTCGGCCGGCCGGACGAGCAGCCCGCGGTCTACGCCGAGAACTCGCTGGTGACCGATGAGGGGCTGTCCGGCGCGGCGGAGACCGTGCGGCCGATGATGATCGTCCACGGGCTGGCGGACGACAACGTGGTCGTCGCGCACAGCCTGCGGCTGTCCTCCGCGCTGCTGGCCGCGGGCCGTCCCCATGAGGTGCTGCCGCTGTCCGGGGTGACCCATATGACCCCGCAGGAGCAGGTCGCGGAGAATCTGCTGCTGCTCCAGGTGGAGTTCCTCAAGCGATCCCTGGGGCTGGGCTAGCGGACACCGCCGCCCGGAGCCCCTGGCCCGCCCGCCGCTACCAGCCCGGTGGCGGCGGGGGCGGGGGTGCCGCCGGCGGCGGCGGTGCGGACGGCGGGGCGGCGGGCCGCGGCGGGGCATAGCCGCCGGTGTCGTAGCCGGAGTCATAGCCGGTGTCGTAACCGCCGTACGGACTGTCGGCGTAACCGCCCGGGCCGCCCTGGCCATAGCCGTAGCCATAGCCATAGCCCCCGCCGTGGCCCCCGTACGCCGGGGCCGGCGGCGCGGCCGGCGGGCGCTGCGCCAGCACGACGAGCGCGATCAGCCCGGCCAGCGCCTGGAAGAAGGCGGTGAGCACGGTGAGCACGCCCACCACCGGCAGCTCGTCGAGGTGGTCGAGGAAGTCCAGCTTGATGTAGAGCGAGACGGTGCTGACGCCCTCACCCAGCAGCAGCGCACCCGCCGTCATCCCCAGCGGCCGGGACAGCGGCGCCCGCGCCAGCGCGGCACCGGCGGCGGCCAGCGCCAGGGCGATCACCGCCCATGCCGTCCAGGCCCCCGGCGCGGCCAGCAGGCTGATCAGGCTGTACTTACCGCTGAGCAGGTTCTTGTAGGCGTCCCAGCCCCGCTCCTGCGCCCAGTAGATCTGCCAGGCGCCGAGCGCCACCCCGATGACGCCCAGGAAGAGCGCCGCGGTGACCGCGGCACCCGGTCCGGGCCGCCCCGGCGGCTGCTCGGCCGGCCCTCCGGGACCGCCGGGCGGATCAAGATCGGCGGGACGGCGGGCGGCGGCCACCGTGGCCAGCAGCAGCCCGCCCAGCACCACACCGGCCCACGCGGTGATCTCGGCGCGGGTCTTGAGGTCGTCCGGGATGCCCTGCATCCAGTCGGCGTCCAGGTTCCACAGGCTCGGCAGCCGCACCGCCACGGTCACCACCGCCGCCGTGCCGAGCGCGCCCGCGGCGGACGGGGACCGCAGGGCGGTGAGCCCGACGGCCGCGTAGACCCCCAGCAGGATCAGATCGAGCAGCGAGGAGCCGAAGACCGAACCGGAGGCCCGGAACGGCATCCCCGCCCAGGTCCACCACAGCTGGTCCGACTCCTCGGCCTTGTCCACGTCGCGGATGATCCACGCCAGCGAGATCATCCCGAGTACCGCACAGACGAGCGCGCCGAAGACGCGCGCTCCGCGGGTGAGTATCCGTCCCTGCCCCATAGCCGTAGGTCTGCCCCACCTGATACCCCGGCCAACCGTCATGGCAGGAAGTGACCCACGGAATGTGACCGGCCGGGGCGACATGGCACGCCCCGGCCGGTCCACGGCACCCGCACGGCCGTACGCGTCCAGTCTGGCGCGTCCGTATATCGGTGTTGCGACAGTGAAGTTGCCCGTGTGTTAAGGCGGTTGGGGCGCATACACCACCGTTTGCCCTCGTTGACTGATCACTGTCAAGCACATGGTCGCGTCGATCTGCCAAATGTTCGCTCAAGACTGGGACGACCGGCGGATCAGCCCTCGTACGCATCTTGACTGGGCTGTTCATGGGTTGCGACAGTCCGCTCAACCCGACACGCACGCACGACCACGGTGGGCGGGGAACAGCGATACGACGCGCGTGGACAACGGGCGTCGACGGTGTGACACCAGTGCGGGGGGCGTTACGCGATGACGAGTCCATCCCAGACCGGCGTGGTCGAGAAGGCCGCACCGGCGGCGGAGGGCGAGGCTCCGGCCGGACTGGCGCCCCGTCAGCTGATGTGGCGGCGGTTCCGGCGCGACCGGACCGGGATGGTCTCCGCCGGTGTGGTGCTGTTCTTCTTCCTGGTCGCACTGCTGGCACCGCTGATCTCGACGCTGTACGGCAAGGATCCGTACACCACCTACGGTCTGGACCGCCCCGAGCTGCTGGACCCCCTCACCGGCTATCCGATGAAGCCCAACGGCGGGATCGACGGCGAGTTCTGGTTCGGCATCGAGCCCAAACTGGGCCGCGACGTCCTGATGCAGCTGGTCTACGGCATCCGTACCTCGCTGCTCATCGGACTGGCCGCGACCGTGCTGTCCACGCTCACCGGCATCGTCATCGGTGTGGTCGCGGGGTACCTGGGCGGGCGTACCGACTACTTCCTGGGCCGGCTGATCGATCTGCTGCTGTCCTTTCCGCAGCAGCTGTTCTTCGTCGCCTTCATGCCGGTGGTCACCGCGCTGTTCGTCAGCCCGCAGAAGGAGACCCCCACCTATTTCCGGGTGACCGCCCTGGTGCTGGTGCTGTGGCTGCTGGGCTGGATGCAGCTGGCCCGACTGCTGCGCGGCCAGGTGCTCTCCCTGCGGGAGCGGGAGTTCGTCGAGGCGGCCAAGGTGACCGGCGCGTCGCCTTGGCGGATCGTCCGCAAGGAGCTGCTGCCCAACCTCGGCACCCCGATCCTGGTGCAGGCCACCCTGATGCTCCCGAACTTCGTGACGACCGAGGCGGCGCTGTCCTTCCTCGGAGTGGGCATGGTCGAACCGACCCCCGACTGGGGCCGGATGTTCGCCAAGGGCGCCAACTTCTACGAGGGCGACATCACCTACATGTTCTTCCCCGGCATCGCCATGGTGGTCTTCGTGGTCGCCTTCAACCTGCTCGGGGACTCGGTCCGGGACGCGATGGACCCCAAGACCACGCGCTGATCCGGGCCGGAGATACGGCAGAGGCAGATAACGGCAGAGTGTTCCGTCCGACGAGGCAGGTGCATGACCACCATGACGTTGAACCACAGGCGCAGAGCCCGCACATTCACCGTCGCCCTGGCCGCGGGGGCCCTGGCGCTGGCCGGATGCAGCAGCGGAGGCGGCTCGGACCCCAAGGAGTCCAAGGAGCCGAAGATGACCTCCCAGGGCATCACCCTGGGCACCCCCGCCGACTCCACGGGCCCCGCCAAGGAGCTGCCGGGCGCGCGGAAGGGCGGCACGGTCACGGTGCTCCAGCGGGACGCGTTCGAGCATCTGGACCCGGGGCAGATCTATGTCAGCGATGAGCTGATCATGCAGACGCTCTACAACCGCACCCTGACCAACTACCGGATCGACGACAAGACGGGGAAGGTCAAGCTGGTCGGCGACCTCGCCACCGATACCGGCAAGTCCTCCGACGGCGGCCGCACCTGGACCTACACCCTCAAGGACGGGCTGAAGTTCGAGGACGGGTCGCCGATCACCTCCAAGGACGTCCGGCACGCGGTCGAACGGCTCTACGCCCCGTTCCAGACCAACGGCCCGACCTACCTCCAGCAGTGGCTCTCCGGAGACGGCCAGAAGTACCGCAAGGCGCTGCCCGACGGCCCGTACAAGGGCAAGCACCTGCCCAAGACGGTGCTGGACACCCCGGACGACAAGACCGTGATCTTCCACTTCGACCAGCCGCGCGCCGAGGTGCCCTTCGCGGTGGCCATGCCGAACATCGGCGCGGTTCCGCCGGAGAAGGACACCAAGGAGAAGTACGACAAGGCACCGGTGGCCTCCGGCCCGTACAAGATCAAGGACTTCAAACCGGGCAAGGGCGTCCAGTTCGTCAGGAACCCGCACTGGGACCCCAGGACCGACTCGATACGCCACCAGTACGTCGACACCTATGACGTCTCCTTCGGCCACCAGTGGGTGGACTCCACCCGGCGGCTCCAGGCCGCCAAGGGCGGTGACCGGAACGGGATGACGTTCACCAACGCGGTCGACCCCTCACAGATCTCCACGGTCCTCAAGGACAAGGAGGCGATGGCCCGGTCGATGACCGAGACGCAGCCCTATGTGGATGTCGTTTCGATCAATACCGATCGCGTCAAGAACAAGAAGGTGCGCGAGGCAATCGCCTGGGCCTTCCCCAGCGGCCAGTACCTCCAGCAGTTCGGCGGACCGAAGGCCGGTGAGATCGGCGGCGGACTGGTCGGCCCCACGCTCAAGGGGTACGACACCTCCTTCGACCCGTTCCAGAAGCGGAAGTACCCCGGCGGCAACGCCAAGAAGGCCCGGGAGCTGCTGAAGGCGGCGGGCGAGGACGGCTACGAGCTGGTCTACGGCTACGGCAACGGTGACACCCACCAGGACGCCGCGGTGGTCGTCGAACGAGCCCTGGAGCGCGCCGGGTTCACGGTCCAGAAGAAGGAGATCGACCAGAGCACCTACTACACGCAGATCGGCAAGGTGGACAACAAGTACGACCTCTACCGGTCCTCGTGGGGTGCCGACTGGCCCTCCGCCTCGACGGTGGTCCCCCCGCTCTACGACGGCAAGAACGTCTACGACGACTCCGCGAACTACTCCCATCTCGATGTCCCGTGGATCAACAAGGAGATCGGCCGGGTGGAGAAGGTCAGCGATCTGAACCGGGCCACCGCCGAGTGGATGAAGCTCAGCGAGAAGATCTTCACCAAGGAGGTGCCCGCGGTGCCGACCTTCTACAACCGGCTGTTCACCCTGTGGGGCCCGGGTCTCGGCGGAGTGAAGTGGAACGCGGTCTACGGGGCCGTGGACCCCACGGCCGTCTTCGTGAAGTAGCAGCGGCCGCACCGGAGCCCGGCCGCGCCGCGCGTACGCCGCCGTCAGCGGCGGCCGCGGGGCGCGGCCGGGGCCCCGCACCTACCGGAAGATCCCCGACGCCATGTTGAGATTCCTCGCCCGCCGGACCCTCGGCGCGATCGTGATCCTCCTGCTGATCAGCGCGATCACGTTCTTCCTCTTCTTCGCCCTGCCCGCCGAACCCGCGCGGCTCGCCTGCGGCAAGAACTGCGACCCGACATCGCTCGCGATCATCAACAAGAACCTCGGTCTTGACCAGCCGGTCCCGGTCCAGTACGCGAAGTTCATGGTGGGGATCTTCCTGGGGCGCGACTTCGCCGTCGGACACTGCGACGCCCCCTGCTTCGGCTACTCCTTCGTCAGCCAGGAGCCGGTGTGGGGCACCATCGTGGACCGCTTTCCGACCACCCTGTCGCTGGCCGTCGGCGGTGCCGCGGTGTTCCTGGTGTTCGGCGTCGGCATCGGCATGATCGCCGCCTGGCGGCGCGGCACCTGGGTGGACAAGTTCGTCAGCTCGCTGTCGCTGCTCGGCGCGTCCATGCAGATCTACTTCGTCGGGGTGCTCTGTCTCGCCTGGTTCGTCAGCGGCCTCGGGATCATGGAGCAGCCCGCGTATCACTCCGTCACCGACAATCCGGCGAAGTGGTTCAGCGGGATGCTGCTGCCCTGGCTGGTGCTCTCACTGATCTTCATGGCCAACTACAGCCGGATGACCCGCTCCCAGATGGTCGAGCAGTTGCAGGAGGACCACGTCCGCACGGCCCGTGCCAAGGGGCTGTCCGGCCGTACGGTGTTCTTCCGCTACGCCTGGCGCGGCGCCATCGCCCCCATCGTCACCATCTTCGGCATCGACCTCGGATCGCTCTTCGGCGGGGCGATGGTCACCGAGTACACCTTCACCCTGCACGGCATCGGACGGCTGGCGGTGGAGTCCGTGCAGCTGACCGATCTGCCCATGCTGATGGGCGTGATGCTGGTCAGCGCCGCGGCCATCGTGGTGTTCAACATCCTGGTCGACGCCGCCTACGCCTTCATCGATCCGCGCGTGCGCCTCGCCTGACGACCCCGGAGCTGACGAGATGACCACCCTCACCGAGCCGGACGACGGCGCGGCGACGCCCCCGCCGGAGGCCCCCGGCTCCGCCTTCCTCTCCGTACGCGACCTGTATGTCCGCTTCTCCACCGAGGACGGCGTGGTCAAGGCCGTCGACGGCCTCTCCTTCGACCTCGAACGCGGCCGGACCCTCGGGATCGTCGGTGAGTCCGGCTCCGGCAAGTCCGTCACCAACCTCACCGTGCTGGGGCTGCACGATCCGCGCACCACCGAGGTCCGCGGGGAGATCCGGCTCGACGGCCGGGAGCTGACCGGGGCACCGGAACGCACCCTGGAGACACTGCGCGGCAACACCATGGCGATGATCTTCCAGGATCCGCTGACCGCGCTGTCGCCGTACTACACGGTGGGACGGCAGATCGCCGAACCGTTCCGCAAGCACACCGGCGCGTCGAAGCGCGAGGCGCGCTCGCGCGCGGTGGAGATGCTGACGAAGGTCGGCATCCCCAACCCCGCGCTGCGGGTGGACGACTATCCGCACCAGTTCTCCGGCGGGATGCGCCAGCGCGCGATGATCGCCATGGCGCTGGTCTGCAACCCGGACCTGCTGATCGCCGATGAGCCGACCACCGCCCTCGACGTCACGGTCCAGGCCCAGATCCTGGATCTGCTCAAGGACCTCCAGCAGGAGTTCGGCTCCGCGATCATCCTCATCACCCACGATCTGGGCGTGGTCGCCAACACCGCGGACGACCTGCTGGTGATGTACGCGGGCCGGGCGGTGGAGCGGGGCACCGTCCGCGAGGTGCTGCGGGCGCCCCGGCATCCGTACACCTGGGGGCTGCTGGGGTCGATGCCCCGGCTCTCCTCCGATGTCGACGCACCGCTGAACCCCATCCCCGGCACCCCGCCGAGCCTGCTCAAGCCCCCGGCGGGCTGTCCCTTCCACCCCCGGTGCGCCTTCACCGGCGAGGTGGAGGGGGCGCGGTGCCACACCGAGCGGCCGGTGCTGCCGGAGCGCCGGGGCGGCGCCTGTCACCTCACGGACGAGCGGAAGCAGACCCTCTTCACCGAGCAGATCAAGCCCCGGCTGGGGCTGGGGAGCCGTCAACCATGACCACTGCGCCGGACGCCTCGCCGACCGAGACGGGGGAACCCCTCCTGGTCGCCGAGAAGCTGACCAAACACTTCCCGATCATGGGCGGCTTCCCGATCCGGCGGAAGGTCGGGGCCGTCCAGGCGGTCGACGGGGTGGACCTGACCGTACGCGCGGGTGAGAGCTTCGGCCTGGTCGGCGAATCCGGCTGCGGCAAGTCCACCACCGGACGGCTGCTCACCCGGCTGCTGGAGCCCACCGCCGGAACGCTCCGCTACCGGGGCCGGGACATCACCCACGCAGGCCGCAAGGAGCTGGCGCCGATCCGCTCCGAGATCCAGATGATCTTCCAGGATCCGTACTCCTCGCTGAACCCCCGGCAGACCGTCGGCGCCATCATCTCCGGTCCGATGGAGATCAACGGCATCCGCCCGACGGGCGGCCGGGAGGCGCGGGTGCGCGAGCTGCTGGAGACCGTCGGGCTCAACCCCGAGCACTACAACCGGTTTCCGCACGAGTTCTCCGGCGGTCAGCGGCAGCGCATCGGCGTCGCGCGCGCACTCGCCCTCGAACCCAGGCTGATCGTGGCCGACGAACCGGTCTCGGCGCTGGATGTGTCCATCCAGGCGCAGGTCGTCAATCTGCTCCGGCAGCTCCAGCGCGACCTGGGCATCGCCTTCCTGTTCATCGCCCATGACCTGGCCGTGGTGCGGCACTTCTCACAACGGGTGGCGGTGATGTACCTGGGCAAGGTGGTGGAGGTCGGTGACCGCGACTCCATCTACCGACGGCCCCGGCACCCGTACACCCACGCGCTGCTCTCCGCGGTGCCGGACGCGGAGACCGTCCTCGCCGACGGGGACGACGGGGCACCGGCCGCCCGCCGGGAGCGCATCCGGCTCGCCGGGGACGTCCCCTCCCCCATCCGGCCGCCCTCGGGCTGCCGCTTCCGCACCCGCTGCTGGAAGGCCCAGGACCTCTGCGCCCGTCAGGAGCCCCCGCTGCTGCGTCTGGACGGCAGCCACGAGGGCCACCTGTCCGCCTGCCACTTCCCCGAGGCCCCCACCCTGGACGCCCGGGTCCAGGACATCGTCCTGGACCCGGGCCTGCTCGCGGCGGAGGACATCGGCAAGGACTGACGAGGGCCTATCTGGTGGACGCGACGGTGTACGAGGCCCAGGGCACCTCACACGGCGAACGGTGCCCGGGATCCGGGCAGATGACCCGTACCAGCTCCGCGCGCACCTCCTCGACCCCGCCCGCGGCGGGGCCCAGCGCCACCCGGATCTCCCACACGGCCCGCGCCCCGGGGTCCGCCCCGGGGTGGGTCAGCCGCCACTGCTCCACGAGGTCCTCGTGGAACACGCCGATCGGCCCACCACCGACGCCCGTGGACTCCCCGGCCCCGAGCACCGACACCCGGTGCTCCGCCCCTCGCGCCACCAACACCCGCCCGCACGCCGCGGCCAGTGCGGCGGCGGCCTTGTCGGTCGCGTAGAGGCCGAGCCGGATCTCCACGGATGGGTCATCGTCCATAGGTACGACGGTAGTTCATGACGCCCCGCGCCGGCCGCCGCCGGCCGGGAGTCATCGCACCCGGGGCGGTCACTAGGGTGGCGGGCATGTCGAATGCCGCGTCCCCCGTGTACGAGGAACACTTCACCCGGTCGCCGTTCCAGCTCCTCGGGGGGTACGGCTGGCAGAAGCTGGTGGCCTTCCGAGTGGACGAGGCCGGGGTGCTCCTCGGCGGGGCACCGGCCCGGCATCGGCAGCACACCGCCCGGGTGCCGTGGCAGGACATCGAGTCCGTGGTGATGTGGGCGCATCCGACGGCCGGGACCTCGCCGATGCGGTACGTGGGGGTCGAACGGCGGCCGGGCGCACCGGAGTTGCCCGGACCCAACCGGAACCTCAAGGCGGTGACGGCCGCGACCTTGGCGCCCCATATCGACTACGAGGTGTTCCGGGCGAGCCGGACGCTGGTCCTGTGGCGGGTCGACCGTGCTCGTCTGGAGGCCGCCGTCAACGCCTTCGCCCCGGGCGTCCCGGTCCGGTTCCACCCGGAGCACTGGCGCTAGGCGGGCCCCGGGGTCACCGCGACGCGTTCCTCGGCGAAGTGGCAGGCGGAGGCGTGGGCCACCGGGCCGTCGCCGGCCCGGAACGCCTCCGGGACGGCCAGCGCCGGTACGTCCACCGCACAGCGGTCGCGCGCCTTCCAGCAGCGGGTGCGGAAGCGGCAGCCGGAGGGCGGATCGGCCGGGGAGGGGACGTCGCCGGACAGGAGGATGCGGGTCCGGCGGGCGCGGGCGCCGGGGTCGGGAACGGGGACGGCGGACAGCAGCGCCTGGGTGTAGGGGTGGGTGGGGTGTTCGTAGATCTCGGTGTCGGTGCCGGTCTCCGCGAACCGGCCCAGGTACATCACCGCCACCCGGTCGCAGATGTGCCGGACCACCGACAGGTCATGGGCGATGAAGACGTAGGAGAGGCCGAACTCGTCCTGGAGCCGCTCCATCAGGTTCACCACCTGCGCCTGGACCGAGACGTCGAGCGCGGAGACCGGCTCGTCGGCGACGATGACCTCCGGCCGGAGGGCGAGTCCCCGGGCGATGCCCACGCGCTGGCGCTGGCCGCCGGAGAACTGGTGCGGATAGCGGTTGATGTGCTCGGGGTTGAGGCCGACCACGTCCAGCAGTTCCTGGACCCTGCGGCGCCGGTCGCCCTTGGGCGCCGCCTCGGGGTGGATCTCGAAGGGTTCGCCGACGATGTCACCGACCGTCATCCGGGGGTTGAGCGAGGTGTAGGGGTCCTGGAAGACCATCTGGATATTGCGCCGGACGTGGCTGAGCGCCCGGCCGGAGAGCCGGCTGATGTCCTCGCCGCGGTAGCGGATCGCCCCGGCGGTCGGCCGCTCCAGGTTGACCAGCAGCCGGGCGACGGTGGACTTGCCGCAGCCGGACTCGCCGACGATGCCCAGGGTTTCGCCGCGCCGCAGGTCGAAGGAGACGGTGTCGACCGCCCGGACCGCGCCGATCCGCCGCTTGACCAGGACGCCCCGGGTGAGCGGATAGAGCTTGGCGAGGTCGCGGACCTCGAGAACGGACTCGGCGGATCCGGCCGGTTCCGCGGGCTGTTCAGGCATCGAGTTCGTCCTTCCAGAAGTGGCACGCGCTGGCCCGTCCGGGCGCGGCGGTGTCCGTCACGTCCGGCACCTCGTACAGCGGCGGGCGTTCGGTGCGGCAGATCTCCTGGGCGCGCGGGCAGCGCGGGTGGAACGGGCAGCCGGTGGGGACGGAGAGGAGGCTCGGCGGCAGCCCCTTGATGGCGTAGAGCTCCTTGCCCTTGTGGTCCACGCGCGGGATGGAGTCCAGCAGTCCGCGGGTGTAGGGATGGGCGGGGCGCCGGTAGAGCTCCTGGACCGGCGCGGTCTCCATGATCCGCCCGGCGTACATCACGGCGATGCTGTCCGCGACATCCGCGACCACCCCGAGGTCATGGGTGATCAGGATCAGCCCCATCGCGTACTCACGGCGCAACTCGTCGAGCAGATCCATGACCTGGGCCTGGACGGTGACGTCCAGTGCGGTGGTGGGCTCGTCGGCGATGATCAGCTCCGGCTCCAGGGCGATCGCCATGGCGATCATGATCCGCTGGCGCATCCCGCCGGAGAACTGGTGGGGGTAGTCGTCGGCCCGGGCCTTCGCCGCGGGGATCCGGACCCGGTCCATCAGCTCGACCGCCCGCGCGCGGGCATCCTTGCGGGACATCCCGCGGTGCACCTCGTACATCTCGGCGAGCTGGGCGCCCACCGTCAGCACCGGGTTGAGGGCCGACAGCGCGTCCTGGAAGATCATCGCCATCGCGGCACCGCGTACCGAACGCCGCTCCCGCGGACTCATCGTCAGCAGATCCCGGCCGCGGAAGAGGACCTGACCGCCGGTGACGGAGGCGGGCGGCGAGTCGAGGATGCCCATGACGGCCTGGGCGCTGACCGACTTCCCGGAGCCGGACTCGCCCAGGACGGCCAGCGTCCGGCCCGCGTCCACGGCGTAGCTGACTCCGCCGAGGGCCTCGGCGACGCCGTCCCGGGTGCGGAATTCGACCCGGAGGTCTCGTACGTCCAGCAGCTGGGTCACGATGGCTCCTCGGGCGGGGTGAGAACTCCTCAGCGCAAGCGGGGGTCCAGGGCGTCGCGCACCGCGTCACCGAGCATGATGAAGGCGAGGACGGTGACGCTCAGCGCGCCCGCGGGCCACAGCAGCATGTGCGGGGCGTTACGGATCTGGGCGGAGGCGGAGGAGATGTCGATCCCCCAGGAGACGGTGGGCGGTTTGAGCCCCACCCCGAGGAAGGACAGCGTCGCCTCCAGGGCGATGTAGGTGCCCAGCGCGATGGTCGCCACCACGATGACCGGGGCGACCGCGTTGGGCGCGATATGGCGCAGCAGGGTCCGGCCGCTGCCCGCCCCCAGAGCACGCGCCGCCTGGACGAAGTCGTGCTGTTTGACGGTGACGACCGAACCGCGGGCGATCCGGGAGATCTGCGGCCAGCCCAGCAGCACGATGAAGCCGACCACCGGCCAGACCGAACCGCTCGTCACCACGGACAGGAAGACCAGTCCGCCGAGCAGGATCGGGATGCCGAAGAAGACATCGGCCAGCCGGGAGAGCAGCGCGTCCCACCAGCCGCCGAAGAATCCGGCGAGTCCGCCGAGCACACTGCCGAGCAGGGCGGCCCCGGCGGTGGCGCAGATCCCGACGGTGATGGAGGCGCGGGCGCCGTAGACGGTGCGGGTGTAGACGTCGCGGCCCTGGAGGTCGTAGCCGAAGGGGTGGCCGGGCGCGGGACCCTCCTGCGCCTTGGCCAGGTTGCCCTGGTACGGATTGCCGTCGGCGATCGCCTGCGGCCAGATGGCGATGGTGACCAGGAAGAGGATCACCAGCGCGGAGACGATGAAGACCGGGTTGCGGCGCAGGTCGTGCCAGGCGTCCGACCACAGCCCGCGGCCACCGGGGAGACCGCCGGTCCGGATCGGGCGGCGCCAGGGCAGCCGCCGCCGGGTGCGCGGCGGTCCGCCGCCCCGGAGGGCGTCGGTGCCGGAGGCGGCCATCGGTCCGCCGCCGCCCGCGGCCGGCGCGAGCGCCTCGGTCATGTCGAGCTGCGTCTCATAGGGCTCAGGCATAGCGGATCCTCGGGTCGAGCACGGCGTAGAGGAGGTCGACAAGGAGATTGGCGAGCAGGAAGACGATCACCAGGATGGTGACGAAGCCGACCACGGTCGGTGAGTTCTGGCGCAGGATGCCCTGGTAGAGCTGGTAGCCCACACCATGGATGTTGAAGATCCGCTCGGTGACGATGGCCCCACCCATCAGCGCGCCGATATCGGTGCCGAGGAAGGTCACCACCGGGATCAGCGAGTTGCGCAGCAGATGGCGGGTGACGATCCGGTGGCGGGGCAGCCCCTTGGCGACGGCGGTGCGCACATAGTCGGCGCGGGCGTTCTCCACCACGGAGGTGCGGGTGAGCCGGGTGGTGTACGCGAGCGAGACCAGCCCCAGCACCACACCGGGCAGCAGCAGTTGGGCGAACGGCGCCTCCGGCGACACCGACGGCCGGGCCAGCCCCCACTCCACCCCGAACAGGTACTGGAGCACGGTGCCGCTGACGAAGGTCGGGATGGAGACCACGACCAGGGTGAGCAGCAGCACCGAGGTGTCCAGCCCCCGGCCGCGGCGCAGTCCGCTGAGGACGCCGAGGGTGACGCCGAGCGCCATCTCGAACACCACGGCCACCACGGTCAGCCGCAGGGTGACCGGAAAGGCCCCGGCCATCAGCTCGGTGACCGGCTGCCCGTTGAAGGCGGTGCCGAAGTCCCCGCTGAACACCTGCCCCATGTAGTGGACGTACTGGCTCCACAGCGGTTCGTCGAGGTAGAGGTCCTCGCGGATACGGGCGGCGGTGGCCGGGTCGGGCGCCTTGTCGCCGAAGAGCGCGGCCACCGGGTCGCCGAGCGCATAGACCATGAAGAAGATCAGGAAGGTGCTGCCGATGAACACCGGGACCATCTGCAGCACCCGCCGCAGCACATAGCGGCCCATCCTCAGCTGACCTCGATCTGGTGGTAGACCGGGACGCTGAACTGGTTGAGGACCACATCGCTCAGCCGCTCCGAGTAGCCCGCGCTGCCGTTCTGGTACCACAGCGGAATGGCGGGCATCTGCTCGGCGAGGATCTTCTCCGCGTCCTGGAACGAGGTCACGGCGGCGCCGGTGGCGGAGGCCGCGTTGGCCTGGTTGACCAGCTTGTCGAAGGCGGGGTCGCTCCAGTGGCCGTCGTTGGAGGAGGCGCCGGTGTAGTACAGCGGCTGGAGGAAGTTCTGGATCAGCGGGTAGTCCATCTGCCAGCCCGCCCGGAACGGCCCGGTCATCTGCTTCCCGGCCATCTTGTTGCGGTAGTCGGCGAAGGTGCCGACCGGCCTGCCGACGCACGCCCGGTCGCTGTGCAGCGTGGCGTTGACGCTGTTGCACACCGCGTCCACCCAGTCCTTGTGGGAGCCGGTGTCCGCGTTGTACGTGATGGTCATCCGGCCGCCGGGCAGTCCGCCCGCCGCCTCGATCAGCTTCCGGGCGCGCGCCGGATCGTAGGCGCAGGCGTTCCCGCACAGCCCCGGCCGGTAGCCGCCCTCACGGCGCAGCACCGGGGAGGTCCAGTCGGAGGCGGGGGTACGGGTGTTGCGGAAGATCCGCTCGGTGATCTGCTTCCGGTTGATCGCCATCGAGATGCCGCGCCGCAGCTTGGCCTTGGCGGGGCCGCGCCAGGCGCTGTCGTACATCGGGAAGGTGAGGGTCTGGATGATCCCGGCGGGCTGGTTGATGTAGCGGTTGCCGAGGTCGGCGCGGACGAACTTCAGCTGCTGCGCCGGGACATCGTCCACCAGGTCCAGGTTGCCCGCCTGGAGATCGGTGTAGGCGGTGTTGGAGTCGGTGTAGACGCGCAGGTCGACGCCCTTGTTCCGGGGCTTGTCGGGGCCCTTGTAGTCGTCCCGGGTGCGCAGTTTCATCACCGCGCCCTTGGAGTAGGACGCCACCTCGTACGGTCCGTTGCCGACGGGGCGCTTCAGCCAGGCGGCGTGGTGGGTGAAGAACGCGCGGGGCAGCGGTACGTAGGCGTTGTAGCCGAGCGTCTTGGGCCAGGTGGAGAACTTCTGGGTGAGCCGCACGGTGAAGGTGCGGTCGTCCTTGACCCGCAGCCCGGAGAGGGTTCTCGCGGTGGGGCTGCCGGAGACGGGGTGGACCTTGTCGTACCCCTCGATGTACTCGAAGAAGTAGGCGTTGCGCTGCTTGTTGTCGAGCAGCGCACCGTAGTTCCACGCGTCCACGAAGGACCGGGCGGTCACCTTCTCGCCGTTGGCGAAGCGATGGCCCCGTCTGATGGTGACGGTGTAGTTGCGCTGGTCGGAGGTGGTGATCCGGTCCGCGAGCGCGTCCTTGGCCTCACCCGTCTCCGGGTCGTAGGTCTTCAGCCCGCGGAAGATCATGTCCAGCACCTTGCCGCCCTGGACCTCATTGGTGTTCGCCGGTTCCAGGGGGTTGGGCGGGTCGCCCCAGGAGGAGCGGATGATCCCCGAGCCGGAGCCGCCACTGTCACTCCCGCCGCAGGCCGTGGCGGACAGCGCGACCACGCCCACCAGGGCGCCGGCACATCCGGTGCTCAGCGTGCGACGGATGGGGCTGCGGTGCGGTGCGGTGCGCATGGCGCCTCCCGAGGACCGGTCCAAGATCCGCTATAGGCCCCTATGGCATCCCAGGCCCGGGCGGGTCGCACCTCCACCGCGGCTGTCCGTGGCACCGCCCGAGGAGACCGGGGTCCGGGGTGTCACCCGGACGACGCGAGGGCGCCCGGACCAGGTGGTCCGGACGCCCTCGCGGGGTGTCGCTCGGCGTGGATCAGGCGTGCCCGGCGATCAGGCGTGCACGACGTCCTTCTCCTCGGCGAAGTGGCAGGCCGACTCGTGCGCGGCCGGGGTGTCACTGCCCGCGAACCGCTCCGGGACGGCGAGCAGCGGCACCTCCTTGGCGCACCTGTCCTCCGCCTTCCAGCAGCGGGTGCGGAAGCGGCAGCCGGACGGCGGGTTGGCCGGGGAGGGCACATCACCCGCGAGGATGATCCGCTCCCGGCCCTCACGGGACTCCGGGTCCGGGACCGGGACCGCCGACAGCAGCGCCTGGGTGTAGGGGTGCGTCGGGTGGTCGTAGATCTCGGTGTCGGTGCCGATCTCCGCCATCTTGCCCAGGTACATCACACCGACCCGGTCGGAGATGTGCCGGACGATGGACAGGTCGTGCGCGATGAAGACGTAGGACAGGTTGAACTCGTCCTGGAGCTTCTCCATCAGGTTGATCACCTGCGCCTGGACCGAGACGTCCAGGGCCGAGACCGGCTCGTCACAGATGATGATCTCGGGGTTGAGCGCGAGACCGCGCGCTATCCCGATGCGCTGCCGCTGACCGCCGGAGAACTGGTGCGGATAGCGGTTGATGTACTCCGGGTTCAGACCCACGACGTCCAGCAGTTCCTGGACCTTCCGCCGGCGGTCGCCCTTGGGCGCGACCTCCGGGTGGATCTCGTACGGCTCGCCGATGATGTCGCCCACCGTCATCCGGGGGTTCAGCGAGGTGTACGGGTCCTGGAAGACCATCTGGATGTTGCGGCGCACCGCGCGCAGCGCGCGGCCGGACAGCCTGGTGATGTCCTGGCCCTTGTAGAAGACCTCACCGGCGGTGGCGGTCTCCAGGGTCATCAGCAGCTTGGCGACGGTGGACTTGCCACAGCCGGACTCGCCCACGATGCCCAGGGTCTCGCCCTGGTAGAGGTCGAAGGAGATCCCGTCGACCGCCTTGACCGCGCCGATCTGCCGCTTGAACAGGATGCCCTGGGTCAGCGGGAAGTGCTTGACCAGATTGCGCACCTGGAGGATCGGTTCACCGCGCTCGACCGGCGCCTCGATGGCCTCCACGGCCGCCTCTTCGGTGGCCGCGTCGACCGTCTCCACCTCCGTGACATTGGGGGTGGCGTCCTGGATGTCGTCGGACCGGTCCACGGCCGCTTTCTTCTCGATCTCAGCCATGGAGCGTCTCCTTCCAGAAGTGGCACGCGCTGCCGCGCCCCGGCAGCTCCGTGCCGTCCCGCTCGGTGACCTGGTGCAGGACCGGGATCTCGGTGCCGCAGATGTCCTCCGCCTTGGGGCAGCGCGGGTTGAAGGCGCAGCCCGAGGGAATCTTGAGCAGGTTGGGCGGCAGACCCTTGATCGCGTAGAGCTCCTGGCCCTTGCGGTCGAGACGCGGGATGGAGTCCAGCAGACCCCGGGTGTAGGGGTGGGCCGGGCGCTTGTAGAGCTCGTGCACCGGCGCGGTCTCCACGATGCGGCCGGCGTACATCACCGCGATCTTGTCGGCGACGTCCGCCACCACACCGAGGTCATGGGTGATCAGGACAAGACCCATGTTGTACTCGCGCTGGAGCTCGGCGAGCAGATCCATCACCTGGGCCTGGACCGTGACGTCCAGCGCGGTGGTGGGCTCGTCCGCGATGATCAGGTCCGGCTCCAGGGCCAGTGCCATGGCGATCATGATGCGCTGGCGCATACCGCCGGAGAACTGGTGCGGGTAGTCGCCCACCCGCTCCTTCGCCGCGGGGATGCGGACCCGGTCCATCAGCTCGATGGCCTTGGCCTTGGCCTCCTTCTTGGACAGCCCCTGGTGGACGCGGAACATCTCGCCCAGCTGGTAGCCCACGGAGAGCACCGGGTTGAGGGCCGAGAGCGCGTCCTGGAAGATCATGGCGATCTTCCGGCCGCGGATCTTCCTGCGCTCCTCGTTGGACATGGTGAGCATGTCCTCGCCGCGGTACAGGATCTGGCCCTGCGGGATCTTCCCGGGCGGCATGTCCAGGATGCCCATGATGGCCTGGGCGGTCACCGACTTGCCGGAGCCGGACTCGCCGAGCACGGCGAGCGTCTCACCGGCGCGGACACTGTAGTTGACACCGTTGACGGCCTTGGCCAGGCCCTCCCGGGTGTGGAACTCCACGTGCAGGTCGCGGACTTCCAGCAGCGGGGTGCCGTCGTCGCTCTCCTCCACACGGGAGGTGGCGCTCGTGGTCTTCTCGATGGTGGTCACGTACGCCCTCCTCAGCGCAGCTTGGGGTCGAGGGCGTCGCGCACCGCGTCGCCGAGCGTGATGAATGCGAACACGGTCAGGCTCAGCATCCCGGCCGGGAAGAGCATCACATGCGGGTTGTCCCGGATGGCGTCCTTGGCGTCGGAGATGTCGATGCCCCACGAGATCGTCGGGTCGGCGAGGCCGAGACCCAGGAACGACAGCGTGGCCTCGGCGGAGATGTAGGCGCCGAGCGCGATGGTCGCGACCACGATGGTGGGCGCGAGCGCGTTGGGCAGTACGTGCCGGAACAGGATCCGGGTGGTGCCCGCGCCGAGGGCGCGCGCCGCGGTGACGTAGTCCGCCTGCTTGGCCGTGATCACCGAACTGCGCATCACCCGGGCGATGGTGGTCCAGCCCAGGAAGGCCAGCGCCGCGATCACCACGTAGACCTTGCGCTCGGTGAACGCGTTCAGCACGACCATCGCGCCGAGCAGGAACGGCAGACCGAAGAAGATGTCGACGAGGCGGGAGACGATCGAGTCGACCCAGCCGCCGAAGTATCCGGCCAGCATGCCCACCAGGCCGCCGAAGAGGGTGACCAGCACCGTCACTCCGACGCCGACCATGATCGAGGCGCGGGTGCCGTAGATGACGCGGGCGTAGATGGAGCGGCCCTGCACGTCGTAGCCGAACCAGTCGGCCTGGAAGAAGTGCGTCAGCTCCGGCTTGGTCAGGAAGTGGTTGGTCAGATCTCCGTCGCGCGGGTCGGCACCGGTGAAGAGACCGGGGAACGCCGCGATGACCAGGAGAAGCGTGAGCAGCACCGCCGAGACCCAGAACAGCGGCCGGTGGCGCAGCTCGTACCAGGCGTCTCCCCACAGCGAGCGGGGCTTCCCGGGACCGGAGTCCTTCTTCGGAAGACCCGTGCCGACCGCCGCCGCGTCGGCGTGGGAAGGGGGGCCACCGAGAGCGAGTCCGGTGCCTGTCGTCGGCTCAGACATATCGAATCCTCGGGTCCAGGACCGCGTACAGCAGGTCGACGAGCAGGTTGATCAGCAGGATGACGAGGACCAGGATCGTCACCACACCGACGATCGTGGTCCCCTCCCGCTGTCCGAGCGCCTTGAACAGCAGGTTGCCGACGCCTTGGACGTTGAAGATGCCCTCGGTGACGACCGCACCGCCGACGAGCGTGCCGATGTCGGTGCCGAGGAAGGTGATCACCGGGATCAGCGAGTTGCGCAGCAGGTGGACACCGACGATCCGGCGCCGCGGCAGGCCCTTGGCCAGCGCGGTGCGCATGTAGTCGGCGCGCAGGTTCTCCGCGAAGGTGGTCCGGGTCAGCCGGGCCACATACGCCAGCGACAGCATCGCGAGGACGAAGCCCGGCAGCAGCAGCTGCTGGAGGTCCTCCGAGTCCTGGACGTTGGGCGGCAGCCAGCCGAGTTCATCGGCGAAGATGAACCGCGCGAGGTAGCCCATCACGAAGACAGGCATCGAGATGACGATCAGCGTGAAGATCAGCACGCCGGTGTCGACGGCCTTGCCCGCCTTGAGACCGGCCCAGGCACCCAGCCCGATGCCGATGATCATCTCGATGGTGAGGGCCACCGCCGCGAGACGGAGGGTCACCGGGAAGGCCATGTTCATTTCCTCGGAGACCTCGCGGCCGCCGAAGGTCTTGCCGAAGTCTCCCTGGAAGAGATCGGCCATGTAGTCGATGTATTGCTTCCACAAGGGCTGGTCGAGCCCGAACTCATGGCGCAGGGCCGCGACCTGAGCCGGGTCGGCGGCCTTGTCTCCCCACATCGCCCGGATGGGGTCACCGGGCAGAACGTGGACCATGAGGAAAATCAACAGAGTGGTCCCGATGAAGACCGGGATCATCTGGAGCAGTCGCCTGGCGACGTAGCGCCCCATCATGCCTCCATGCCGTTGGGGGGTGGCGGAGGCCACGGCTCATCTGCTCCACGGGGGTGGGGGGAGAGGGGTCGCGGGCCTCACGCCTGCGGCCGGTGCCGCCGCGCTCCCCGGAGAGAGGATGCGGCGGCACCGGCCGGCGGTCCCGGTAATTACTTCTTCTTCACCTGAACGTCGGTGAAGATCGGGTCGCCGTCCTGACCGTAGGGAATCTTCCCCAGGATCTTGTTGGACTGGCCGCTGTTGACCTTGTAGAACCACAGCGGGATCGCCGGCATGTCGTTGGCGAGGACCTGCTCCGCCTCCTGGTAGAGCTTCACTGTCTCGTCCAGGGTGGGAGCCTTGTCGGCCTTGGTGGAGAGCTTGTCGAACTTGTCGTTCGCGTAACCGCTGGTGTTACCCGCGGCCTTGGAGCCGTACAGGTCCCTCATGAAGTTGGAGTTGACCGGGTAGTCGAGCACCCAGCCACCGCGGTACATGGACTTGACCTGGTGCTTGTCACGCGCGTTCAGGTCGGCCTGGAAGTCGGGCTTGGAGTCGCCCACGCAGTCGACACCGGTGGCCTTGCGGATGCTGTTGCAGACCGCGTCGACCCAGGGCTTGTGGTCCTGGTCGGCGTTGAACTGGATGGAGATCTTGTTGCCCGGGACGCCGCCACCCTCCTTGATGAGGGCCTTGGCCTTCTTCGGGTCGTAGGAGACCTGGTCCTTCAGCGCACCGGCCTTGTAACCCAGCACACCGCGGGCGACGAAGCTGTCGGCCGGGGTACGCGAGCCGTGCAGCACCGTCTTGGTGATGGTGGCACGGTCGATCGCCATGGACAGACCCTGGATGACCTTGGGGTCGATGTCCTTGAACTGGTCGGTGTAGAAGGCCGGGACGATCGACTGGACCGCCGAGTACTCCTCGTCAATCGCGCGCTTGCCCAGGTCCGACTTGTAGTTGGTCAGCGCGGTGGTCGGAACCTGCTCGATCCAGTCGAGGTTGTTCGACCGCAGGTCCGAGTAGGCGGCGTCGGCGGTGGTGTAGTTCTTGAAGTCGATGCCACCGTTCTTGGCCTTGTTCGGGCCCTGGTAGTCATCGTACTTACGGACCTTGATCAGCTTCTTGTGGTCCCAGGAGACGAACTTGTAGGGACCGTTGCCGATCGGCTTCTCGCCGTAGCCCTTGGGGTCCTTGAAGAAACCGCTGGGCAGCGGCGACCACACGTCGTAGCCCAGCTTGTAGGAGAAGTACGAGACCGAGCTGGAGAGCTCGATCTTGAACTCGTTGTCATTGACGATCTTGAGGCCGGACATCTTGTCGGCCTTGGGCTTGCCCTTCTCAGGGTGGACGTCCTCGTAGCCCTTGATGTCCGAGAACCAGCTGGAGTTGGTCTGGTTGTTCTTGACGTTGGCCGACCAGTTCCACGCGTCCACATAGGACTTGGAGGTCACGGCCTCACCGTTGTGGAACTTCCAGCCCGGCTTGAGCTTGACGGTCCAGACGGAGGAGTCCTTGTTGGGAGTCACGGACTCGGCATTGATGTACTGGAGCTTGCCGGTGCCCCGCTCGTAGTCCACGAGCTGGGAGAAGACGGTCCTCAGGACACGGCTGCCCTGGCTCTCCTTGGCGTTTGCCGGCTGCAGCGGGTTCTGCGGCTCGCCCAACTGGGCGGTCAGGATCCCCTTCGGGTCCACCGTCCCCTTGTTCATGTCATTGTCGCCGCTGTCACTGTCGCCGCCGCCACAGGCGGTGGCGGCCAGTGCCACAACCGCCGCCAGTGCGACCCACTTGGCGCTCTTGGCACCGCGCATGGGTATGCCTCCTCAGGAGTCCTCTGCCACTACGAGAGGGGGTGTCCGGAAAGCACGCTGACACCCCTGACAGCGAAAGGGTCCGGAACCCCCCAGATGTGCTCGTAGGCCCGCGCTCCCCACAGCGTGTGACCCATTGACCCGAGCTCAATGGACCCCATGATTGAGCACGCTCGCCCCGTAAACCACACCTTATGGGTCTCGCTTTGGTCACATCATCTACGCGCGGAGCTTCAAAATCCGGACAAAAGCGCCACTGACAGACACACGCGAAACGGACTGTTAACACATCATGCGGAGCCCTCTGGCCGATATCCGGACGCCTTCCCCCGGATAACTTGTTGACCGACACCTTCCTGACATGCCAGCAGCCCGGACCCCTCACGGCTGAGGGAGTCCGGGCTGCCCGGCGGATTCACGGACGCACCCACCCAGCGCTCACGCTGGGTGACGGGCGCCCGCGTACGCGTCAGCGCTTGGCGCGGGAGGCGGCGCGGCCGCGCTCCTTGGCGTCCAGCACCACCTTGCGGATGCGCACCGTCTCCGGGGTCACCTCGACGCACTCGTCGTCGCGGCAGAACTCCAGGGACTGCTCCAGGGAGAGCATCCGCGGCGGCACCAGGGACTCGGTCACATCCGCGGTGGAGGACCGCATGTTGGTGAGCTTCTTCTCCTTGGTGATGTTCACGTCCATGTCGTCGGTGCGGGAGTTCTCACCGACGATCATGCCCTCGTAGACCTCGGTGCCCGGCGAGACGAACAGCACGCCGCGCTCCTGGAGGTTGATCATCGCGAAGGCGGTCACGGCGCCCGAGCGGTCCGCCACCAGGGAGCCGTTGTTCCGGGTCTTGAGCTCGCCGAACCACGGCTCGTGGCCCTCGTGGATGGAGTGGGCGATACCGGTGCCGCGGGTCTGGGTCAGGAACTCGGTACGGAAGCCGATCAGACCGCGGGACGGGACGACGAACTCCATCCGCACCCAGCCGGAGCCGTGGTTGGACATGTTGTCCATCCGGCCCTTGCGGGTGCCCATCAGCTGGGTGACCGCGCCCATGTGCTCCTCGGGCACATCGATGGTGATGCGCTCGACCGGCTCGTGGACCTTGCCCTCGATCTCCCGGGTGACCACCTGCGGCTTGCCGACGGTCAGCTCGAAGCCCTCCCGGCGCATGGTCTCCACCAGGATGGCCAGCGCCAGCTCACCGCGGCCCTGCACCTCCCAGGCGTCCGGGCGGTCGGTGGGGAGCACCCGCAGCGAGACGTTACCGATCAGCTCGCGGTCCAGCCGGTCCTTGACCAGCCGGGCGGTGACCTTGCGGTCCTTCACGGCCGACTTGTCGGCGCCCTTGCCACCGGGGCCACGGCCGACCAGCGGCGAGGAGTTGGTGCCGATGGTCATCGAGATCGCGGGCTCGTCCACGGTGATCAGCGGCAGCGCGATCGGGTTCTCCGGATCGGCCAGCGTCTCGCCGATCATGATGTCCGGGATACCCGCGACGGCGCAGATGTCACCGGGCCCGGCCACCTCGGCGGGCTTGCGGGTGAGCGCCTCGGTCATCATCAGCTCGGTGATGCGGACGTTGGCGATCGAGCCGTCCCGCTTGATCCAGGCGACCGTCTGCCCCTTCTTCAGCTCGCCCTGCTCGACGCGGAGCAGCGCGATACGGCCGAGGAAGTTGTCCGCGTCCAGGTTGGTGACATGGGCCTGGAGCGGCGCGGCGGCGTCGTACTCGGGCGCCGGGACGGTCTCCAGCAGAGTGGTGAAGAAGGGCTGGAGGTTGTCGCTGTCGGCCGGGACGGTGCCGTCCTCGGGCTTGTTCAGCGAGGCCACGCCGTCCCGGGCGCAGGCGTAGACGATCGGGAACTCGATCTGCTCCTCGGTCGCGTCCAGGTCCAGGAAGAGGTCGTACGCCTCGTTGACCACGGCGTCGATCCGGGAGTCCGGGCGGTCCGTCTTGTTGATGCACAGGATGACGGGCAGCTTGGCCTGGAGGGCCTTGCGCAGCACGAAGCGGGTCTGCGGCAGCGGGCCCTCGGAGGCGTCCACCAGCAGGACCACGGCGTCGACCATGGACAGGCCGCGCTCGACCTCACCGCCGAAGTCGGCGTGGCCGGGGGTGTCGATGATGTTGATGGTGACGGGGTCCCCGCCGTCCGCCGGGTGGTACTTCACGGCGGTGTTCTTGGCGAGAATGGTGATCCCCTTCTCGCGCTCCAGGTCGTTGGAGTCCATCACCCGGTCGTCCACCTGCTGGTGGGCGGCGAACGCGCCGGCCTGCTTGAGCATGGCGTCGACCAGGGTCGTCTTGCCGTGGTCGACGTGGGCGACGATGGCGACGTTACGGATGTCGTGACGCGTGGGCATACTTGCGGCGCTTCTCCCGGAATCGTGGATGACGGCGCGCCCGGTCCGGTACGCCCGCCCGCCGGGCAGAACACGCCACGGCCTCACCCCCATGGTAAGGGGACGGCACGGGAACGGTCGCCGCCACCCGTCCCCGGCCGCCCGGCACCAGGTCAGGCCCGGGCCGGATCGCCCTTCCGGCAGCCCAGCCGCGCGACCTCGCTCTCGGCCTCGTCACGGCCCTTCTTCGGGGCGGCTTCGCAGGTGACGATGATCTCCTCGGCGGACTGCCAGGTGACCGTGTGGCCCACCCCCCGCGAGGCGCTGTCGGGGCAGACGTAGCGGAAGTCGGCCTCGATCAGGTCGACCGCCCGGGCGGTGACGTAGAACCCGGTCCTCTCGGCCCGGCGGGACGCGTAGACCCCCGGATCGTCCTCGGTGGCCTTACCGGGCTTCTTCGCCCCGTAGGCCAGGTCGGTGCCGACATGGCGCTCCAGGGAGCGGAGCACCGCCGGGGCGGACACCGCGGGGCCGTCGGCCCGGACGGAGACCCGGTAGCGGGCGACCTCGTCCAGCTCCCTGGTGCTGACCTGCTGTCCCTTGGTGAAGCTGCCGTTGTTCAGATCGGTCACGACCGGGCGCTGGGAGACGTTCAGCCAGCTGTACCCGGGCCGGTCACAGCTCTTCTCCCGGGCGGACGGCTTCTCCTCGGCCCCATCGCCGGAGGTGCATCCGGCCACCGCCGTGACGACCACCGCGATGGCGGCCCCCGTGCGCAGTGCGCGCTTCATTCCCGTTCCCCGTTTCCCCGTGTGGTCACCGTGTCGGCACGGTGGGTCATGATCACGGTCATGGTTCCGCACCGGGAGCGGGCGTCACAAGGGGGTTGAGCGCTTTCCGGGACACGGCGGTCCGCCGGGCCCGGCACGGCGGCCGGGCCCGGCGGACCGGGGGTTCACTTGCGGAAACCGATGTCCTGGTAGCGCGGGGTGACGAAGCCGAAGGCACCGGCGTTCACCACGCCCTTGCGCATCGCCACCAGCTCCGGCCGCTGGTAGAGCGGGACGGAACCGGCCGCCGCCCAGATCCGGGCGTCCGCCCGGCCGACCAGCGACCGCGAGGCGCCGCCGTCCAGCTCGGAGACCGCCTCGTCGAAGAGCTGGTCGATCTGGTCGGTGCCGACCCGGGTGTAGTTCTGCTCGACCACCAGCGAGCCGTCGGCGGCCGGCTGCGGCTTGGCGTAGATCGGACGGCCGTCGGTGGCCGGGTAGGCGGTGGCGGGCCAGGAGTAGAGGGCCAGGTCGTACTTGCCGGAGGCGATGTAGTTGCGGAAGTAGCCCTCGCCCTCGACCTTGGTGATCTCGGTGCGGACACCGATCGCCTCCAGCATCCGCGCGATGCGCTCGCCGACGGCGCGCACCGAGGAGCTGCCGCTGTCCGCGGGGAGGACGAAGCGCAGCACCAGCGGGCGGCCCTTCTTGCGGACCACCGCCGAGTCCGGGAGGTTCCCGGAGCGGCCCGCGTCACCCGCCGCCGGGGAGGCGTCGCCCGCGATGGCGGACGGTGAGGTGGACGGCGCGGCGCCGGCGGTGCCGCTCGCCGACGCCGACGCCGACGCGCCACCGGAGGCGGTGGCGGACGGCGTCCCCGAGCCCGAGTCACTGGGCACCGCGCGCCGGATGCCGAGGTCGTCCGTCTTGCCGTCCAGCTTCTGGGGGCCGGCCGCGTGCCAGCCCGCGTCCGCCAGCAGCGACTGCGCGGCCTCGGTGTCGGAGGCGCCGAGGGCGCCGCTGTGGTCCTTGTATCCCTTCTGCGCCGCCATCAGCAGATGGTTGCCGAGGGGGTCGGCGGGCAGGCCGAGGGGCTTGAGGACCTGCTTCGCCAGTGCCTTGCGGTCGATCGCGCGGGCCACCGCGCGGCGCACCCGCTCATCGGCGAGCGGGCCCTTGGTCCCGTTCAGGGCCAGCTGGGTGTAGGCGGGCTCCAGCGCCTTGCGCAGGGTGAAGCGGCTCAGGGCCATGGTTTCGGCCCGCTTCTTGTCCGAGGCGTTCGCGGCGGCCCAGTCGTGCAGGGCGTCCGCGGCCCGCCCGCCGTCACGGGCCAGGTCCGGCGCGTTGGCCCCGGCGGTGCGGGACGCGGCCCCGGCGGCCCGCTTCTTGCCGGACGGAGCGGTGGCCTGGATCCGGCGGGCGGTGGCCCGGTCGACCTCGGCCAGATCGACCCGGCCGGAGATCAGGGCGTCGGCGCGCTTGTCGGCGGGCACGGTCTGGAAGACCATCCGGCTCAGCCGCGCCCGGTCGCCCCACCAGCGGGGGTTGCGGACCAGGGTGACCGCGTCGGTGGTGACACCGCGGACCATGAAGGGACCGGCGCCGACCGCGAGGCCCTTGTTGGCCGCGGCGTTGAAGACCGCCGGGTTGTCCATCACGCTCTTGGGATAGAGCGGGGTGAACAGCGAGCGCCAGTCGGTGTAGGGCTTGGCGAAGGTGACCTTGACCTCGTGGTCCCCGTCCCCGGGCTCGATCTTGGCGATGCGGTCGTACCCGGCGTTCCGCGCCGTCCAGTACGCGTTCTCCGTACCGCGCAGCGCCTTCCACTGGGCGGCGAAGTCCTCCGCGCTCAGCGGGCGGCCGTCGCTCCAGACGGCCTCGGGGTTGAGCTTGTAGACCACGACCTGCTTGGGCTCGGTCGAGGTGACGTCCGCGTCCTTGAGGAAGTCGGGGTTGCGCTGCGGCTTGCCCCGGGCGTCCAGCGTGTAGAGCGCGGGCAGTACCGCGCCCGCGACCCGCGTGGTGCCGGTGTCGGCGGCCGACTGGAAGGCGTTGAAGGTCTTGGGCGTCGCGTCCAGCGCCCAGCGCAGGGTTCCGGTCCCGGTCGTCCGGGAGCGGGCGGCCGTGGCGATGTCCCGGGAGGCGGGTGGCGGGGCGCCCTCCTCATCGGAGCTGCACCCGGTCAGCGCGACGGGCAGCGGCAGCATCACACCCGCGGCGAGCAGCAAGGCACAGCGGCGCTTGGCGATGGACATGGCGACGAACCTCCGGAGTGTGCCAGATATGTGCGTCTTTGGCGGATTATGACGCTTATCGCATATACTGCTCACTCAAAGCGACGGTTCACGGGACAGCACGCCGGGACGCCCGCGGAGACGGCCATGAGGGGAAAGGATCACCCGTCCGGATCACAACACAGGGCGCGCACTCCGGCGCACGGAGGCGTAATCCCACCGGCGGCGCGGCGAATCGCGACAGATCCCTTCCCAACGACGACTGTGACGGGTAACACTCGCTGTCGCATGACCGTCGCCAACCGCAACCGCGGAAGTGAGGGCAAGTCATGTCCTTGAACGACGACCTGACAAATGTCCAGCGCTGTCTCGATGACCTGGTCCGCTCGGTCAACCGGCTGGAGAAGCAGGTGGGTCCGGGCGGGCTGGAGATACGACGGGTCCGCACCGACGCGGACCACCTCCGCGAGAGCCTCGCCCTGCTGCGCGCCACGGCTCCCCAGGAGCGACCACGCCCCGAAATGGTCCCGGTCCCCGACGCTCCGTACAACAGTGCGCTGTGGTCGGACGTCGACGACGAGGGCCTCGGCGCGCGCGATCGCCACGCTCCCTGAGGACGGCACGGTGCACCGGCCGCCCCTGTGACGGGCGTGCCGGTGCACCGGCACGGGTGCACGACCCCACCGTCCCCCACACCACTCCACCGCGGAGTTCCACTTGGCCACAGGCACCGACCCCCAAGCCACCACGTCCACCGACCGGGAGGCGCCCCCGGGCGGGGTGCACGGCCCGTCCAGGGCCGCCATCCCCTCCCGTCATCTGCGCACCGACCGGTGGTGGCTGGCTCCCGCGGCGACCGCCGCCGGGCTGCTCGCGTTCATCGTCTACTCCACCTGGCGCGCCTTCGCCGGGGACGACTACTACGCAGAGCCGTATGTCTCACCGTTCTACTCGCCCTGTATCGCGCAGAACTGCGTACCGATGAAGGGCGGCGCCAACTGGGAGATCTTCGGCGCGTGGTGGGGCCTCTCCCCCGCCCTGCTGATCCTGATCTTCCCGCTCGGCTTCCGGCTGACCTGCTACTACTACCGCAAGGCGTACTACCGGGGCTTCTGGGCCTCACCACCCGCCTGCGCCGTCGCCGAGCCGCGCTCCCGCTACACCGGAGAGACCCGCTTCCCGCTGATCCTCCAGAACATGCACCGCTACTTCTTCTACTTCGCGCTGATCGTCGCCGGGATCCTCAGCTATGACACGGTGCTCGGCTTCCGCGATGAGCACGGCCGGTGGGGCCATATGGGCCTCGGGACGCTGATCCTGCTCGTCAACATCACGCTGATCTGGGCCTACACCCTCTCCTGCCACTCCTGCCGCCATATCGTCGGCGGCCGGCTCAAGCACTTCTCCCGGCATCCGGTGCGCTACCGGCTCTGGGAAGGGGTCAGCAGGCTCAACGCCCGTCATGCACAGCTGGCCTGGGCGTCCCTGATCAGCGTCGCCGTCGCGGACTTCTATGTCTATCTGCTCGCGAGCGGTGCCTTCGACGATCCGCGCTTTTTCTAGGAGAGGTGCTTCAACCGATGACGCAAGTCGAGCGGCAGGCGTGGGACGTGGTCGTGGTCGGCGCCGGGGGCGCCGGGCTGCGGGCCGCGATCGAGGCCCGGGAACAGGGCATGCGCTGCGCCGTCATCTGCAAGTCGCTGTTCGGCAAGGCCCATACGGTGATGGCCGAGGGCGGTATCGCCGCCAGCATGGGCAATGTCAACGAGGGCGACAACTGGCAGGTGCACTTCCGGGACACCATGCGCGGCGGCAAGTTCCTCAATCACTGGCGGATGGCCGAACTGCACGCCCAGGAGGCCCCGGACCGGGTCTGGGAGCTGGAGACCTGGGGAGCGCTCTTCGACCGCACCGCGGACGGCCGGATCTCCCAGCGGAACTTCGGGGGCCATGAGTACCCCCGGCTGGCCCATGTCGGTGACCGCACCGGCCTGGAGCTGATCCGCACCCTCCAGCAGAAGATCGTCTCCCTCCAGCAGGAGGACAAGGCCGAGACCGGGGACTACGAGTCCCGGCTGAAGGTCTTCCAGGAGTGCACCGTCACCCGGATCCTCAAGGACCGCGAGCGGGTCTGCGGGGTCTTCGGCTACGAACGCGAGTCCGGCCGCTTCTTCGCGATCGACGCCCCGGCCGTGGTGCTGGCCACCGGCGGTATCGGCAAGTCCTTCAAGGTGACCTCCAACTCCTGGGAGTACACCGGCGACGGCCACGCGCTGGCGCTGCTCGCCGGAGCCCCGCTGATCAACATGGAGTTCGTGCAGTTCCACCCGACCGGCATGGTCTGGCCGCCCTCGGTCAAGGGGATCCTCGTCACCGAGTCGGTGCGCGGGGACGGCGGGGTGCTGCGCAACAGCGAGGGCAAGCGGTTCATGTTCGACTACATCCCGGACGTCTTCAAGGAGAAGTACGCACAGTCCGAGGACGAGGGCGACCGCTGGTACGAGGACCCGGACCACAACCGCCGCCCGCCCGAGCTGCTCCCCCGCGACGAGGTGGCCCGCGCCATCAACGCCGAGGTGAAGGCGGGCCGCGGCTCCCCGCACGGCGGGGTCTTCCTGGACGTCTCCACCCGGATGCCGGCCGAGGTGATCAAGCGGCGGCTGCCCTCCATGCACCACCAGTTCAAGGAACTGGCGGACGTGGACATCACCGCCGAGCCCATGGAGGTCGGCCCCACCTGCCACTACGTGATGGGCGGGGTGGACGTCGACCCGGACACCGCGGCGGCCACCGGAGTTCCCGGGCTGTTCGCCGCGGGCGAGGTCGCGGGCGGGATGCACGGCTCCAACCGGCTGGGCGGCAACTCCCTCTCCGACCTGCTGGTCTTCGGACGGCGGGCCGGGCTCTACGCCGCCAAGTACGCCCAGGACAGTGCCCGCTCGGGCCCCCGGGCGGTCCCGGACGAGGCACAGCTGGACCTGGCGGCGGCCGAGGCGCTGCGCCCGTTCAGCGCCGAGGGCGGTGCGGCCGCCGGCTCCGCGGCCCCGGCCGAGAATCCCTACACCCTCCACCAGGAACTCCAGCAGGCGATGAACGACCTGGTGGGGATCATCCGGAAGGCCGGGGAGATGGAGGAGGCGCTGCACCGGCTGTCGGGTCTGCGGACGCGGGCGCGGCGGGCCGGGGTCGAGGGCCACCGACAGTTCAACCCCGGCTGGCACCTGGCGATCGACCTGCGCAACATGCTGCTGGTCAGCGAATGCGTGGCGCGGGCGGCGCTGGAGCGGAGCGAGAGCCGCGGCGGCCACACCCGGGACGACTATCCGCAGATGGACCGCGAGTGGCGGCGGGTCAATCTGGTCTGCCGGCTCTCGGACCCCTCCGGCGGTCTGGCCGCGCCCGACGCGTGCCACGGCCAGATCCGGCTGGACCGCCGGGAGATGCCGCCCATCCGCCCCGATCTGCTCGGCCTGTTCGAGAAGGACGAGCTGATGAAGTACCTGACGGACGAGGAGCTGACCCAGTGAGTGCGTACGAGGCCCGCTTCCGGGTGTGGCGGGGCGATGTGGACGGCGGCGGTCTGAAGGACTTCCAGGTGGAGGTCCATGACGGCGAGGTCGTGCTGGACATCGTGCACCGGCTCCAGGCGACCCAGGCCCCGGACCTGGCCGTCCGCTGGAACTGCAAGGCGGGCAAATGCGGTTCGTGCAGCGCGGAGATCAACGGCCGCCCCCGGCTGATGTGCATGACCCGGATGTCGGTCTTCGAGCGTGACGAGACGATCACCATCACCCCGCTGCGGGCCTTCCCCGTGGTCCGGGACCTGGTGACGGATGTGTCCTTCAACTACGCCAAGGCACGGGAGGTGCCGTCCTTCGTCCCGCCCTCGGACCTCAAACCGGGTGAGTACCGGATGCGGCAGGAGGACGTCGGGCGCTCACAGGAGTTCCGCAAGTGCATCGAGTGCTTCCTGTGCCAGGACACCTGTCATGTGCTGCGTGACTTCGAGCAGAACAAGGAGGCGTTCGCCGGACCGCGCTTCCTGATGCGGGTCTCTGAGCTGGACATGCATCCGCTGGACGCGGCGGCCGACAGCGGGATCGACCGCAAGCGCGGTGCCCAGGAGGACCACGGTCTGGGCTACTGCAACATCACCAAGTGCTGTACGGATGTCTGCCCGGAGGGGATCAAGATCACCGACAACGCGCTGATCCCGCTCAAGGAGCGGGCGGTGGACCGCAAGTACGACCCGCTGGTCTGGCTGGGCAACAAGATCCGCCGCCGGGACGGCTGATCCGCCACCGCCCGTTCGGTGTGACGGTGCGGACCCCCGCGCCGTCACACCGGTTCACCACAGGCTCAGCAGCGCCTCGACCGAGTCCGGTCCGCTGGACCGGCCGTCGGGGAGGGCCAGTTCGAACCAGACCGTCTTGCCGTGCGGGGTGCGCCGGCTGCCCCAGGCGGCGCTGAGCAGCCCCACCAGCTGGAGCCCCCGGCCGCCCTCGTCGGTGTCCCGGGCACGCCGCCGCCGGGGTTGTACCAGTCCGCCGTCCCAGACCTCGCAGACCAGGGTGCGGTCCAGCAGCAGCCGCAGCCGGATCTCCCCCTCGCCGTACCGCAGCGCGTTGGTCACCAGCTCGCTGACCAGCAGCTCGGTGGTGTCCACCAGATCGTCGAGCTGCCAGGACTCCAGTTGCTCCCGGGCCAGTTCCCGGGCGCGGCCGACCGACTGGGGCGCGCTCGGCAGCTTCCAGTCCCCCACCGACTCCTGCGGCAGCCCCTGGACCCGGGCCATCAGCAGCGCGATGTCGTCCTCGCCGTGGTGGGTGTCCAGACCGCTCAGCACGTGGTCGCAGATGTCCTCCAGGGAGCTGTCGGGCACCCGGGTGCCGTCATGCGAGGACAGGGCCGCCCGGAAGTCCTGGAGACCCTCGTCCAGCGGGTGGTCACGGGACTCGACGAGGCCGTCGGTGTAGAGGGCCAGCAGCGCGCCGTCGGGGAGTTCGACCTCGATCTCCTCGAACGGCTCCCCGCCCACCCCCAGCGGCATCCCCGGGGGCACCTCCATCAGCAGCGCGTCCTCGCCGGGTTCGACGAGGACGGGGGGCAGATGTCCGGCGTTGGCGAAGGTGCAGCGGCGGGTGACGGGGTCGTACACCGCGTAGACACAGGTGGCGAGGTAGACCTCGGACAGGTCGGAGGAGTCCTCGGCGCCGGAGCGGGCGCGTGACCCGGAGCGGGCCGGGGTGTGCGAACCGCTGGGCGCGCCGAGCCCACGGGCGATCTCGTCGAGCGCCGAGAGCACCTCGGCGGGCTCCAGGTCCAGCAGCGCCAGGGTGCGGACGGCGGTGCGCAGTTCGCCCATCGCGACGGCGGCGCGCAGCCCCCGGCCCATCACATCGCCGACCACCAGCGCGGTGCGGTGGCCGGGCAGCTCGATGACGTCGAACCAGTCACCGCCGACCTCGGTCGCCGCGTTCCCCGGCAGATAGCGGCAGGCGATATCGAGTCCGGCGGCCTCGGGGTCGCCCGGCGGCAGCAGACTGCGCTGGAGTATCAGGGCCCGTTCGTGCTCCCTGCGGTAGAGCCGGGCGTTGTCGATGCTGACGGCCGCGCGGGCGGCCAGCTCGACGGCGAGGGCGCGGTCCCGCTCGCCGAAGGGCTCACTGCCCTTGGTGCGGGAGAACTGGGCCAGGCCCACCACGGTGTCCCGCGCCACCATCGGTACCACCAGGGTGGACTGGAGCATCGCGCCGAGCTCGGGGCCCTCGCCGCTGTCCCGGCCGGGGACGACCTTGACCTGGGCGGTGCGCAGCACCCCGGCGCACAGGGAGTGGAAGGGGTAGCGGTGGACCTCGCCGACCTGGACGGGCTTGGGCAGTCCGCCGTCGGTGTCGGCGCGGCAGATGTCGCCGAAGGCGACCGGGCCGTCGGAGACCGCGGAGGCGAACGCGACGCGGCGCAGTTCGGCGCTGCCGTCGGCCAGGCCCTGCGGAGTCTCGTCGCCGGACAGCAGCCCCTGGTACAGGTCGACCGAGGCCAGGTCGCAGAACTGGGGGACGGCCACGTCCAGCAGTTCGCGGGCGGTGGTCTCCAGGTCGAGCGAGGTGCCTATTCGGGCGCCCGCCTCGTTGAGCAGCGCCAGATTGCGCCGTACGCCCGCGGCCTCCTGTTCGGCCCGGCGGCGGCGGGTGACGTCGGTGGCGAGTCCGGCGACGCCGATGGGGCGGCCGGAACTGCTGTGCAGCCGGTACAGCGAGACCGACCAGCGGCGCCGGTCGGGGCTGCCGGGCACGGTGCCCACGACCGGCATGTCGGTGAGCGACTTGCCGGTGTCCAGGACCTGGCGCAGGGCGGCGCCGAGCCGCTCGGCCTCACCGCGCGGCAGCAGATCGTGCGCGGTGGCGCCGCGGTAGGCCTCGGCCGGGCGGCCGAAGACCTTGGCGAAGCGCTCATTGACCCGAAGCATGCGGAGATCGGTACCGAAGAGAAAGAAACCGAGCGGAGATTGACCGAAAACGGCCTGTGAAGCGGCAAGGTCGGTTTCCAGGCCGCGGAGCGCGCTCACATCGACCGCGATGCACAGCGCCGAGCGCTCACCGTCCTCGTCCTGAGAGGGCATCACATAGACCTCGGCCACACCGTGCTCATGCGGTGCCCCGGGGTTGCGGTAGGGGACCAGTCCGGTCCACTCCCGGCCATCCAGGATGTCGGCGACCTTGCGGTGGCCGGTGTCGCGCAGCTCGGACGGAACGAACGCGTCCACCGGGTCCCTGCCGATGGCCTGCCGGGCCGTCAGACCCAGCAGCTCCTCGGCCCGCTCGCTCCACTGGGTGATCCGTCCGTCGGCCCCCAGCGCGAAGGAGGCGACACGGATGTAGTCGTAGAGGGATCCGGGGGGACTGCTCTGCCACATGGCCGACATCGACGACATGTGCGATACCGGCGACACCTGGGACACCTGTGTCTCCGGCGACACTTCCGACACCGGCGACACCTGCGAACCAACCGACTCCTCGGGCATCTCAGCCCCCGCTGGCTTCTCGCTCATGCGCCCGTCCCCTCCGGCTCAGGTGCTCCGACCGGCTACAGATAGCCGAGTATCCAGCACCTCGGCCATCCGGAGTACGGTCTTCACGATCACAGCACTATCTCAGCCCGCAATCAGTTTCCGTCCCGGCTTTTGGTTAAGCGCTCAAGATCAGCGCTCCCCCACACTCCTAACCGGGCAGAGCCAACTCGAACCACACGGTTTTTCCCGCGTGCCTGCTCCGGGTCCCCCAGTGCAGCGCCGTGCGGGCCACCAACTCCAGGCCACGACCACCCTCGTCCTCGGCCCCGGCGGCCCGCGCCCGCGGCGGATCGGCCAGCGGATCCGACACTTCGACCATCAGTACGGATCCGGGTGACGAACGGTTTTCGCGGCGGGCGTACATCCGCAGCCCGATCGGGCCGCTGGCGTACCGCAGCGCGTTGGTGACCAGTTCGCTCACCAGAAGCACTGTGACATCGCTCATGGCGGACAGCCCCCACTCCTCCAGCACGGCCTGAACCCGACAGCGGGCGGTGCGGACCGCCCCCGGCTCGGCGGGGAAGATCCACTCGGCGAAGCCGGGCCTCGGTCCGGCCCGCCCTGCGCTGTCACTCACGCCGATCACTTCCCAGCCCCGGTGCAGCCCCTCCGGAATGTAGGGATTCAGGGAGGTTAATCAGCACATACCCGATATCCGGGGCGTCCTATCGTCCGGACGGGCGTCAGCGGGTGCGCGGCGGAGTGCGTTCGGCGCGCAGCAGGCGGACGGCCTGCGCCACCGCGGGACGGTCCTGGTCCAGCCAGTCGACCTCGTCCACCCGGTCGGGGGTGAGCCAGCGCAGCTCGTCGTGGTCCTGGAGCGGACGGGGCGTACCGGAGACCAGCCGCGCGGTCCACACCCGCAGCACATAACCCGGTTTCAGCGGCCATTCACCGGCCAGCGGCTCCAGCGGCCGGACCTCGACGCCCAGCTCCTCCCGCAACTCGCGGACCAGGGCCCGCGGCGGGGTCTCCCCCGGTTCGACCTTGCCGCCCGGGAGCTCCCAGCGGCCGGCGAGCTCCGGCGGGGCGCTGCGCCGGGCGGCCAGCAGACGCCCCTCGTCGAAAACGGCTCCGCCCACCACCACGCGCTCGCTCATGCGGGAACCCTAGGCGATGGGGAACGCGCGGCGCGCCTGCTACCGCGGCTACTGCGCCTGCCGGGAGGCGGCGGTGCGCTCCACCACGTAGAGGTGCTCCGGACCCTGGGCGTCGAGCCGGTCGGCCACCTCCTGGGCCTCCGACCGCGTGGCGTACCGGCCGACGCGGTAGCGGTTGCCGTTGTCGTCCTGGCGGATCACGAGCCATGGCAGTACCGCGGTGCCGTCACTCATCTCCCCGCCCCCTCCGTCATCCGGTCCCGCGACGGCTGACGCCGTCGCGGGACCGTCAAGGAATTCCCGGTCCGCATATGCCCGAGCCTACGCCCAACCTTCACTCAGCGGATACGTGTTCTCACGTGGAGGCACGCATCCGGCCATGCGGACCGGTGAACTCAGACGCGGACCGGCGTCTTGTCGAGGTCGTCGTCGGCCCCGTCGGCTTCTGCGGCCTCCTCGGCGGCGGCGTCGGCCAGCTCCCGCTCCGCCTCCAGCAGCGTGGGATTGCGCCAGGAGCTGCGCACGCCCCAGAAGTAGAACGCGAGACCGATCGCGGCGACGACCAGGATGTCCCAGCCCTCGGGCAGATAGCCGCGGCCGCCGAACTCCTCACCGCCGGCCCACGAGACCGCCGCCATGACCAGCAGGTAGGCCACCATCCAGGCACCGGCCGCCAGGTGCGGGCGCAGCTCGGCCCACGGCTTGCGCAGCTCGTACCAGGCCCAGACCGGCAGACCGATCGCCATGATGAAGATCACCTTGCCGGTGAGGGGCCAGCGGGCCCAGTAGAGCACCAGCGAGCCGAAGACCATCGCGACCGGGGCGATGACCGGCATCGCGCGCAGCTGGACCGGACGCGGCAGGTCCGGGGAGAGGCGGCGCAGCGACATCACGGCGACCGGGCCGGTGATGTAGGAGATCACGGTGGCCACGGAGACGATCTCGGCCAGCGAGCCCCAGCCGCGGAAGACGGCGAGGAAGGCGAAGGCGATCACCAGGTTGAGCAGCAGCGCCGGGCGCGGGATACCGGTCTTGGCGTCGACCTTGCCGAAGATCCCCGGCAGGTGGCCGTTCTCCTGGACACCCTGGATCATCCGGGAGGTGGTGGCCGCGTAGATCATGCCGGTGCCGGACGGGGAGACGAAGGCGTCGGCGTACAGCAGCAGCGCCAGCCAGTTCAGGCCCCAGGCGAGGGAGAGGTCGGCGAGCGGCGAGTTGTAGGACAGGCCCGACCAGCCGCCGTCCGCCAGATCGGCCGCCGGGACGGCGGTCAGGAAGGCGATCTGCAGTGCGACGTAGATCACCAGGGCGATCAGGATGGAGCTGATGACGGCCTTGGGCAGCGACTTCCCGGGGTTGCGCGCCTCGCCCGCCATGTTCAGCGGGGACTGGAAGCCGTTGTAGGCCCAGACGATGCCGGAGACGGCGACCGCGGTGAAGACCGAGCTCCAGCCGTTGGGGGTGAAGCCGCCGTTGTCCGTGACATTGCCGGTGTCGAAGTGCGACAGCAGCAGGGCGCCCGCGGTCAGGGCCGGGACGACCACCTTGAAGACGGTGATCGCGGTGTTGGTCTTCGCGAAGAGCGTGATCGCGAACCAGTTCAGGAAGAAGTAGAAGACCAGCAGCACCGAGGCGAGGGCGACACCGGTGCCGGTGAGCTCCTTGCCGTCGTACAGCTCCTTGGCCCAGCCGAAGTCCCAGGAGCTCATGTACTGGACCGAGGCGGTGGCCTCACCGGGGATCACGGAGACGATCGCGATCCAGTTGGCCCAGGCGGCCAGGTATCCGGCGAGCGAACCGTGCGAGTACTGACCGTAGCGGACCATGCCGCCGGCCTTCGGGAACATCGAGCCGAGCTCGGAATAGGTCAGGGCGATGGTCAGCGCCACGACGGCGCCGATCACCCAGGCCAGGATGGCGGCGGGACCGGCGAGCGCAGCGGCCCGCTCAGCGCCGAACAGCCATCCGGAGCCAATTATGGAACCGAGACCCACGGCGGTCAGAGCCACTGTTCCCAGTGACCTTTTGTAATGCGTGTGGGCTCCTTGTTCAGTGCTCAACGCCCTGACGCTCCTTTCAACCCCCAGTACCTGCACCTGATGCAAACGGGCGTCATCGTACAAGCGAATTGAAGGCCCACTTCACGGGTTTGAGCTGATCTTGAGCTCCAGACCGCTGGTGTGATGTGCGCAACACATCGTCGCAGGTCAAAGGCTGGCAAAACACACGGAAAGCAGAGACTGGGGCCGCCGAACCCCACCTTCGCGAAATCTCTACGGATCACCCTCGGAAAATCTGTAGCGCCCCGGTAATCCTGCGTAACGCAACCCGGTTCCAAGGGCTCTTGATGAATGTTCGTACCCGGCTATCTCAAATGGCCCGCGATGGATGAGTGACGCGAGTTGAGTCCGATGTGCCGGACTTCGATCCGGAGTTCCCCGGCAGATACGCGGCTCAAATCTACCTCAAATTCAGATGAGCTCAAATCGAGCTCAAATTCGCCTGAGGCAAAGGGAGTTGGCGTTCGAGGGGCCGCGCAATCGACGGCGCCGCCCCAACAGGGCGGCGCCCGGGGTCACTTCACCGGCAGGTGGTAGGCGACCCGATAGCGCTCGGCCAGCACCACCACATCCGCCGTCTCCACCGGACGCCCGCCCGCGCGGTACGTACGGGAGACGACCAGCACCGCGTGGCCCGGCACCCCGCCGAGCGCGAGCACCTCCTCCGCCAGACCGGGGCGCGCCGCGACCTCCTCGGTCACGTTGTCCACCACCAGGTCGAGGGCGGCCATCCGGGAGACCACCCCGCGCCCGGCCAGCGGACCCTCCTCGGGGAGCATCACCGGGGTGCGGCCGGTGATCGCGAGCGGCTCCCAGGAGGTGGAGAACATCACCGGCTCCCCGCCCGAGCGGAAGAGATAGCGGGTGCGCATCACCCTGCCACCGGGCTCGATACCCAGCCGCTCCGCGGTCTCCCGCCCGGCCTCCTCCTGCTCGCTCACCGCGTCCCAGGTGCCGATGACCCGGTCGTCGGCCTGTTCCTGGCGGAACGGGGAGGACGGGCCCGAGCCGTGGTACCCGGCGCGGGAGAGCAGCCGCGGGACGAGCTGGGGGCGCACATAGGTGCCCGAGCCGGAGCGGCCCTCCACCAGCCCCTCGGCCATCAGTACCTTGCGGGCCTCGAGCGCGACGGTGTCCGAGACCCCGTACTCCTCGCGGATCCGCGCCTGGGAGGGAAGACGCGCGTGGGGTGGCAGCTCGCCCGCGGCGATCTTCTTCCTGAGATCGTCGGCGACGCGGAGATATGCGGGCTGGTCACCAAAGGCCACGTGCACTCCCAGTGGTTGACAGTCGGCAACAGCTTGGCAACCGAGGGTTGCCGTTCGCAACTGAAGGCCAGAGCTTCACCAGAAGTGGTGAACCCCAGCTCAACGACGTTTACTTGGACTCCTTCGACAATGCCCCGTTCAGTCGGTTTCATTGGCGATCACCAGCTCACCTGACCAAGGAGCGTCCGTTGTCCCCTCGTCGCCGTCCACGCGTCGTGTCCACCGCCCTGCTGCTCGTCCTGAGCGCGGCCTGTACCGGAGCCTCCGGCGGACAGGACGGCCCTGACCGTGTCCGCGGGGCCAAGCCGGGCGCCGCCGGCGTCGGCGACAAGCTCTTTCCGAAGATGGGCAACGGCGGCTACGACGTCACCGACTACCGGCTGACGCTCGACTACACGCCCGACACCAACCGCCTCAAGGGCACTGCCAAGATCACCGCCCGCGCCACCAGCGCCCTGAGCTCCTTCCACCTCGACTTCGCCGGGCTGCGCGTCCGCAAGGCGACGGTGAACGGACGGACGGCCGAGGCCGAGCGGCAGGGCACCGAGCTGAAGCTCACCCCGGCCGCCGCCCTCCCCAAGGGCCGCGCCTTCACCGCCACGGTGGTCTACGACGGCAAGCCGAAGACCATCAAGGATCCGGACGGGTCCGAGGAGGGCTGGATCGAGACGGACGACGGCGCCGTCGGACTCGGTGAACCGACCGGCTCCATGGCCTGGTTCCCCGGCAACCACCACCCCTCCGACAAGGCCCGCTACGACATCACCGTGACCGTGCCCAAGGGGCTGACCGCCGTCTCGGGCGGGGAGTTGAAGCAGCGGAAGACCCACGGCCGTCACACCACGTTCCGTTGGAGCTCCGCGGAGCCGATGGCCTCCTACCTGGCCACCGTCGCGGTCGGCGACTTCGATGTGCACAGCACGACCACCGATGGTGAACTCCCCCAGTACGTCGCGGTCGACCCCGACGAGGCGGGGGACTCCACCAAGGTGCCCGACCAGATCACCAAGGTGACCGACTGGGAGAGCCGGACCTTCGGCCGCTACCCGTTCTCCTCCACCGGCGCGATCGTCGACCATCTGCCCGGGCTCGGCTACGCCCTGGAGACCCAGACCAAGCCGTACTTCGCCAGCGCGCCGGACGAGATCCTCCTCGTCCACGAACTGGCCCACCAGTGGTTCGGCAATTCGGTCACCCCCCGTCTGTGGAAGGACATGTGGCTCAACGAGGGGTTCGCCACCTACGCCGAGTGGCTGTGGGAGGAGGACCACGGCGGCCGCACCGCCGACCGGACCTTCCGCGACTTCTACGACGGCACCGACGACGAGAGCGGCGGCATCTGGGACTTCGCCCCCGCCGCTCCGCCGAGCGCCGCGCGGGTCTCGGACGCGCCGGTCTACGGACGCGGGGCGATGGTGCTGCACAAGCTGCGCCGGGCCGTCGGCGACAGGGACTTCTTCACCATCCTGCGCACCTGGGTCAAGGACCACCGGCACGGCAACGCCACCACCAAGCAGTTCATCGCGCTGTCCGAGCGGATCTCGGGCAAGGACCTCACGAAGCTCTACGACGTCTGGCTGTTCGGGAAGGACAAGCCCGCGCAGCCGTGAGGCAGCGGGACGCGGCCTGAGTTCACTCTGCCTGAACTCAGCGGGAGCGCAGCGCCCCGGCCGTGGCGCCGGTGCGCTCCCGCAGCAGCACCCGCAGGGTGTTGGCGTGTTCGTAGCCGACCTTGCGGGCGATGGCCTCCAGCGACAGTCCGGTGGTGCGCAGCAGATGCGAGGCCCGCTCGACCCGCAGGTCCTGGACGAAGCGCACCGGTGAGGTGCCGAGGGTGCGGCGCACGGTGCGCTGGAGGGTGCGTTCGCTGACGCCGAGGGAGCGCGCGGCGTCGGCCACGCTCACCGGCTCCTCCAGCCGCTGCCGGACCCAGCGCTCGAACCCGGCGACCACGGGGTCGCTCTGGGCGAGGGCGCTGGGGATGGTGTACGCCGACTGCGCGGGCCGCTCGTCCACCACCAGATAGCTGGTGACGAGGTCGGCCAGCGCGGGGCTGGTCATCCGGACCACCGCGAGGGCGAGATCCACATGGCCGAAGGCCGCCCCGGCGGTGATCACCCCGTCCGACGCACACACCATCCGCGTCTCGTCGACCGTGACCCCGGGGTACCGCTTGCGGAAGACCGGCGCCAGCCACCAGCTGGTGGTCGCCCGCCGCCCCTCCAGCACGCCCGCCTCGGCCAGCAGGAACGTCCCCGTACAGGCCGAGGCCACCGGGGCGCCCCGCTCCCGGGTCCGCGCCACCAGATCCCGCGCCGCCGCCGACGGCTCCCCGGCGACATGGGCGAGCAGCACCTCCGGCCGCCGTTCCGCCAGCGCCGGGACCAGCAGCAGATCCGCGTCCGCCGCCTCGGCCACCGGCGCGGTGGTCACCTCCAGCCCGGCGCCGGTGCGCACCCGGCGGCGGAAGCCCACGGTGGTGACCCGCCAGGCGGGCGGGGGCTGCGGCAGCTCCCGGCGCATCCCGTTGGCGCCCCGGAGTACGTCGAGGAAGGCCGCGAGGCCGGAGTCGAAGCAGCCGTCATAGGCCAGCACCGCGATGTCCATGACGGAAACGGTATCGGAACCGTCGTTTCCGACACTGGGAGGCGACCGGCCGCGGACCTAGCGTGAGGGCTCACCAACCCGGGCACCGCCCGGCCCCGGCCGACCCGGCCCCAGCCGGCCTGCGAGAACGGACGCACCACCGATGACCGACACCCGCACCGCGCGCACCCGCACCCACACCTGGGAGCCGCCGGCCCCCGACCCCGAGGACGGCCATCGCTCGGGCCTCGAGGTGCTCCAGCGGATCCTGGACGGACGGCGGCCCGCACCGCCGATCGGCTCCACCCTCGGCTTCCGGCTGGTGGACGCCGCCGAGGGACGCGCGGTCTTCGAGGGCGAACCCGGGGAGCACCTGCTCAATCCGATGGGCTCCGTCCACGGCGGCTTCCTGGCCACCCTCCTCGACTCGGCCCTCGGCTGCGCCGTCCTGTCGACCCTCCCCGCCGGACGCCTCTACACCACCGCCCAACTGGGGGTCCATCTGGTGCGCCCGGTCTTCGCCGACACCCCGCGACTGCGCTGCGAGGGTACGGTCCTGCACACGGGCCGCACGACCGCGACCGCCGAGGCGCGGGTCATCGGCGCGGCCGACGGCAAGCTGTACGCACACGCCACCACCACCTGCGCGGTCATGGACGCACCGCGGAGCGGCTGACGGAGCCGGAAGGAACCGCCCATGTCCGAGACGACCGTCGTCAACCTCAAGGGCCACCGCGACGACCCGGACTACGCCGACGTGGTCTACGTCGGCCGGGCCATGCACCGCGGCGGCTGGCACCTCGACGCCTCCCCGCTGGCCAGCCCCTACCGCCCCGGCCCGGACGGCACCCGCGAGGAGGTCCTGGAGAAGTACCGCGCCCACCTGCTCGCCCGCCCCGACCTCATGGCCCTCCTCCCCGCCCTCCGCGGCCACCGCCTCGGCTGCTGGTGCGTCCCGCAGCCCTGCCATGCCCAGGTCATCGCAGAACTGGCGGACCAGGGCTGACCCCGCTCCCGCCGGATACGGCGGTCGGCCGATCGGCATGTCGCCGCACCTCCCGAATCGCTAGGGTTGCACCATGACCGCACTGCCCGACTGGATGCGCCCGCCACGCGCTGAAGGCTGGTTCGCGGAGGATCTGGACCGCCTTCCCGAGGCGCCCCGCCACACCGAGCTCATCGACGGAGCGCTCGTCTTCATGATGTCCCCCCAGCGGTCGTGGCACGGCCGCCTCGTCACCAGGCTCACGGTCGCGCTCGAGCAGCAGGCTCCCGAGGGCTTCGAGGCCGACCGGGAGATGACGATCCGCCTCGACGAGCGCAATCGCCCCGAGCCGGATCTGCTGCTCACCACCGCTCCGTTCGTCGCCGACCGCACCTGGTACGCGCCGGAGCAGGTCCGCCTCGTGATCGAGGTCGTGTCACCCGAGTCCGCCCACCGCGACCGGACCGTCAAACTCCGCAAGTACGCCGAGGCCGGGATCCCGCATTACTGGTGCATCGAGGACGAGCACGGCGCCCCCGTCGTACACGTCTACGAGCTGGACGGGCCGACAGGTGGCTACGCACCGGCGGGCATCTTCCGCAACACCCTCAAACGGCCGGTGCCGTTCCCGATCGATCTCGATCTGGACAGCCTCACCCCCTGAGGACACCTGGTCTGACAACGCCGAGGGCCGGGCTCATCGAGCCCGGCCCCCTCGTATGTGGTGCGACGTCAGACGTTGAAGCGGAACTCCACCACGTCCCCGTCCCGCATCACGTAGTCCTTGCCCTCCATCCGCGCCTTGCCCGCCGCGCGGGCCTCCGCGACGGAGCCGGTTTCGACGAGTTCGTCGAAGGAGATGACCTCGGCCTTGATGAAGCCCTTCTGGAAGTCGGTGTGGATCACACCGGCGGCCTCGGGGGCCGTGGCGCCCTTCTTGATGGTCCAGGCGCGGGACTCCTTGGGGCCTGCCGTGAGGTAGGTCTGGAGGCCCAGGGTGTTGAAGCCGACGTGGGCCAGGGTGGCCAGGCCCGGCTCGTCCTGGCCGACGGACTGGAGCAGCTCCAGGGCCTCGTCCTCGTCGAGCTCGGCGAGGTCGGCCTCCAGCTTGGCGTTGAGGAAGATCGCCTCGGCGGGGGCGACCAGGGCGCACTGCTCGGCCTTGAAGGCGTCGTCGGTCAGCTCGTCCTCGTCGACGTTGAAGACGTAGAGGAAGGGCTTGGTGGTCAGCAGATGCAGCTCGTGGAGGAGCTCGGCGCGCTCGCTGCCCTGGACGATGCCCGCGGAGAAGAGGGTGCGGCCCTCCTCGAGGATGGCCTTGGCCTCCTCGACCGCCTTGACCTGGGCCTGCTTGTCCTTCTGGATCCGCGACTCCTTGACCAGGCGCGGCAGCACCTTCTCGATGGTCTGGAGATCGGCGAGGATCAGCTCGGTGTTGATCGTCTCGATATCGCTCTTGGGCGAGATCTTGCCGTCGACGTGGACGACGTTCTCGTCCTTGAAGGCACGGATGACCTGGCAGATCGCATCGGACTCACGGATGTTCGCCAGGAACTTGTTGCCCAGGCCCTCACCCTCGGAGGCGCCCTTCACGATCCCGGCGATGTCGACGAAGTCGACGGTGGCGGGCAGTTTGCGGGCGGAGCCGAAGAGCTCGGCGAGCTTGTCGAGCCGGGGGTCCGGGACGCCGACGACACCGACGTTGGGCTCGATGGTGGCGAACGGGTAGTTGGCCGCGAGCACGTCGTTCTTGGTCAGGGCGTTGAACAGGGTCGACTTGCCGACATTGGGCAGACCGACGATTCCGATCGTGAGCGACACGTTGGCGACTTCCCGTAGCTTCCCGTAGCGGGGATGTGATGACAGGGACGTGGCCCCTGACGGGGCCGGTCCACCAGTCTACGGGGCCGTCCACGATCACCCACCCGGGCTGATTATCAGTCGAACACGCTGCCAAGGTCCTGCGAAGGGCGTGTCCAAGGGCGGATTACCGCCCTCCGTCGACCTACGTTGGTCGGGTGGAGCACTACAGCACACGGACGCCCCGGCGGACCGCGGCCCCGCCGCCCCGGCCGGCCGCGGACGATACGTACACGGGCCGGGGCGGCAGGGGACCGGGCAGGAGCGGCGCGGACCGGGTGTCACGCCCGGCGCGGGCGCCCGCGCGGCGGGCGCGCCCGCTCGGCGTCGCCGCCGGGGCGCTGTCCGGGCTGCGCGGGCTGGGCTGGCCGAACCCCCGGCTCACCGGACTCGGCACGGGGCTGTTGACCACCGGGGCCATGCTCGGCTTCGGCTGTCTGGACGCCTTACTCTTCTCCGGCTCCCCGGCCGTGTACAGCGGGTTCTTCCTGTTCGCCTGCGTCGCGTGCGCCATGTGGGTGCGCCCGGCCGATCTGCTGGCGGGGCCGGTGACGGTCCCGCTCGCCTTCACGGCCGGGCTGCTGCCGATCAACGACGGCGGTGACGGGTTCGGCGGACAGGCGATCGGCGTGTTCACCGTGCTCTCGCTGCACGCGGGCTGGCTCTACTCCGGGACGCTGCTGACCGTGCTGATCGTGCTGGTGCGCCGGGCGACGCTGGTCAGCCAGCGCCGCCGGCAGCGGCCGACGCGGACGACGCGGCCATCGCGGCCCCCACGATCCCCGCATTGTTCTGGAGCCGGGCAGGCACGATCTCGGCTCTGACGCCCTCGATCAGCGGCAGGAACTTCTGGGCCTTGCGGCTCACCCCGCCGCCGATCACGAACAGCTCGGGCGAGAACAGCATCTCCAGATGGGCCAGGTACTTCTGCACCCGGTGCGCCCAGTGCTCCCAGCTGAGGTCATGGTCCTCCTTGACCTTGGTCGAGGCGCGCTTCTCCGCCTCGTGGCCGTTCAGCTCCAGATGGCCCAGCTCGGTGTTGGGCACCAGGGTGCCGCCGGTGAAGACCGCGCTGCCGATACCGGTGCCGAGGGTGAGCAGGATGACCGTGCCCGTGCGGCCCTGCCCCGCGCCGAAGGTCATCTCCGCGACCCCGGCAGCGTCCGCGTCATTGAGCACGGTGACCGGGCAGTCCAGCCGGCCGCGGAGCAGCGCGGCCAGATCGGTGCCGATCCAGCTCTTGTCGACGTTGGCGGCGGTACGGGTGGTGCCCTCCGTGACGACGCCGGGGAAGGTCACCCCGACCGGCCGCCCGGACCAGTCGAAGTGCCGGACGACCTCCACCAGCCCGTCCACGACCGCCTCGGGCGTCGCCGGGTGCGGGGTGAGTACCTTGTGACGCTCCTCGGCCAGATCGCCGCGGTCCAGGTCCACCGGCGCGCCCTTGATACCGGACCCGCCGATGTCCACACCGAACACCCGCGCGGTGGAACCGCCCGCGGCGGTCACCGCTCCGCGCCGCCCGTCGCGGCACTTCCGGTGGCGGTACCGCCCGCGGAGGCGGCCGCCGCCTCGGCCCGCAGATCGCGGCGCAGCTCCTTGGGGAGCGAGAAGGTCAGGCTCTCCTGCATCGGCTGGACCACCTCGACATCGCCGTAGCCACGCTCGGCCAGCCACTCCAGAACGCCCTCGACGAGCACGTCCGGTACGGAGGCGCCGGAGGTCACACCGACCGTGGACACACCCTCCAGCCACGCCTCGTCGATCTCGCTGGCGAAGTCGACCAGATGCCCGGCCTTCGCCCCGGCGCCGAGGGCGACCTCGACCAGCCGGACGGAGTTGGAGGAGTTCTTGGAGCCGACGACGATGACGAGGTCGGACTCGGCGGCCACCTGCTTGATCGCGGTCTGGCGGTTCTGGGTGGCGTAGCAGATGTCGTCGCTGGGCGGGCTGATCAGCTGCGGGAAGCGCTCCTTGAGCGCGTCCACCGTCTCCATGGTCTCGTCGACCGACAGGGTGGTCTGGGAGAGCCAGACGACCTTGGACTCATCGCGGACCTCGACGTTCTTCACATCGTCCGGGCCGTCGACCAGCGTGATGTGGTCGGGCGCCTCACCGCTGGTCCCGATGACCTCCTCATGGCCCTCGTGACCGATCAGGAGGATGTCGTAGTCGTCCTTGGCGAACCGGACGGCCTCCTTGTGGACCTTGGTCACCAGGGGGCAGGTGGCGTCGACGGTGGCCAGCTGCCGCTGCTTGGCCTCCTCGTGGACGACCGGCGCGACACCGTGGGCCGAGAAGATCACGATCGACCCCTCGGGCACCTCCTCCGTCTCGTCGACGAAGATCGCGCCCTTCTTCTCCAGGGTCTGGACGACGTATTTGTTGTGGACGATTTCCTTGCGCACGTAGATCGGCGCGCCGTACTGCTCCAGGGCCTTCTCGACGGCGATCACGGCACGGTCGACACCGGCGCAGTAGCCACGCGGGGCGGCGAGCAGGACCCGGCGGGCGGAGGTTGCAGTCATGACCCCCATGGTAGGGGCGATGAACCGGGGTTCCTGTCGGCGGTGGCCGATACGCTCGCGGTCATGGCTGTCAACACGTCCGCGGAGGAGCCGATCCCGGTCGGCGAGGTGTCCCGGCTGATCGGGGGGTGGATCGACCGGCTGGGGGCGGTGTGGGTGGAGGGTCAGATCACCCAGCTGTCCCGGCGCCCCGGCGCGGGGGTGGTGTTCCTGACGCTGCGCGACCCCAGTTATGACATCTCGCTCACCGTCACCTGTTTCCGTGCCGTGTTCGACCGCATCGCGGACACGGTCACCGAGGGCGCGCGGGTGGTGGTGCACGCCAAGCCGGAGTGGTACGCCCCGCGCGGTCAGCTCTCGCTGCGCGCCGCCGAGATCCGCCCGGTCGGTGTCGGGGAGCTGCTGGCACGGCTGGAGCAGCTGAAGAAGGCGCTGACGGCGGAGGGGCTGTTCGCCGCCGACCGCAAGAAGCGGCTGCCGTTCCTGCCTCAGCGCATAGGGCTGGTGTGCGGCCGGGCGTCGGCCGCGGAGCGGGACGTCCTGGAGAACGCCCGGCTGCGCTGGCCCGCCGTCCGCTTCGAGGTGCGCAATGTGGCGGTGCAGGGGGTGCACGCCGTGCCGCAGGTGATCGAGGCGGTCAAGGAGCTGGACGCGCTGCCCGAGGTGGACGTGATCATCGTGGCGCGCGGCGGCGGCAGTGTGGAGGACCTGCTGCCGTTCTCGGACGAGCAGTTGGTGCGGGCGGTGGCCGCGTGTGTCACCCCGGTGGTCTCCGCGATCGGCCATGAGCCGGACTCCCCGCTGCTGGACCTGGTGGCCGATCTGCGGGCGTCCACGCCCACCGACGCGGCGAAGAAGATCGTCCCCGATGTGGGCGAGGAGCTGCTGCGCATCCAGCAGCTGCGCGAGCGCGCGCTGCGCAGTGTCCACGGACTGCTGGACCGGGAGGAGCGTGGGCTCTCGGCGGCGCTGGCCCGCCCCTGCTTCCAGCGCCCCCGGCGGATGGTGGACGAGCGCGAGGAGCAGATCGCCGCCGTGCTGGAGCGCGGCCGCCGCTGTCTGGGCCATCTGCTGGACCGGGCCGAGTCCGAGCTGACCCACACCCATGCCCGGGTGGTGGCCCTCTCCCCCGCCGCCACGCTGCGCCGCGGCTATGCGGTGCTCCAGCACGCCGACGGTTCGGTGGTCCGCGCGGCGGACGAGGTGGAGCGGGACGAGGAGCTGAGGGCGCGGGTGGCCGAGGGCGAGTTCACGGTCCGCGCGGTCGGCGCCCCCGCCGCCGAGGGCGGCTGAGCGGACGGCCCTGCGGTGTCGGTCCCTGTGCATAGGGTGTGCGGCATGGCGAAGACGGACGAGAAGGCGAACGACACCTCGGCCCTCGGCTACGAGCAGGCGCGGGACGAGCTGGTCGAGGTCGTGCGCCGGCTGGAGGCGGGCGGCACCAGCCTGGAGGAGTCGCTCGCGCTGTGGGAGCGCGGCGAGGAGCTGGCGAAGGTGTGCCGCCGCTGGCTGGAGGGGGCACGGGCGCGGCTGGACGCGGCGCTGGCCGAATCGGGCGCGGAGGACGCCGAGGGGGCGGACACCGGGGAGCGCGCGGGGGGCGCCGGGGCCGACGGCGCCTGAGGGCATCAGGGGCGGCCGGACGCCGTGATGCGGACCGGTCGCTGTGATGCGGAGCACCCTGCCGCCGTTTTAGTTGAACGTTAATCTAAAACCGGTACGGTGGGTGGCGACATCAGATCCCACCGCTGTGACCCGAAGGTTGTGTCATGACTCTCGCCCTCGACCCCGCCGCCCAGGACCTGCTCTTCCGCGAGGCGCACACCGCCAACACCTTCACCGACGAGCCGGTGTCCGAGGAGCAGGTGCGGGCGATCTACGACCTGATCAAGTTCGGCCCGACCGCCTTCAACCAGTCGCCGCTGCGGGTGGTCCTGGTGCGCACCCCCGAGGCCCGGGAGCGTCTGGTGCCGCATATGGCCGAGGGCAACCGGCCCAAGACGGCCACCGCCCCGCTGGTCGCGATCCTCGCCGCGGACAATGAGTTCCACGAGGAGCTGCCGACGCTCTTCCCGCATTTCCCGCAGGCCAAGGACGTCTTCTTCACCGAGCGCGACGCCCGTGAGCGGGCCGCCGGGCTCAATGCCGCGCTCCAGGCGGGCTACTTCATCGTGGGCGTCCGCGCCGCCGGTCTGGCCGCGGGCCCGATGTCCGGCTTCGACGCCGCCGGGGTGCGGAAGGAGTTCCTGGACGACGACCACACCCCGCTGATGGTGGTCAACATCGGCAAGCCGGGTCCGGACGCCTCGCGGCCGCGCGGTCCGCGGCTGGGCTTCGACGAGGTCGTCACCAGCGTCTGACGCCGCTCCGGCCGGTCGGCTCCGGCCGTCCGGCCCGGCGCTCCGGCCGCCGTGCTCAGCCCTTCCGGGCCTCGAGCGCGGTGGCCATCTTCGTCAGGTGGGCACGGGACGCGGTCCCGGTGACCACCGTGGTCACCCCGCGCTCCCGGCAGACCAGGGCGTCGTACTTCTCACCCTCGTAGCGGACCCACTCCTTGCCGTCGATCCGCTGGACGTCCTTGGTCGCGCGGGCCCGCTGGGTGACGTCCTCGATGAAGGTCACGGGCTTGGCATCGCTCTGCTCGACGGCCACGTACTCCCGCTCGGCGTCCAGGAAGCCCAGGTGCCAGGCGGCGCCGCCGTCCGCGCCACCGCCTGCGCCACCGCCGCCACCCGCCGGCGTGTACGTGACCGAGGTGGCCCGCCAGCCCTTGGGCAGACTGCCCGACCCGGGGGCGGCCACGGGGTAGGGCGCGGCACGGCGGGCCGTCTGGAGCTCGACCCGGTAGTCGACCGTCCGGACGCCGCCGTCCTTGTCGCTGTCGTCGTGCGGGATCTGGAAGACATAGATGCCCGCCGCGACGGCGCCGATCACCGCCAGCGACAGCAGCATGTCCCGGACCGTCTCTTTGCCTCGCATACCTGCCACGTCCCCTATCGTCCCTCATCCCGCCGCGGTACCCCGCAACAGGGCCGCGCTCATGCGTGGGGTCCTCTGCTCACCTTCGCAATCAACGGATAAAGTCATGAGCACCCTCACCCTGCTCGCCCGTCGAACGGCGAGGGGGGATCTTCCGGCCGTCGCCGTACAGAAAGGTGCGCTCCGATGACCGAGCATCATCTGCCGTCCCAGCTCGAGGTCAGCCCCGAGGCCCCCGACCGCAACCTCGCCCTGGAGCTCGTCCGGGTCACCGAGGCGGGAGCCATGGCCTCCGGCCGCTGGGTGGGCCGTGGCGACAAGAACGGCGCCGACGGCGCCGCCGTCAAGGCCATGCGTTCGCTGGTGCACACCGTCTCGATGAACGGTGTCGTGGTCATCGGCGAGGGCGAGAAGGACGAGGCGCCGATGCTCTACAACGGAGAGCGGGTCGGCGACGGCACGGGCCCGGAGTGCGATGTCGCGGTGGACCCGGTGGACGGCACCACCCTCACGGCCAAGGGCATGGCCAACGCGGTCTCGGTGCTCGCGGTCGCCGAGCGCGGCACGATGTTCGACCCATCGGCCGTGTTCTACATGGACAAGCTGGTCACCGGCCCGGAGGCGGCGGAGTTCGTCGACATCACCGCGCCGCCCGGGGTGAACATCCGGCGGATCGCCAAGGCCAAGCGGTCCAGCCCCGAGGACGTCACCGTGGTGGTGCTGGACCGTCCCCGGCACGAGGGCATCGTCAAGGAGATCCGCGAGGCGGGCGCGCGCATCAAGTTCATCTCGGACGGCGACGTGGCCGGAGCGATCATGGCGGTGCGCGAGGGTGCCGGCGTGGATCTGCTGCTGGGCGTGGGCGGCACTCCGGAGGGCATCATCGCGGCCTGTGCGATCAAGTGCCTCGGCGGCACCATCCAGGCCAAGCTGTGGCCCAAGGACGACGAGGAGAAGCAGCGGGCCCTGGACGCCGGTCATGACCTGGACCAGGTGCTCCAGACCGACGACCTGGTAAAGGGCGACAACGTGTTCTTCGTCGCCACCGGTATCACCGACGGCGATCTGCTGCGCGGGGTGCGGTACCGCGCGGAGACCGCGACCACCCAGTCGCTGGTGATGCGGTCCAAGTCCGGGACCATCCGGCAGATCGACTCCACCCACCGGCTGTCCAAGCTGCGCGCGTACGCCTCGGTGGACTTCGAGCGCGCCCGCTAGGACGGACGACGCCGCACACTTCGGGACCGGGCCTCATCTCTGCGGTGGGCCCGGTCCCGTGGTGTGTGAGGAGCCGTCGGAGCGCTCAGCCCGCGGCGGCCACCCGCATGGCGCGCTGGAGCTCGGCCTCCCGGCGACGGCGGCGGGCCAGCACGACCCGGCGCTCGGCGGCGGTCAGACCGCCCCACACCCCGTACGGCTCGGGCTGCAACAGCGCGTGCTCCCTGCACTCGACCATGACCGGGCAGCGCGCACACACGCGCTTGGCGGCCTCTTCCCGCGACAGCCGCGCAGCCGTGGGCTCCTTGGAGGGAGCGAAGAACAGCCCGGCCTCGTCCCGTCGGCACACCGCCTCCGAGTGCCAGGGGCCGGCCTGATCCCGAGCGGGGATGCGCTGCGGGGGCACGGCGGCGTCCAGCAGGGGCTGATGCGGTTGCAGCACGGTCTACTCCTGACGACGGCTCCGGTGGTCACCCTTGCCCGCCTCAAGGCGTACGGCCCCGTGTGCACCCCCATCAGCCGTACGAGAGACGATGCACCAAGCCTTACCCGCTGTGCGCGCGCTTATGCACACCGTTGTCCCGACCGCAAATTCCCTGCGCTCGCCCGGGCTTCACCGGACTACGACCGCAGGTTCTTCAGTCGCTTACCCCGCTTCGCCCGTGCTTCCACCCCTCCGAAGAGAGCGAATCCGCTGACATGGATCACCGGCGCCTCCGGATCCGGGGCCTCGACGGGGGAAACGTCGAAGCCGCCGAAGATCCCGGCGCCCGAACCGTGCAGGGTGACGTTCTCCGGAACCTTGATCTCCACACCGCCGAACAGCGCCGACACCCGGATCTCGACCTCCCGCCGCTCGAAGACCGCCTCGGTCAGATCGATCTCCGCCCCGCCGAACAGCACCAGCGCGTTGGTCCTGCGGCGGACCCGCCAGCGGCCCTTGCGCGCCGCCCCGCCGAAGATCGCCACCACGTTCTCCGCGGCGGGAGGCGTACGGGAGGGGTCGGCGCCGCCGCGGACCGCGTCCGGTCCGGCGCCGCGGCCCGGCGCCGCGGGCAGATCACGGACCAGGGGCTCCAGTTCACCGAGGGTCTTGGCGCGGTAGACCGCATCGATCCGCTCCGCGTGCTCCTCCGGGTCGAGCCGTCCCTCGGCGAGGGCCTCCCGCAGGATGTCCGCGATCCGGTCGCGGTCCGCGTCGGAAGCGCGCAGCGGCGAGTGCGCGGGCGTGGGCGCGGTGTGCGCCACGGCGGTGTGCGCCACGGGCGAGGGCGCCGTGTCGGAAGGGGACTTGGTCAGGGGCACCGGCTGCTGCTCATCCACGCGATCAGCGTACCCAGTCGCGATAGATCGCGACTAGGTCCTGCCCTGCCGGCCTTCGTGGATCAGGCCGCGGCGTCTGGTGCAGGGGGCGCCTCCCAGCGGTAGCCGGAGGAGCATCGCACGGCGGAGGGTCGCCCTCGTACCGGGCGTACTCGGATGATCCCGACAACGCGGCGAGGTGCGGTGCCAGGCGTCGCGGGCCCACGACGACCGGCAGGACAGGACCTGGGGGTTTCACGGACACCCCGGGAGGCGACTGAGCCTTACCTCACCGGCGCCACCCCGCCGCGTCGTTCTAATCTGGTGGGCGCTGCCGTCGTTGTCAGCCCTGTCTGCCGAGTGAGGAATGGCCGGAATGCCTGAGTTTGCCTACACGGATCTGCTGCCTCTGGGCGAGGACACCACGCCGTACCGCCTGGTGACCTCGGAGGGCGTGAGCACCTTCGAGGCCGACGGTCGCACCTTCCTGAAGGTCGAGCCGGAGGCCCTGCGCAAGCTGGCGGCCGAGGCGATGCACGACATCTCGCACTATCTGCGCCCGGCCCACCTCGCCCAGCTGCGCCGGATCCTCGACGACCCGGAGGCCAGCGCCAACGACCGGTTCGTCGCGCTGGACCTGCTGAAGAACGCGAACATCGCGGCGGCGGGCGTCCTGCCGATGTGCCAGGACACCGGTACCGCGATCGTGATGGGCAAGCGCGGTCAGCAGGTGCTGACCGAGGGCGGCGACGAGGAGGCCCTCTCGCGCGGTGTCTACGACGCCTACACCGAGCTCAACCTGCGCTACTCCCAGATGGCCCCGCTGACCATGTGGGAGGAGAAGAACACCGGCTCCAACCTGCCCGCGCAGATCGAGCTGTACGCGACCGACGGCGGCGCCTACAAGTTCCTCTTCATGGCCAAGGGCGGCGGCTCGGCCAACAAGTCCTTCCTCTACCAGGAGACGAAGGCGGTGCTGAACGAGGCGTCGATGATGAAGTTCCTGGAGGAGAAGATCCGCTCGCTGGGCACCGCCGCGTGCCCGCCGTACCACCTGGCCATCGTGGTGGGCGGCACCAGCGCCGAGTACGCGCTCAAGACCGCCAAGTACGCCTCGGCGCACTACCTCGACGAGCTGCCCTCCGAGGGCTCCCCGACCGGCCACGGCTTCCGCGACAAGGAGCTGGAGGAGAAGGTCTTCGAGCTGACGCAGAAGATCGGGATCGGGGCGCAGTTCGGCGGCAAGTACTTCTGCCATGACGTCCGGGTCGTCCGGCTGCCCCGGCACGGCGCGTCCTGCCCGGTCGCCATCGCCGTCTCCTGCTCGGCCGACCGCCAGGCGCTCGCGAAGATCACCCCCGAGGGCGTCTTCCTGGAGCAGCTGGAGACCGACCCGGCGCGCTTCCTGCCGGACACCACCGACGAGGAGCTGACCAAGGGCGCGGGCCCGGACCTGGACGCGGTCGCCATCGACCTCAACCGGCCGATGGACGACGTCCTGGCCGAGCTGACCAGGCACCCGGTCAAGACCCGGCTCTCGCTGACCGGCACGCTGGTCGTCGCCCGTGACATCGCGCACGCGAAGATCAAGGAGCGGCTGGACGCGGGCGAGGAGATGCCGGAGTACCTGAAGAACCACCCGGTCTACTACGCGGGCCCGGCCAAGACGCCCGAGGGCTACGCCTCCGGTTCGTTCGGTCCGACGACGGCGGGCCGGATGGACGCCTACGTCGAGCAGTTCCAGGCCGCGGGGGGCTCGAAGGTCATGCTGGCCAAGGGCAACCGCTCGCAGCAGGTCACCGACGCCTGCGCCGCGCACGGCGGCTTCTACCTGGGCTCGATCGGCGGCCCGGCGGCACGGCTGGCCCAGGACTGCATCAAGAAGGTCGAGGTCCTCGAGTACGAGGAGCTCGGCATGGAGGCGGTCTGGAAGATCGAGGTCGAGGACTTCCCGGCGTTCATCGTGGTGGACGACAAGGGCAACGACTTCTTCACCGACCGCGGCCCCGCGCAGCCCTTCGTCTCCAGCATCCCGGTGCGCCAGGGCGCCTGACGGACGGATCCGGGGGCCGGGACGGCGGTGCGCCGTCCCGGCCCCCGGCCGTCGTCCCCGAGCGTTGTTCCCCGGCCGCCGGTCCCGGCCCTGGTCCCGGTCAGCCCCTGAGCACCGCCTCGAAGGCCCCGGGCCGCTGGGCGATACCGCTGCACCGGTTCTCCGGGGTGGCCCCGGAGTTCTCCTCGCCGTCCGGGTACCGGCCGTCCTCCTCCGCGTCGGGGCACGGCCGGTCGCGTTCCGCGGACCACATCGACAGCCGCCCGATCCCCTTCGCCGCGGCGAACCGGGCCAGCCCGGCCGCGTCCTCCAGCGTGAACACCTCGCCGGAGACATCGTTGAGCCCGATCATCGGCGTCACCCCGAGGGCCTTCCACGCCGCCTCGTCGGAGAGCCCGAGCACCCCGCGCACCCGGGCCTGGGCGGCGGTCGCCGCCCGCATCGCGTAGTCGCCCATGTCGCCGGTGTGCGCACCGCTGTAGTTCATCGCCATGATGTTCACCGCCGAGACGGTGACGCCCTCGTCCCTGGCCGCTTCCAGCTGGGCGGTGCTCGGCGCCGTCAGCCCGTCGGGCATGGCGGGCAGGGTGAAGGAGACGTCCAGGCCCTCGTGGGTGCGCTGGAGCAGGGCGATGGCCTGGGCGCGGCGGGCGGCCGCGGCGGGGTCGGCGAGACCGTCGCCCTCGATGTCGAAGTCCGCCTTGGCCAGCCCGTAGCGCTCGATCACCTCGGTGTAGGCCGCGGCGAGTTCGGAGACGTCGGTGCAGGCGGTGCTCAGCTCGGTGCCGTCGGCGCCGCCGAAGGAGACCCGGACGTCACCGCCCGCGCGGCGCACCTCCTCGATCCGGGCGTCCAGCGCCCGGTCGTCCAGGGTGGTGCCGCCGTCCCAGACCGGTGCGCAGCCGTCGCCCGCGACGACGAAGCCGAGGGTGAACTCCTTGACCCCGCGCCCCGCCGCGGCGGTCATGTCGTACCCCGTCTCGGACCAGGCGCTGACGTACGGGACGAAAGCGGCGGGGGGCGGCGGTGCCGGCTGCGGGCTCCGCACGGGCGCGGCCACCCGGGTGCGCGGTTCCGTCGGCTCCTGCTGTCCGGCCCATACGGCGATGGTGGCGCAGACCACGGCGCCTGCCACGGCGATTCCGCTCATGCGGGGGCTGGCCCTCATGGCTCTCGCTCCTGTCGGTGATGTTCGGGGGTGATGTCCGGTTCGGGGGTGTGGGGCAGCGGGGAACTCCACCCCCGTGCCGCCCTCCACCGCAAACCTCGCATATCCGAGAAATGGAACGAACTATGACACACCGCATGTTTGACTGATATGTCTCAAGTCGTATTTCCTGGACTAGCCTCTCGCTCATGCATCCTCAGTCAGACGTGGTCGAGCGAGTGCCTTCGCGACCCCTCCGCCCCGAAGTGGCCGGGAAAGGGCCGGTGTTCGTCGATCCTTCCGGGCGACGCGGCCGCCTGGTGCGGCACGCGGGTGTGATCGCGGGGGCCGTCTGCCTCGGCTACTCGGTGGTCCTGGCGGTGAGCTTCGCGGGGGGAACCGCGTTCGCTCCCGAGACGCTCATCCCGGGACATCCGATCTCCACGGAGGCGTTCGGCCGGAAACCGCAGGGCGGGGTGGAGCGGATCCATCCGGAGCACCGGCCGCCGTCCCCGCCCCGGGACGGGACCCGGCACGGTCCGCGGCCGCACGGGGACGGTGCCGGCGGCGCGGACACCGGCGGCACCGCGGTGCGGACCGTGCGCCCGCCGGCGCTCGGGAAGCCCGCCGCGCCGGAGCCGCCCGCCGCGGCCCGGCCCCGTCCGGCATCCGCCGAACCCGCCGTCCGGGTACGCGCCGAGGGCCCGGAGCACGCCGGGAAGAAGGCCCGGGGCCACACCCCTTCGCGCACCGCGGCCACCGGCGAGAAGCGCACCGCACACCGCGAGCACCGGCGCCCCCGCCCGGCCGCGAGGAAGGCGGGGCACCACGCCGAGCGGCCCCATCGCCCCGAACCCGTCCGGCGCCCAGAGAATCCCCGTCCGGCCCTGCCCCAGGAGCCCTCCTGGTACCAGAGGCCCTCCTGGTACCCGCGGCCCACCGGTCCCGTACGGCCGGGCGGAGGCGCGGCGCACATCCCGGTCAACCGGCCGCCCGCCAACCGGCCGCCGGCCGCCCGGCCGCCCGCCGCGGGGACTGCCCCCCGCCCCCAGACCCCCGGGCGGAATCCCGTGTCCGGCAATCCGCCGGCCCCCCAGGCACCGCGGCCGCTGAACCCGGCCGGTCCCGCTGCCGGGGCCCGGCCGCCCGGCGTTCCGCAGAGCTGGAACACGCCGTCATGACCTTCGGCAGACAGCCGAAACTCCCCCGGCCACGCCGTCGCGGCCTCCCCTCGCCCCGACCGGCCACCGCGCCCCCACCGGCGCCCCGCACCTCCGGTGCGGGGCGCCGTGGCAGGTTCCGCGGCAGGGACCGGCTCGCCCCCCGGGGCCCCTTCCGCCGCGGGACCGCGCGGACCAGGACCGGGACCCGGACCGGGCTGAGGACCCGGATCCGTACGGTGCTGGCCCTCGCCACCCTGCTCGCGGTGGTCTGCGGACTGCTGCTGGACGGCTATCTGCACGCCGAGGTCGGCAACGACGCCCGCGTCCACCGGTCGCACCCCTCGCGCAGCGTGCCCGACCGGCTGCGCCACGGCGGCCCGGTGCTCACCTTCGACCGGCACGGCAGGGCGACCGAGCACACCATCCCCACCCGGACCGTGGCGCTCACCTTCGACGACGGCCCGGACCCGCGCTGGACGCCGGAGATCCTGGCGGTGCTGCGCAGGCACCGGGTGCCCGGCACCTTCTTCGTCGTGGGCCAGATGGTGGTCCGCCACCCCGAACTGGTGCGCCGGATGCGCCGGGCGGGCCATGAGATCGGGGTGCACACCTTCTCCCACATCGATCTGACGTACCAGGGCACCGGCCGGATCGACCGCGAACTGGCCCAGTCCCAGCTGGCCCTGGCGGGCGCCGCGGCCATCACCAGCTCGCTGTTCCGGGCGCCGTACGCCTCCGAGGTGAGCGCGCTGGACGACCGCACCTGGCCGGTCCAGCGGCATATCGGCGCCAAGGGCTACATCAGCGCGTTCGTGGACGCCGACAGTGAGGACTGGCGGCGGCCCCCGGTCCGGGACATCGTCCGCAACGCCACGCCGCACGCCGGAAAGGGCGCCTCCGTCCTGTTCCACGACGCGGGCGGCAACCGCTCCCGCACCGTACGGGCCCTGGACCGGTACATCGGCCGGATGAAGGAGAAGGGCTACTCCTTCACCACCGTCACCGGCGCGCTGGGCGCCCCCAGCGCCAACCATCCCGCCGGAACCGCCCATGTCTGGCAGGGCCGGGCGCTGATCCGGGCCGCGTCGCTCACCCAGGCCGCCGTACCGTGTCTGGCGGGGCTGCTGGGGCTGGTCGGCGCCGCCGTGATCGGGCGGCTGCTGATGATGGTGGGCCTGGCCTCCTGGCACCACCGCACCCGGGCCCGGCGGCGCTACCGGCTGGTGCAGCAGGTGGACGACCCGGTGAGCGTGATCGTGCCCGCGTACAACGAGAAGGAGTGCATCGCCAACACCCTGACCTCGCTGGCCGCCAGCACCCATCCGATCGAGATCGTGGTCGTGGACGACGGCTCCACCGACGGCACCGCCGAGATCGTGGAGGCCATGGCGCTGCCCAACGTCCGGGTGCTGCGCCAGCCCAACGCGGGCAAACCCGCCGCCCTCAACCACGGCATCGCCCACGCCCGCCACGACCTGATCGTGATGATGGACGGTGACACCGTCTTCGAACCGACCACCGTCCGCGAACTGGTCCGCCCCTTCGCCGACCCCCGCGTCGGCGCGGTCGCGGGCAACGCCAAGGTCGGCAACCGCGACAAGCTGATCGGCGCCTGGCAGCACATCGAGTACGTCATGGGGTTCAACCTGGACCGGCGGATGTACGACCTGCTGCGCTGTATGCCGACCATCCCGGGCGCGATCGGTGCCTTCCGCCGCCGGGCGGTGCTGGACGCCGGGGGCATGAGCGCGGACACCCTGGCCGAGGACACCGACATCACCATCGCCCTGCACCGGGCCGGGTGGCGGGTGGTCTACCAGGAGTACGCCCGCGCCTGGACCGAGGCGCCGAGCACCCTCGGCCAGTTGTGGAAGCAGCGCTACCGCTGGAGCTACGGCACCATGCAGGCGCTGTGGAAGCACCGCCGCTCGATCGTCGACCGGGGGCCCTCCGGGCGGTTCGGCCGGGTGGGGATGCCGCTGGTGCTGCTCTTCCAGATCGTCACCCCGCTGTGCGCGCCGCTGATCGACCTGTTCACGCTGTACGGCCTGGTCTTCCTGGACCCCGAGCGCTCGGCCCTGGCCTGGGGCGCGCTGATGCTGGTGCAGCTGCTGGGCGCGGCGTACGCGTTCCGGCTGGACCGGGAGCGCTACCGGGCGCTGCTGGTGCTGCCGCTCCAGCAGATCGCCTACCGCCAGCTGATGTACCTGGTGCTGCTGCACTCCTGTGTGACGGCCGCGACCGGCGCCCTGCTGCCGTGGCAGAAGCTCAAGCGCACCGGTGAGGTGGACTCCCTGCGAGCCCGGGAAGCCGTACGGTGACCGGCCTCACCCGCCCGGTCCGGCCGTCGCCGGGAACACGCCGCGCCGCGCGGGTGCTGTCCTGGGCGAAGGGGCCCTGTGAGAGCGAGGCGGAATAACGCGATGAGCGACGACAGCTACCGGACCGAGCACGACTCGATGGGAGAGGTACGGGTCCCCGCACACGCCAAATGGCGGGCCCAGACCCAGCGGGCGGTGGAGAACTTCCCCGTCAGCGGCCAGCGGCTGGAGCGGGCCCATATCGAGGCACTCGCCCGGATCAAGGCCGCGGCGGCCACGGTCAACGCCGGTCTCGGCGTGATCGACGAGGAGGTGGCCGGGGCCATCGCGGAGGCGGCGGCCGAGGTCGCCGGGGGCCGCTGGGACGACCACTTCCCGGTCGACGTCTTCCAGACCGGCTCGGGCACCTCGTCCAATATGAACACCAACGAGGTGCTGGCCACCCTGGCGAGCGAGCGGCTGGGCCGCGCGGTCCACCCCAACGACCACGTCAACGCCAGCCAGTCGTCCAACGACGTCTTCCCCTCGTCCATCCACATCGCGGCCACCGCCGCCGTCACCGCCGATCTGATCCCGGCGCTGGACCGGCTCGCCGGGGCGCTGGAGGGCAAGGCCGCGGAGTTCGCCGACGTGGTCAAGGCGGGCCGCACCCATCTGATGGACGCCACCCCGGTGACCCTGGGCCAGGAGTTCGGCGGCTACGCGGCGCAGATCCGGTACGGAGTCGAGCGGCTGCGCTCCTCGCTGCCCCGGCTGGCCGAACTGCCGCTGGGCGGTACGGCGGTGGGCACCGGGATCAACACCCCGCCCGGGTTCTCCGCCGCCGTGATCGCCGAACTGGCGCGGGCCACCGGGCTGCCGCTCACCGAGGCCCGGAACCACTTCGAGGCGCAGGGCGCCCGGGACGCGCTGGTGGAGACCTCCGGCCAGCTGCGGACCGTCGCGGTCGGCCTGACCAAGATCGCCAACGATCTGCGCTGGATGGCCTCGGGCCCGCGCACCGGACTGGCCGAGATCGCGCTGCCGGACCTCCAGCCCGGTTCGTCGATCATGCCGGGGAAGGTCAACCCGGTGATCCCCGAGGCGGTGCTGATGGTCGCCGCGCAGGTCACCGGCAACGACACCACCGTGGCCACGGCCGGGGCCGCCGGGAACTTCGAGCTCAATGTGATGCTCCCGGTGATGGCGAAGAACCTGCTGGAGTCGATCCGGCTGCTGGCCAACGCCTCCCGGCTGCTGGCCGACCGCACCGTCGACGGGATCACGGCCGACCGCGAGCGCGCCCGCGAGTACGCCGAGTCCTCCCCCTCCGTCGTGACCCCGCTCAACCGCTACCTCGGCTACGAGGAGGCGGCCAGGGTCGCCAAGAAGTCCCTGGCCGAGCGGAAGACGATCCGCCAGGTCGTGCTGGAGTCCGGCTATGTCGAGCGCGGACTGCTGACCCGGGAACAGCTCGACGAGGCGCTGGACGTGCTGCGCATGACACATCCGTAACCATGTGTGAGAGAACCGTTGCGGCATAGGTCACGGCACCGCGGCCCGGTCACACCTAAGATCTGCTCATGACAGCGGACATCGTGGAGACGACGGGCGCGGCGGACACCGCCCGATGGGCGCCGGGGGATCACATCCTCTGGCGCTACCGGGCCAACGCCGACGACCGCATCCACATCTGCCGCCCCGTGACCGTCGTACGGGACACCCCGGAGGTGCTCGCCGTCTGGCTCGCGCCGGGCACCCCGTGCGTCAAACCGCAGCTGACCGACGGCACCTCGGTGCACCGCGAACCGCTGTCCACCCGTTACACCAAACCGCGCACCACCGCGCTCTGCGAGTGGCTGGGCACCGGAGTCCTCAAACTGGCCCGGCCCGGGGAGCCCTGGTCGGTGTGGCTGTTCTGGGACGACGGCTGGCAGTTCAAGAACTGGTACGTGAACCTGGAGGACCCGCTGGCCCGCTGGGCCGGCGGGGTGGACTCCGAGGACCACTTCCTGGACATCGCGGTCTACCCGGACCGCAGCTGGGAATGGAAGGACGAGGACGAGTTCGCGCAGGCCCAGCGGGCCGGTCTGATGGACGCGGCACAGGCGCGCCGGGTCCGGACCGCCGGCCGGGCGGCCGTGGAACTCATCGAAGCGTGGGGAGTGCCGTTCCGGGACGGCTGGGAGGACTGGCGACCCGACCCGGCCTGGCGGCTTCCGGCGCTTCCGGCGGACTGGGACCGTACGGACAGGGGGCATACGTCCACGCACTCGAGGTCCTGAACCTCTTGTTGTGCACCGGTGTTTCAAACGTAGGATCGTCGTCCGGAACACCGCGCGCACGGGAAACCAGACACTGGCGCAACTCACGGACGATGCGCAAGATCTGACGCAATGTCACAGGAGGGGCGGAGTCGTGAGCAGTGAGGACGACTACGGCGACGGCTACGAGGGGTACCGGGACTTCGACCGTCTGGCGCTGGACCGCAGCGGCCAGGCCGAAGCCTTCGACGCGATAGGCGACCGTTACGACGAAGCCTTTCCGCATAAGGAAGGCCAGGTCAAGGCGGGTCAGTGGCTGGCCGACGCACTCGCTCCCGGCTCCCGGGTGCTGGACGTCGGCTGTGGCACCGGACTGCCCACGGCCCGTCAGCTCGCCGAGGCCGGGCACCGGGTCACCGGCATCGACATATCGCCGGGCATGCTCAAGCTGGCCCGGGACAACGTCCCCGGCGCCGAGTTCCACCAGGTGGACATCGTCGATCTGCGGTCCGGCGGACGGCACGGCCCCGGAGGGACGCGTGAACTCGGCCCCTTCGACGGCATCGCCGCCTTCTTCGCCCTGGTCCTGCTGCCCCGCGCGGAGATTCCCTACGCGCTGCGGGCGCTGCACGCGGTGCTCAGACCCGGCGGAGCGATGGTGCTCGGCATGGTGGAGGCGGACGTCGACGACTTCGCCATCCCTTTCCTCGGCAACTCGGTCCGGGTGTCCGGCTATCTGCGGGAGGATCTCCGACAGGTCGTCAGTGACGCGGGCTTCGAGATCACCGGAGAGGACTCGCACGCGTACGCCCCGGCGAGCACCGACGTACCGCCCGAGATCCAGCTCTATCTGCACTGCCGACGACGTGCCTGACACACGGTGCGCCCCCCACACCAGGGCGCACGGCCCCGGACGGATGGAAACCCACGCGTGACGGAGCACCCGACCTCCCCCAACAGGCGACAGGCTGCCACCCCTGCCGCCGCCTCGGGCCTGCCCGAGGACGCGCACGGCGCGGTCCCGGACCCGCGGACCGCCGTGCGGCGGACGGCCGCGCCCGGCCAGGAGCCGGACGGTGGACGGCCGCGACCGGCGTCCCCCGGGGACGGGCCGTCCGCGGCACCGGCCGGGGACGGCGCACCGGGCCGGGACGAGGAGCCCGCCGCCCCTCGGGGCTCGGCGCGGGCCAGGCGGCGCGGCCAGGGCGCGGCCGAGACCGCCCCGCGCGGTGGTGGAGGTACCGAGCGCCGGAGCGCGGCGCACAGCGAGCACCCGGCACAGCCGGAGCACGGCACACCGGAGGGCGAACCTGTGTGGGACGCGGACCGCAACGCCGCCAGAGGCGCGGCACGCCGACCCGGAGCGCGTGACGGCTCCCCGGAGCGGGACGGGCGCGCGCCGGACGCCGGGCACCGGGACACCGGCCGCCCCGGCGCCGCCGCGGGTGAACACCCCGCCCAGCCGGTGGAGTCGGCGGACGCGGTGGCCACGGCGGCCGGAGAGGTCGCGTACACCGGGTCCGGCGGCGGTATGCCCGCGGTGCCCCCGGCCGGTGGCGCCGGCGGTGCCGGCGCGGCCGAGACGGCCGCCGCCCGGGACCGCGGCGGGGACCGGCTGCGCTTCGTCGGCGCGGCCACCCGTCGGATCGCCCGCGGTATCGACCTCGACGAGATCGTGCTCGGCCTGTGCCGGGCCACCGTGCCCACCTTCGCCGACGCGATCCTGGTCTATCTGCGCGATCCGCTCCCGGTGGGCGACGAGCGCCCGGTGGGCCCGGTGGTGCTGCGGCTGCGCCGTACCGACCGGATCCCGCTGGACCCGGACACCGACAGCGGACGGCTGCCGCTGATGCCCTCCCAGCCGGATCTGTCGCCCGCGGTGGGCGGCGGTCCGGCGGCCGAGCTGTGCGAGGTGGAGGCGGGCGGTCCGCTGGCCGAGGTGCTGCGCGGGGTGCGGCCGGTCTTCGGCGACTCCCTGGCCGCCCGCGCCGCCCTGCCCGAACTGCTCGGCGACAGCACCTCGGTGGCCACCGGCCAGCGCACCGTGCTGGCACCGCTGCGCGGCCGCCGCCGGGTGATCGGCGCGGCGGTGTTCGTCCGCCGCCCGGACCGGCCGCCGTTCGAACCGGACGACCTACTGGTCGCGGCCCAGCTGGCCACCCACACCGCGCTCGGGGTGGACAAGGCGGTGCTCTACGGACGCGAGGTCTACATCGCGGACGAGCTCCAGCGCACCATGCTGCCCGACTCGCTGCCGCAGCCCACCGGCGTCCGGCTGGCCAGCCGCTATCTGCCCGCCGCGGAGACCGCCCGGGTCGGCGGTGACTGGTACGACGCGATCCCGCTGCCGGGCAACCGGGTGGCACTGGTCGTCGGCGATGTGATGGGCCACTCGATGACCTCCGCCGCGATCATGGGCCAGCTGCGCACCACCGCCCAGACCCTGGCCGGACTCGACCTGCCGCCGCAGGAGGTGCTGCACCACCTCGACGAACAGGCCCAGCGGCTGGGCACGGACCGTATGGCCACCTGTCTGTACGCGGTCTACGACCCGGTCGCGCACCGCATCGTGGTGGCCAACGCGGGCCATCCGCCGCCCCTGTTGCTGCACCGGGGCGGCCGGGCCGAGGTGCTGCGGGTGCCGCCCGGCGCGCCCATCGGCGTCGGCGGGGTCGACTTCGAGGCGGTCGAGCTGGACGCCCCGGCCGGGGCCACGCTGATGCTCTACACCGACGGTCTGGTCGAGTCGCGGATGCGCGACGTCTGGACCGGGATCGAGCAGCTGCGGGAGCGGCTGACCGCCACCGCGCGGCTCACCGGCCCCAACCCGCCGCCGCTGGAGCCGCTGTGCGACGAGGTGCTGGACATGCTGGGGCCCGGCGACCGCGATGACGACGTGGCGCTGCTGGCGGCCCGGTTCGAGGGCATCGCGCCCAGCGATGTCGCGTACTGGTTCCTGGACCCCAAGGCGCAGACCGCCGGACAGGCCCGCCGGCTGGCCCGCCGCGCCCTGGCCCGCTGGGATCTGGACGATCTGACGGACGCGGTGGAACTGCTGGTGAGCGAGGTGGTCACCAACGCCGTGCGCTACGCGGAACGGCCGATCACCCTGCGGCTGCTGCGCACCGACGTCCTGCGCTGTGAGGTCGGCGACGACGTACCGCAGCTCCCGCGGCTGCGCCAGGCCCGGCCGTCCGACGAGGGCGGCCGCGGACTGTACCTGGTCAACCGGATGGCCCGGCGCTGGGGCGCCACCCGGCTGAGCACCGGCAAGGTGGTCTGGTTCGAGCTGGCCATGCCGTCCTGAGCCGCCGCCCCCGGAAGGCATCGGGCCCCGAGCCGTTCGGCTCGGGGCCCGCTGTCCTCATGGCTCCTGGCGCTTGTTGCCCGGGAGGCCCTCGTCGTCCGGTGGGGTGACCGGGGTCGTCGGGGTGGTCGGTGTCTCGTCGTCCGGCGGAGTGGTCTCCGGGCTGGACGGTGTGGTGGTCGGCGTCGACTCGGACGGCGTCGGGGACGTCGACTCGCTCTCGGAGTCACTCGGCGTCGGCGTCGGCGACGTGCTCTCCGACTCCGTCGGCTCCGGCGACGTGGAGGGTGAGGTGGTCGGCGGTACGGGCTCGTCCACCTCCAGGTCGAACTCGGTGTCCTTGGTGTCGTCCGCCGCGGCGCCCATGTAGGACCCCCAGATCGAGGCCGGGTAGCCGGAGCCGTTGACCCGGCCGCCGCCACCGGTGCCCTTGAGGGTGACCTGTTTGCCGCCCGGGACCTCACCGAACATACCGACGGAGGTGACCAGACCGGGGGTGTAGCCGGTGAACCAGGCGGACTTGTTGTCGTCCGAGGTACCCGTCTTGCCCGCCACGTCCATGCCCTGGCGCTTCACGGCCTGGCCGGTGCCGTCGGCGACCACACCGGTGAGGACGGAGGTCACCGCGTCGGCGGCGCCGCGGCTGATCGCCTGGCCGTTGGTCGGGTCGGGCAGCTCGGCCTGCTCATCGCCCTTCTCGGCGGACTTCACGATCGCCGGGGTGACCTTCTTGCCGTGGTTGTCGAGGGTCGCGTAGACCCCGGCCATATGCAGCGGGCTGGCGCCCATCGAGCCCAGCGACATCGCGGGGTGCTCACCGAAGCCTCCGGCCTTGCCGTTCATCCCGAGACCGACGGCGGTCGACTTGACCTTGGGCAGGCCCACGTCCACGGCCATCTGCGCGTAGACGGAGTTGATCGACAGGTTCATCGCCTTCTGGACGCTGACCGGGCCGTAGGACCTGTCGTCCTCGTTCTCCGGTGCGAACCCGACGGAGCTGCCCTTCACCGGCCGCTTGCTGGTGCCGTCGTAGACGGTGTCGGCGGTGATCGGGGTGCCGTCCTGGGTGGTGGATTCGTTCTCCAGCGCGGAGGCGAGGATCAGCGGTTTGAAGGTGGAGGCGGGCTGGTAGTCCTCACGCGTCGCGTTGTTGGTCCAGTGCTTGGTGTAGCCCGCACCGCCGTACATGGCCACCACACCACCGGTCTTGGGGTCCACCGAGACCGCGCCGACCTGGGCGTGCTTGTCGACCTTGCGCTTGCTGGGGTCCAGCTTGTCGGTCAGCTGGGTGCGGACCGCCTTCTCCAGCGACTTCTGCTTCTTGCGGTCGATGTTGAGAGTGATCGTCCAGCCGCCGGCCTCGAACTCCCGCTCATCCACACCCGCCTTGAACAGCTCCTTCTTGGCGGCCTCGATGAAGTACCCGGTCTGACCGTCGAGTCCGGGGATCGGACGCGGGTCGATGGGCGTCTTGAACTTCGTGTCCTGGCGGGCGCTCCTGGACAGCCAGTCCTTCTCGACCATGTTGTCGAGGATGTAGTTCCAGCGGGCCTCGACCATCTTCTTGCCGTTGGGGCCCGCGGTCGAGTAGTCGTACTGGCTCGGCGCCTGGAGCAGCGCGGCGAGATAGGCGCCCTCCGCCACACTGAGCTTCTCGGCGTCCTTGTTGTAGTACGCACGGGCGGCGGCCTGGATGCCGTAGGCGTTCCGGCCGTAGTAGCTGGTGTTGATGTACCCGGCCAGGATGTAGTCCTTGGACTTCTGCTGATCCACCTTGAGGGAGATCACCAGCTCCTTGGCCTTGCGGGTGACGGTCTGCTCCTGGCTGAGGTAGTAGTTCTTCACATACTGCTGGGTGATGGTCGAACCACCCTGCTTGCCCCTGCCGAGCGCCGTGTTGATCAGGCCACGGGCGGTGCCGGTGAAGGAGACGCCCGAGTCGGAGTAGAAGTCCTTGTTCTCCGCGGCGACGAAGCTGTGCTGCACCGCCTTGGGGATCTTGCTCAGCGGTACGGACTCACGGTTGACATCGCCGTCCTTGGCCATGATCGAGCCGTCGCTGTACTTGAAGATATTGGCTTCTTTCCTGGCCTGAGCGTTGGCCGGGGGGACGTCTACCAGCAGGTAGAGCGCGAAGAACCCTCCGACGAGCAGTGCACAGAAGGTGACGACATACGCGAGGATCTTCTTCCAGGTGAAGAAGCGGCGTATGCCCCCCTTCTTTCCGGCCTTCTTGGCCTTGCGGGCGCCCTGCTCCCGTGCGCGCCGCTCTTCGGCTCTACCCATCTCTCCTGCCGTTCCAGTTCGTAAGCTCCCCAGCCCAGCTCACGAAGCTAACACCGCAACCACCCGCAAATGGTCATCGATCTCGCTTTTTCCGAAGGTGACAAAGAGCACCTACCTCAAGAGAACTGACGACTGAGGGGTGCGCAGGGTTGTCGGCGTCGCTAATCTGATATCACTTTGCTAGACGCCGGCCGCTGGATGGCAGCGCCGGGTCTTCGAGAGAACACGGGGACCGCCATGTCCGACGCCACCACCGCCACCGCACCCCCCGCCGAACCCCGGATACACGAGCGGCCCGCCCGCCACGTCAGCGGCGGCCTCGCCCTGCTGGGCGGTCTGCTCGGGGTCGTCGCCGGAGCCGGGCTGATCCTCGCCGGGGCGGCGGTCGCCTCCGAGGACAAGGGCGCCGCGTCGACCGCGCTGATCGTCGCCGGGATCCTGGCGGCCCTCACCGCGCTGATCACGATGTGCGGACTGAACACCATCGCCCCGGGTGAGGCCCGGGTCGTCCAGCTCTTCGGCCGCTACCGGGGCACCATCCGCACCGACGGTCTGCGCTGGGTGAATCCGCTCACCAGCCGGGAGAAGATCTCCACCCGCGTGCGCAACCACGAGACCGCGGTGCTCAAGGTCAATGACGCCTACGGCAATCCGATCGAGCTGGCCGCGGTGGTCGTATGGAAGGTCGAGGACACCGCGCAGGCCATGTTCGAGGTGGACGACTTCCTGGAGTTCGTCGCCACCCAGACCGAGGCCGCGGTGCGCCACATCGCCATCGAGTACCCCTATGACGCCCATGACGAGGACGGTCTGTCGCTGCGCGGCAACGCCGAGGAGATCACCGAGAAGCTGGCCGCGGAGCTGCACGCCCGGGTCGAGGCCGCCGGTGTGCGCATTGTCGAGTCGCGCTTCACCCACCTCGCCTACGCTCCGGAGATCGCCTCCGCGATGCTCCAGCGGCAGCAGGCGGGCGCCGTGGTCGCCGCGCGCCGCCAGATCGTGGACGGCGCGGTCGGCATGGTCGAGGCGGCACTGGCCCGGATCACCGAGGAGGAGATCGTGGAGCTGGACGCGGAACGCAAGGCCGCGATGGTCAGCAATCTGATGGTGGTGCTGTGCGGCGACCGCTCGCCGCAGCCCGTCCTCAACACCGGCACGCTCTACCAGTGACGGATCACGAGCGCCCCGCCGAGCACGCCGAGCCGGCGCGGCCGCCCGAACGGCAGCCGCGGCGGCCGCGGCAGCAGCGCAAGCAGATGCTGCTGCGGCTCGACCCGGCCGTGCACGACGCGCTCGCCCGCTGGGCCAACGACGAGCTGCGCAGCGCCAACGCACAGATCGAGTTCCTGCTGCGCAAGGCGCTCGCGGACGCGGGCCGGCTGCCCGGAGCGGCACAGCCGATCCCACGCCGCGGCCGTCCGCCGCGTGACACCACCCCGGGTGAGCCCGGCTGACCGGTCGGCCGACCGGTCAGCCGGCCCCGGCGCACCCTTTTCTTCCGCGCCTTCCTGACCTGTGCAAACACACTCTTCACCGCGTCTATACACACGACGTATACCCATCGTGTAGAGTGCCGCGCATGTCCATCGGCCACACTCTGCTCGGACTCCTGGAGTCCGGCCCGCGCCACGGCTACGACCTCAAGCGGGCCTTCGACGAACGATTCGGTCATGACCGCCCGCTCCACTACGGGCAGGTCTACTCGACGATGTCGCGCCTGCTGAAGAACGGTCTCGTCGAGGTCGACGGCATCGAGCACGGCGGCGGCCCGGAGCGCAAGCGCTACGCCATCACCGACGCGGGCATCACCGACGTCGAACAGTGGCTCGCCCAGCCCGAGAAGCCCGAGCCGTACCTGCAGTCGGTGCTCTACACCAAGGTCGTCCTCGCGCTGCTCACCGGACGCGACGCGGCCGATCTGCTCGACGTCCAGCGGGCCGAACACCTGCGGCTGATGCGCGACCTCACCCAGCGCAAGCGCGCGGGTGACCTCAGCGACCAACTGATCTGCGATCACGCGCTGTTCCATCTCGAGGCCGATCTGCGCTGGCTGGAGCTGACCGCCGCCCGCCTCGGCCAACTCAGCAAGGCGGTACGTTCATGACTCCCGCGGGTTCACTGCTCGTCGCCGACGGCCTCCACAAGGCCTACGGCCCCACCCCCGCACTCGATGGTGCGCACTTCTCCATCCACCCCGGCGAGGTCGTCGCGGTGATGGGCCCCTCCGGTTCCGGCAAGTCGACCCTGCTGCACTGTCTGGCCGGGATCGTCACCCCGGACTCGGGCTCGGTGTACTACGGCGGGCGCGATCTGTCCGCGATGTCGGACGCCGAGCGCAGCAGCCTGCGCCGCGGCGAGTTCGGCTTCGTCTTCCAGTTCGGCCAGCTCGTACCCGAGCTGAACTGTGTGGAGAACGTGGCGCTCCCGCTGCGGCTGAACGGTGTCAAGCGCAAGGAGGCCGAGGCCCGTGCGCTGACCTGGCTGGAGCGGCTGGAGGTCGCGGACGTCGGCGCCAAGCGCCCCGGTGAGGTCTCGGGCGGTCAGGGGCAGCGCGTCGCCGTCGCCCGTTCGCTGGTCACCAACCCGCGGGTACTGTTCGCCGACGAGCCCACCGGAGCGCTGGACTCGCTCAACGGGGAACGGGTGATGGAGCTGCTCACCGAGGCGGCCCGGGAGACCCGTGCCGCGGTGGTCCTGGTCACCCATGAGGCCCGGGTCGCCGCCTACTCCGACCGCGAGGTCGTGGTGCGCGACGGCAAGGCGCGGGACATGGCGGGCGTGCGATGACCGACCAGGGAACCCGGCCGTCGGACCGGCCCGCGACCCCGTCGCGCGGCGCCTTCGCCCGCTGGACCGCCGACCTCGCCATGGGCGCCCGGTTCGCCGTCACCGGCGGCCGGGAGAGCTGGGCCAGGACCATCATGACGGCGGTCGGGGTGGGACTCGGCGTGGTGCTGCTGCTGTTCGCCGCCTCCGCCCCCAACGCCTACGACCTCCGTGAGGACCGCGGCGCCGCCCGCTCGACCTACGACACCGTTCCCACCACCGAGGTGGCGGCGGGACCGGACACCTTGAGGGTCGCCGACGCGAACACCACGTTCCGCTCGGACGACATCGAGGGCAAGGTGCTGGCCCCCGACGGGAACAACCCGCCCGAGCCCCCGGGGGTGGACCGGGTCCCGGCCCCCGGCGAGATATGGGTCTCCCCCGCCCTGAAGAAGCTGCTCGGCGACAACAAGCTGCTGCGTGAGCGGCTGCCCTACCGCGTCGTCGGCACCATCGCCGACAGCGGGCTGTCCGGCCCGGCCGATCTGCGGTACTACGCGGGTGTCGACGGCGCCGTGTTCGCACACGACAAGGGCCAGCGCATCGACCACTGGGGCTCCCCGCCCTCCAGCAGCCCCATCAACCCCGGGGTGCTGCTGCTGGTCATCGTCGGCTGTGTGGTGCTGCTGCTCCCCGTCATGATCTTCATCGCGACCGCCGCGCGCTTCGGCGGCGAGCGGCGCGACCGACGGCTGGCGGCCCTGCGCCTGGTGGGCGCGGACAGCCATATGACCCGGCGGGTGGCCGCCGGGGAGTCGCTCTGCGGCTCACTCCTCGGGCTGGTGACCGGTGGGCTGCTGTTCCTCGGGGCGCGCGAGCTGGCCAGCAAGGTCGTGCTCTTCGACGCCAGCTTCTTCGCCGCCGACATCCGTCCGTCCGTGCCGCTGGCGCTGCTCATCGCGGTGGTCGTACCCGCCTCGGCCGTGGTCGTCACCCTGATCGCGCTGCGCGGGATCGCCATCGAACCACTGGGCGTCGTGCGCAACGCCACCCCGCGCCGCCGCCGGCTGTGGTGGCGACTGCTCCTCCCGGTGCTCGGCATCGGGCTGCTGCTGCCGCTGGCGGGCGGCTTCGGCGCGAACAGCAGCAGCGGGGACCGGGAGGTCTACCAGGCGGCGGCCGGCGCGGTCCTGACGCTGATCGGGACCACGGCGCTGCTGCCCTGGCTGGTCGAAGCCGTCGTCGAGAAGTTCGGCAAGGGTCCGGTGCCCTGGCAGCTCGCCACCCGGCGGCTCCAGCTCAGCAGCGGTACGGCGGCCCGTGCGGTGAGCGGTATCACCGTCGCCGTCGCCGGGGCCATCGCGATCCAGATGCTCTTCGCCACCGTGCAGGACAACCAGACCAGGTCCACCGGCCAGGACCCGTACCGCGCCCAGATGGCCGCGAGCCTCGAAGTCGACAACGGGCAGCAGGCCGCGGCCACCTTCGCCAAGTACCGCGCCACCAAGGGCGTACGCCAGGTGCTCGGCACCACCACGGCGTACGCGGCCGAGGCCCACCCCAAGAAGAAGCAGGCCTCCGACGACCGTCCGACGGAGTCGATCACGGTCGCCGACTGCGCCACCCTGCGCGAGATGGCCCGGCTCCGCCACTGCTCCGACGGCGATGTCTTCGTGGCCGAGGCCTCGTCCGAGATGTACGCCCCGGAGGAGCCCTCGTTCCTCAAGCCCGGTGTGGGGCTCAATCTGCGGCTGGACGGGGACGGCAGTCCGGTGGACAAGAACCCGAGGCTGTGGACCGTCCCGCGCTCGGCCGAGGTCGTGAAGACGAGGACGGACCCGCAGGGTTCGGAGAACCCCGGCGTCCTGGCCACCCCGGGCGCCCTGGAGGTCTCCCGGCTCAGCGACCCCACGGCCCAGGCCATGCTGGTACTGGACCCGAAGGTGCCGGACGCGCAGGAGTACGCGTGGAACACCAGCGCGACACTCTCCCCGACGATGGACGTGTACACCCTGACCAGCACCTCGGAGTCCAATCAGTTCGCGACGCTCCGCAAGGCGCTGCTCATCGGCGCCACCGCGACCCTGCTGCTCATCGGGGCCAGCATGATCGTCTCAACGCTGGAGCAACTGCGCGAGCGCAAGCGGCTGCTGTCCGTCCTGGTGGCCTTCGGCACCCGCCGCTCCACCCTCAGCTGGTCCGTGCTGTGGCAGACCGCGGTCCCGGTGGTCCTGGGCCTGGCGCTGTCGATCGCGGGTGGTCTCGCCCTGGGCACGCTGCTGCTGAAGATGATCGATGAGCCCTGGACCGTGGACTGGTCGAGCCTGAGCCTGATGACCGGTGTGGGCGCGGGCGTCATCGCCCTGGTGACCCTGGTGAGTCTGCCGCCGCTGTGGCGCATGATGCGCCCGGAGGGGCTGCGCACCGAGTAGCCGTCCACACCGCACCACAGGGGCCGGTGCGCATCACGAGGTGATGCGCACCGGGAGCGGACGCAGGGCGTCGCGCAGCGCGGAGGCGAAGGTCTCGAACTCCTCCGCTCGCGCGGCGCCCGCGCGCATGGCCAGGGCGATCCGCCGGGAGGGCGCCGGATCGGCGAACCAGCCGGTGGTCAGATGGTCGCCGCGGCCGGTCTCCACCCGCAGCGCGGTGCGCGGCAGCAGGGTCACCCCGAGCCCGCCCGCGACCAGCTGCACCAGGGTGGCGAGCCCGGCGGCGCTGGTGGTCACCGGGGCGCCCTCGGTCCGGCCCGCCTCCCGGCAGATGTCCAGCGCCTGGTCACGCAGACAGTGGCCCTCGTCCAGGAGCAGCAGATCCAGCTCCTTGAGCGCGTCGCGCGGGATGTCGCTGCGTCCGCCCAGCCAGTGGTCCTGCGGCATGACCAGGACGAAGTCCTCGTCGAACAGCGGCAGCTCGACCACGCCGGGGGCGCCGAGCGGCACCGCGAGCAGCAGCAGGTCCAGCCGTCCGTGGGCCAGTCCGTCCAGCAGCGAGGCGGTCTGCTCCTCGTAGACCTGGAGATCGAGGTCGGGGTAGTTCTGGTGCACCAGCCGCAGCACGGTCGGCAGCAGATAGGGCGCCACGGTCGGGATCACCCCGAGCCGCAGCACGCCCGTGAAGGGCGCCCGGGCTGCCTCCGCCTCCTCCATCAGCTCACCGACCGCCTCCAGGACGGTGCGGGCCCGCGCGGCCAGCCGCTCCCCCGCCGGGCTGAGCAGCACCTTGCGCGTCGTACGCTCCAGCAGTTGCACCCCGAGGGTCTCCTCCAGGGCGGCGACGGCGCCGGAGAGCGCGGGCTGGCTCATCCCGATGGCGGCCGCGGCGTCCCGGAAGTGCAGATGCTCCGCGACCGCGGCGAAGGCCCTGAGCTGGGACAGACTGGGCTGCCGCGGTTTGCCCGGAGCAGTGGGTACGGCCACTGATAACCACCTCCAATCAACATCACCGAGTCTAGCTATTTCACTGATCAATGCCAGCTGTGCCAGGGTGGGACTCGTCCAACCCCATGGAATCCCAGATCAAAAGGGCTTCCTACCCGAAAGCTGCAAGGAGAGCGCGTGCTCACTGTCGGTGACAAGTTCCCCGAGTACGACCTGACCGCCTGCGTTTCGCTGGAGACCGGCCAGGAGTTCGAGCAGATCAACCACAAGACCTACGAGGGCAAGTGGAAGGTCGTGTTCGCGTGGCCCAAGGACTTCACCTTCGTGTGCCCGACCGAGATCGCCGCGTTCGGCAAGCTGAACGACGAGTTCGCCGACCGTGACGCGCAGGTCCTCGGTTTCTCCGGTGACTCCGAGTTCGTCCACCACGCCTGGCGCAAGGACCACGCCGATCTGCGTGACCTGCCCTTCCCGATGCTGGCCGACTCCAAGCACGAGCTGATGCGCGACCTCGGCATCGAGGGCGAGGACGGCTTCGCCCAGCGCGCCGTCTTCATCGTGGACCCGAACAACGAGATCCAGTTCACCATGGTGACGGCGGGTTCCGTGGGCCGTAACCCCAAGGAGGTCCTGCGGGTGCTGGACGCCCTGCAGACCGACGAGCTGTGCCCGTGCAACTGGAGCAAGGGCGAGGACACCCTCGACCCGGTCAAGCTCCTCTCCGGCGAGTGAAGGTGAGCTGAATGGCACTCGATGAGCTGAAGTCCGCGCTTCCGGACTACGCCAAGGACCTCAAGCTGAACCTCGGTTCGGTGATCGGCAACTCCGAGCTCCCGCAGCAGCAGCTGTGGGGCACCGTCCTCTCCTGCGCGATCGCCTCGCGTTCGCCGCGGGTGCTGGCGGAGCTGGAGCCGGAGGCCAGGGCGAACCTGTCGCCGGAGGCGTACACCGCCGCCAAGTCGGCCGCGGCCGTCATGGCGATGAACAACGTGTTCTACCGGACCCGGCACCTGCTGTCCGACCCGGAGTACAACAACCTGCGCGCGGGTCTGCGGATGAACGTCATCGGCAACCCGGGTGTGGAGAAGGTCGACTTCGAGCTGTGGTCGCTGGCCGTCTCCGCGATCAACGGCTGCGGTATGTGCCTGGACTCGCATGAGCAGGTGCTCCGCAAGGCCGGTGTGGACCGCGAGACGATCCAGGAAGTCTTCAAGATCGCTTCCGTGCTCCAGGCCGTCGGCGCCACGCTGGACGCCGAGGCCACCCTCGCCGCGAACGGCTGAGCCGAGCGGCACCGGTCGCACATACGACGAGGGGCGCCCCACCGCCACGGCGGTGGGGCGCCCCTCGTCGTCGTTCCGCGGGACCGTCGGGTCAGCCGGACGCGTCGGCGTCCTTGGCCCCGCCCTTGCCCTTGCCGTCGGTGGCCTCACCGGGCGGCGCGGCCGGGGGCGGCGCGGTGGGCGCCACCCCGATGGCCGTGGCACCGTGCGGTCCGGGTCCGGGAGCGGCCGCCCGCAGGGCGTTGTCCTTGTTGTACGCGTGCAGATAGCCGACGACCGTATTGGTCACCGCCACCAGCGGCACCGCGACCACGGCGCCGCCGATCCCGCCGATCAGCGATCCGCCCGCGACCGAGAGCACCACGGCCAGCGGATGGACCCGCACCGCCCGGCCGAGGATGAACGGCTGGAGGATATGGCCCTCGATCTGCTGGACGGCCAGCACCACCAGCAGCACCATCGCCCCGGTGAACACGCCCTGGGTCACCAGCGCGACGACGACCGCCAGCGCGCCGGAGACCACCGCACCCACCAGCGGGATGAAGGCGAACAGGAAGATGAAGACGGCGAGCGGCACCGCCATCGGCACATCGAGGAAGAACAGCCCGACACCGATGAAGATCGCGTCGATCAGAGCCACTATCACCGTGCCGCGCACATAGGCGGTCAGGGTGGCCCAGGCCCGCGGGCCCGCGCCCGCGACACCCTCGCGGGCGGCGGACGGCACCAGCTTGAGGGTCCAGTTCCAGATCCTCGGCCCGTCGTAGAGCAGGAACAGTGTGCTGAACATCGTCAGCAGGATGCCGGTCAGCACCTCGACGACGACCGTCACGCCCTCCAGCCCGGCCGAGGTGATCTCCTCGGTGTTGGCGCCGACGGCCTCGCGCAGTGACTTGGCGACATGGTTGATCTGGGCCTCGGTCACATGGAACGGGCTGTGCAGCAGCCAGCGGCGCAGATCGTCGATACCGTCCTGGAGCTTGCTGGAGACCTCGTCGATGTTCTCCATCACCTGCCAGACGACGAACCAGATCACCAGTCCCATGACGACGAAGCCGCCGATGAAGGTGATGGCCGTGGCCAGCCCGCGCGGGACGCCGCGGTTGCGGAACCGGGCGACGGTCGGTTCCAGCAGCGCGGTGATCAGAAGCGCCACCGTGAAGGAGAGCACCACCAGTTGGATGGAGCTGATGACACGCATCAGCACCCAGACCGTTCCGGCGAGCACCAGCAGCCGCCATCCGGCCTCGGCAGCCACCCGTACGCCCCAGGGCACGGCGGCCACCGGATCGGGGCGGGCGGTGACGGCGGGCGCGTAGGCGGGCGGCGCGGGAACACTGGCGGGCTGCTCCGCGGCAGCGGTTCCGCCCTCGCCGCTGCCCGCCTCCGCACGGGGACCGTGTGGACCGGACGGTGATGACGCGGCGCGGCCGGCGGAAGCGCCGGTTCCAGCCGGGCCGCGCGCACCGGAGCCGGAGGCGCTCGCGGCGCCCTCGTCGGCGCCGGAAGCGGCGGCCTGCTGGGTCTCGAGGCGGGTGGCGAGCCGGGACAGTCCGGCCCCCAGCCTGCCCACCCATTGCGGCAATCTGGACATTGGTCTTTCTCTACCCCCGTTTTCCCTCTGCTGGCCGTGACGACGTTACCGGCTGAGGACAGACGAAACCCCCGACCGGGTGCGGCCGGGGGTTTCGCGATGTGTGACGGTCGGTGTCGGCCGTGCGGCCGGCTCCGATCAGTACCAGTTGTTGGCCTGCCAGAACGACCAGGCGCCACACGGGCTGCCGTAGCGGTCGTTCATGTAGTTCAGGCCCCACTTGATCTGGGTGGCCGGGTTGGTCTGCCAGTCGGCACCGGCCGAGGCCATCTTGGAGCCCGGCAGCGCCTGGACCAGACCGTAGGCACCCGACGAGGCGTTGGTGGCCTTGTAGTTCCACCCGCTCTCGTGGTCCACGATGTTGCTGAAGCACTGGAACTGATCGCCGGGGATCATCTGGCGCGCGATCGACTGCGTCTCGGCGATCGTGTACGAAGCCTGCTTGGGGATGCTGCCGGCGTCGCGCGACGCAGAGCGGCTCGCGACCTCCTGCTTCTTCTCCTCGCGCTCCTTGGCCAGCTTCTCGGCAGCCGCCTTGTCCGCGGCGGCCTTCTTGGCCTTCGCGTCCTTGGCAGCCTGCTTGCGGGCAGCTTCCTCGGCGGACTTCTTGGCCTCCGCGTCGGCGGCGGTGGACTGCACGTCCGCCTGCTGCGTCAGGGACGCGCCCTGTGCCACGGCCTGCTGGCCGGCGGGTATGTCCGCGAGGAGCGTCGAGTCGGCGGCGGTCGCCTCGATCGGGTCGGACGAGCTCTGCTGCTCGCCACCCGCGGCGACACCGACGACGGCGCCCACAGTGGTGACCGCGGTGGCCGAGGCCACTGCGAATCCCCGGACCGAAATCCGGCTCACTCGGTTTCCTTCCAGCATCGCCCGCTTAGGTGACCTCGCGGGCGCAATCGTGCCCCTGACGCTGGCTTCCCCTTGTTCCGTCCCCAGTGGTGCTTCGGAGGGGTCGGCTGGTCACGGGAGGCACGGGCCCGGTGGGTCCTCCCGCGGGAGGGCCCGGAGGTGCTCGGGCGGCATACGGCGAACGCTCTTCAGTTCTGGTGCTGCTGTGCTTCGGTACCGCTGGGGGTACATGAGTGCCGTATGCGGGGCCTGACAGGACCCACACACTGCCGGACGAGGACACCCGGAGGCAATTCTCCGCTGGGTGTGAAAGCTCACACCTCGTTTACGCCCAGGGATTTCTGGAAATCCCGGCGCAGCAAGACGCCGCGCGACTAGGCTCTTTGGCCCTTGCGCGCGGCGTCTTGTCGCTCAGCCGGTCCCAACCGGCCGCTACCCGCTCAGATGTGGCCGTCCTCCAGCATTTCGGTCACCAGTGCGGCGATCGGTGAACGCTCGGAACGGTTGAGCGTGACATGCGCGAACAGCGGGTGGCCCTTGAGCTTCTCGACCACCGCCACCACACCGTCATAGCGCCCGACGCGGAGATTGTCCCGCTGTGCCACATCATGGGTGAGAACCACCCGAGAGTTGGCACCGATGCGGGACAAAACGGTCAGCAGGACGTTCCGTTCGAGGGACTGCGCCTCATCGACGATCACGAAGGCGTCATGGAGCGAACGGCCGCGGATATGGGTGAGCGGCAGCACCTCCAGCATCCCGCGTCCGACGATCTCCTCGATCACCTCGGCGCTGGTCACCGCGGACAGCGTGTCGAAGACCGCCTGAGCCCAGGGGCTCATCTTCTCGGCCTCGCTGCCGGGCAGATAGCCCAACTCCTGTCCGCCCACCGCGTAGAGGGGGCGGAAGATCATCACCTTGCGGTGCTGCCGCCGCTCCAGTACGGCTTCCAGACCCGCGCACAGCGCCAACGCCGACTTGCCCGTACCGGCCCGGCCGCCCATCGAGAGGATGCCGACCTCGGGATCGAGCAGCAGGTCCAGCGCGATGCGCTGTTCGGCGCTGCGGCCGTGAATGCCGAACGCCTCACGGTCCCCGCGCACCAGCCGCACCTGTCCGTCCGGGGTGACCCGGCCCAGTGCCTTGCCCCGTTCGGACTGGAGGACCAGCCCGGTGTGCACCGGCAGTTCGGCCGCCTCGGGGATGAACGCGGTCTCGGTGGCGAACAGGTCGTCGACCTGATCGGCGGAGACGGCGAGCTCCGCCATCCCCGTCCAGCCCGAGTCGGTGATCGCCAGCTCCGCGCGGTACTCCTCGGCGAGCAGACCCACCGAGGACGCCTTGATGCGCAGCGGCAGGTCCTTGGAGACGACGGTGACGTCGTACCCCTCGGCCTGGAGGTTTCTGGCGACCGCGAGGATCCGCGAGTCGTTGTCCCCCACTTGGCCGCCATGGTTCCGGAAGGCGGCCGGCAGGACACCGGGATCGGAGTGGTTCAGCTCGACACGCAGGGTGCCACCCAGTTCGCCGATCGGGATCGGAGCGTCCAGACGGCCGTACCGGATGCGGTACTCGTCGAGCAGGCGGAGTGCCTGCCGGGCGAAATACCCCAGTTCCGGATGGTGCCGCTTGGCCTCCAGTTCCGTGACCACGACGACGGGCAGCACGACTTCGTGCTCGTCGAATCGGGCCATGGCACCTGGATCGGCCAGCAGGACGCTGGTGTCGAGGACATAGGTGCGCCGGTCGTTCACGCGGCGTTTTGCGCTGGTCACCACGGGTGGACGTACCCCCTCGGGAGAGGTTGGGGTGCGACGGCGTCGCGGGAGTGAGGTCCCCCCGTCACAGACGGGGGGCGGACCGGGCCCGGCCCTGCGGAGAAGGCCGGACACCGGCCCTCCGCGTCATACGCACGATCCGCACAGTCGTCCGTGTGCAAAGGGCCTCCCGGGCGAACGGCACGATGCCGTCCGCTGGCAATCCGACGATGCCCCGTCCCCGCTTGTCCACCGGGACAGGGCGTCGACCTGCAAGGGATATTCCCTCGAACGTGCGGAGCCATGCAACGGCATATGACGGCACGTATATGAACGTTGTGCGACCGGGGGGTCATACGACGGCCGGGGGGGGGGGGGGGGGGGGGGGGGGGGGGGGGGGGGGGGGGGGGGGGGGGGGGGGGGGGGGGGGGGGGGGGGAGGGGGGGGGGTGGGGGGGGGGGGGGGGGGTGTGGGGGGGGGGGGGGGGGGGGGGGGGGG
>NZ_JBWKKP010000002.1:205007-401385 GCF_056431485.1 Streptomyces sp. NPDC045899
ACCCCCCACCCACCCGCCCCCCCCCCCCTCCCCCCCCCCCCCCCCCCCCCCCCCCCCCCCCCCCCCCCCCCCCCCGGCCGGTGAACTGCGGTGGGGGTGAAGGGGACTAGAAGCCGTACCTGCGGTGCCGGGCCGCGTAGTCGCGCAGCGCCCGCAGGAAGTCCACCTTGCGGAAGGCGGGCCAGAAAACCTCGCAGAAGTAGTACTCCGAATGTGCGCTCTGCCAGAGCATGAAGCCGGAGAGCCGCTGCTCACCGCTGGTGCGGATGACGAGGTCCGGGTCGGGCTGGCCGCGGGTGTACAGATGTTCGGAGATGAGGTCGATATCGACGACCTCGGCGAGCTCCTCGAAGCTGGTGCCCCGGCTGGCGTGCTCCAGCAGCAGCGAGCGCACCGCGTCGGCGATCTCCTGCCGACCGCCGTAGCCGATGGCGACGTTGACCATTATTCCGTCGATGTGCTCGGTGGCGTCCTCGGCCTCCTTCAGCACCGTCTGGGTGCGGGAGGGGAGCAGATCGCGGTTGCCCACGTGGTGGACCCGCCAGCGGCCGTCGGCCGCGAGGTCGCGCACCGCGCCCTCGATGATGCCGAGCAGCGGTACCAGTTCTTCCTCGGGGCGGTCCAGATTGTCGGTGGAGAGCATCCAGAGCGTGACGACTTCCACGTCCGTCTCGTTGCACCAGCCGAGCAGCTCCTGGATCTTGCTGGCTCCGGCCTTGTGGCCCTGCTCGGTGGTCCCGCCCGCCGCGCGGGCCCAGCGGCGGTTTCCGTCGAGGATGACGCCGATGTGCTTGGGCACCTGGGCATGGTCGAGGCGGCCTTCCACCCGGCGTGCGTAGAGCCCGTACACCAGGTCGCGCAACTTCACGTCTTCCAGCCCCTCAGTGCCTCGCATGGCTCGCCATGGCAGTCCGCCCCAAGGCCGACACATTACTGCGGGGCGGCTGGGCTGGCTAACCGGGCGGCCGGACAGCGTCGCGTCCGGCCGCCGCGTCCCTCCGGGGCGAGCGGTATAGGGTCACCTGTTCCCACCCCCGGACCTGGGACGACGCCCTGTGAACGACATCCACGCCCCGTACCGCGCCGCCGAGAGCCGCTACGACACCATGAGCTACCGGCGGACCGGACGCAGCGGGCTGCTGCTGCCCGCCCTCTCGCTCGGCCTGTGGCACAACTTCGGTGACGACACCCCGCGCGAGACCCAGCGCGCCATCCTGCGCCGCGCCTTCGACCTCGGGGTGACCCACTTCGACCTGGCCAACAACTACGGGCCGCCCGCCGGATCGGCGGAGACGAACTTCGGCGAGATCTTCGCGCGCGACTTCCGCCCGTACCGCGACGAGCTCATCCTCTCCACCAAGGCCGGCTACCGGATGCAGCCCGGTCCGTACGGCGAATGGGGCTCGCGCAAGTACCTGCTGTCCTCCCTCGACGCCTCGCTGCGCCGGATGGGCGTCGACTACGTGGACATCTTCTACTCCCACCGCTTCGACGCGAACACCCCGCTCGAGGAGACGATGGGCGCGCTGGCCGACGCGGTCCGGCAGGGCAAGGCGCTCTACGTGGGCGTCTCCTCCTACAGCGCCGCCCGCACCCGCGAGGCCGCCCGGATCCTGCGTGAGCTGAAGGTGCCCGCCCTGATCCACCAGCCCTCGTACTCGATGATCAACCGCTGGACGGAGGACGACGGACTGCTGGACACCCTCCAGGACGAGGGCATGGGCTGCATCTGCTTCGCGCCGCTCGCCCAGGGACTGCTGACCGACAAGTACCTGGCGGGCGTCCCCGAGGGGTCGCGCGCCGCTCAGGGCAAGTCGCTCGACCCGGCACTGCTCACCGAGGACACCGTGCGGCGGCTGCGCGGACTGGACGCGATCGCCCGGCGGCGCGGCCAGACGCTGGCCCAGCTCGCCCTGACCTGGGTACTGCGCGATCCGCGGATGACCTCGGCGCTCAGCGGGGCGTCCAGTGTGCGGCAGTTGGAGGCGAATGTCGCCGCCCTGGAGGGCCCCGCCCTCACCACGGAAGAGCTGGCCGAAATCGATTCCCTCGCACAGACCACCGAGGGTGTGAACATCTGGGCGGCCCGCAGCGAGTCGTAACGCTCAGTGATCAACTTTGTGGGTTCCGTCAACCGGGCGACCGCCCGCCGGACCCCGCGAGCCCCGTAATAGAGCGGGCCGGTCCGTGGGGGGGGAGTACGGACCGGCCCGAGGGGGGGTTTCCACCATAACCCTTTGTGAGGGGATGTCCATGCATCGGCGAGGGTGACAATCAGCGCGGCGCTGACGTCATCCAGCCCCCAGGGCCCCCAGTACCAACCCGGCGCACGCCCCCAGGATCATGCAGGGGCCGAACGCCATGGCCGTTTCGCGCCGCGCCCGCCGGGTCATGACCAGGGCCGCCGCCGCGAGCGAGCCCAGCAGCAGCCCGGCGAGGGCGCCCATCAGGAGCACGTCCCAGCCGTACCAGCCGAGCGCGATCCCCAGCGTCAGCGCCAGTTTGACGTCGCCGAACCCCATACCGCTCGGACTGATCAGGAACAGCACCAGATACGCCCCGCCCAGTACCGCACCGCCCAGCAGCGCCCGCGGCCACGACCCGGCGCTGTGCGGCAGCAGCGCCGCCGCGCCGAGCAGCGCCGCGGCCCCCGCCGCCATCGGCAGGGTCAGGACGTCCGGCAGCCGGTGCACCGCCAGGTCCACCCCGGCGAGCAGCACTCCCAGCGGGGTGAGCAGCAGCCACACCGCCAGCTCCGGCCGGGCGCCGACCGCCGCCGCCAGGGCCGCGCACACCACGGCGGTGAAGACCACCGCGACCGCGGTACCGCGACCGCCGTCCCATATGCCGCCCCCGCAGTCCGGGCAGCGGGCCGGGCCGAGCCAGCCGCGGAGCGGACCGGTGAGCGCGTGCCCGCGCGGGCACACCGCGCGCCAGGGCTCGTCCGGTTCGACGGCCAGCCGGTGGAGGGGCCGGGGCAGCAGTGCCCCGGCGGCCGCGCCGTACGCGGCGGCGAAGGCGGTCAGCAGCGGATGCACGGCCCGAGCCTACGGAAGGCCGACCCGGGTGGAACACTGCACCGGAGGGGCGGAAAGGGGCGCGGCATGGGGCACGAACCGCACGGGGCGGACGGGGCGGGCCCGTTGCGGGACGGCACCGGGAGCCTGCGGGTGGCCGGGGGCGCCGACGGCGTCCCGCTGCTGATCGCCGCCTCCTGGCGGGCCCGCTCCCGCGGTCTGCTCGGCCGGGACGGGCTGACCGGCGCGATCCTGCTCACCCCCGCCGGCGGGGTGCACACCTTCCGGATGCGGTTCGCCATCGACGTCGCCTATCTGGACCGGCGGTTCACCGTGCTGGCCGTGCACACCCTGCGGCCCGGCCGGCTGGGGCGGCCCCGGCTGCGCGCCCGCCACGTCCTGGAGGCCGAGGCGGGCGCGATGGAGCGCTGGGGGCTGCGCCCGGGAGTGCGGGTGAGCGTACTGCCCGGATCTTCTCCGGCCCACCCGCCTTCGCTACGCTGAGTCCCGGTGTCATGGTGAGGGCACATCCCCCGGCCGAGGCCGGGGGCGACGCGTTGGACGAGGTAGAGGTACAGGGGTAGGGGTAGCACGTTGACGACGACGGGCAAGATTCTGCGGTTCGACGAGTTTCGCGGCTACGGCTTCATCGCGCCGGACGACGGCGGCGAGGACGTCTTCATGCACGCCAACGACCTCCTGGACGAGAAGCACCTGTTCCAGCCCGGATCCAAGGTGCAGTTCGTCCCGGAGTACGGGGACAAGGGCCCCAAGGCGTCCGAGGTCCGCATCGTCGAGCGCGCCGCCGGTCCTTCCGTGGCACGGCCGGTGGGCCCGGACACCGGTGACGACACCATGTGCGACGTGCTGTCCGCCGCCGAGTTCCGCGCCGAGCTGACCGAGGCCCTGGTCGAGGTGGGCGGCAATCTGACCGCCGACCAGATCAAGCAGGTCCGGCGGAGGATCATCGAACTGGCCCAGGCCCACAACTGGATCGAGTCCTGACCGACCGGTCACCGGCCCGTGTCGGACCCGCTGTCACCGCCGCCCCGGCTCCGCCCGGCGCGGCGGTTCGGCTTTCCGGGCGCGGGCGCCGGTCAGTGCTGAGGTGGGGGCGGGGGCGGCAGGGAGCCCAGACCGGGCGCCGGGGCGGGCCACACCAGCAGTACGGCGCAGGGCGCGTGGTCCACCACGAACCGGGTGGCATGTCCCAGACTGTGCGGCCCCAGCCGGTCGCGGTCCCCGTCCCGGGCACAGACCAGCAGATCGACGCCCTCGGCCGCGCGGACCACCTCGTGCTCGACCCGGCCGTGACGGTGCAGCCGGACGGCGGGGCGGTCCAGCCGCGCGGCGGCGGCCTCCAGCAGATCGGCCGCCGCGGTCCGGGCGAGCTCCTCCATCCGGTCACCGGGGTCGCGCTCGGGGTGCCCGCGGCCGAGCAGCCCGGCGAAGGCGGCGTGGGCGGCGCCCGCGATCTGGTCATCGGTGACATGGAGCAGCCGGACCTCGACCTCCCCGGTCCCGCCCGGGGGCAGCTGCGCACGGGCGGCGTCCACCGTGGACCGCCAGGTCCCCTCGGTGATCCAGATCAGCGCGATCACGGTTCGCTCAGCCTCCGGTGCTCATCAGCATCGCCCACAGGGCCACGGTCGCGGCCACCACCGTGGCGGGCACGGTGAGCAGCCCGAGACGGGTGAACTCGCCCAGACCCGCGTCGGCGTCCGCGTCGTGGTGGCGGACGATACGCCGCCACAGCAGGGTGGCCAAGGAACCCACATAGGTGAGGTTGGGGCCGAGGTTCACCCCGATCAGCACCGCGAGCACCGGACCCGGTCCGCTCTCGGCGGCGATCGGCAGCAGGGCCAGCACCGCGGGCAGATTGTTGATCAGGTTGGCCAGCACCGCCGCCACCGCGGCGACGCCGAGCAGCGCGGGCAGCCCCGTGCCGCCGGGCAGCAGCCGGGCCAGCCAGTCCTCCAGACCGCCCGCCAGCACGGCCTGGACCACCACCCCCAGTGCCAGTACGAACAGGCAGAACAGCGGCCCGGCCGCGTCGATCAGCCCCCGCACCGTGGCGGTGCGCCGCCGCAGCGCCCGCACCGCCAGGACCAGCGCGCCCGCCCATGCCGCCCACGCGGGGTCGAGGCCGACGAGGGAGGTGCCGACGAATCCGGCCAGCGTCAGCAGCAGCACGGTCAGGGCGAACCGCGGCACCCGCGGCCAGCGGTCCGGCGGCGGCTGGGAGGTCCCGGCCGCCAGATCGGCGGCGAAGAAGCGGCGGAAGACGAGGTACTCGATGGCGATGGTCAGCAGCCAGGCGGGCGCCATCAGCACCGCGAACCGGGTGAAGGACAGTCCGCTGGCCTCCAGGGCCAGCAGATTGGTGAGGTTGGAGACCGGCAGCAGCAGGGAGGCGGAGTTCGCCAGATGGGTGCAGGCGTACACATGCGGCCGGGACCGGGCGCCCAGCCGGGTCGCCGTCGCGAACACCACCGGGGTCAGCAGCACCACCGTGGCGTCCAGGCTGAGCACCGCGGTGACCACGGCCGCGACCGCGAACACCCCGCCCAGCAGCCGGTCGGTGCGGCCGGCGCAGGCGCGGGCCACCGCCTGGCCCGCCGCGTCGAACAACCCCTCGTCCGCGCAGATCTGGGCCAGCAGCAGTACGGCCGCCAGGAAGCCGACGACGGGCAGCAGACTGCGGGTCTCCGCCCACGCCTGCGCCGGTGAGACCGCCCCGACGGCCACCACCAGCGCGGCGGCGGGGACGGCGGCGACGGCCTCGGGCCGGCCCCGGGGCCGCACCACGGCGAACGCCAGCACACCCAGCAGCAGGACGGCGGCGAGGCAGGTGGACACGACGGTGCTCAGGGCGGACTCCCCGCATGGCTCCTGACGGACTGCGCACGGGCGGCGGCGGGCCCCCGCGGGCGGTGATGGACGCCCCCATCATGCGCCACGGCCGGGCCGCACCGCCGGGGACGGGTCGACGGCCCGGTGACCGGTCAGCCCGTACGGGGGAAGCTCACCTCGACCCGCCGGTTCTTCTTGCGGCCTTCCTCGGTGGCGTTGTCGGCGATCGGGTACTGCTCGCCGTAGCCGCGGATCTCGTAGTTGACGGAGGTGTCCAGACTGCCGGAGAGCTTGCGCTGCACCGCGTTGGCCCGCTTCTTCGACAGGGTGTCACCGTGGGCCGAGGAGCCGAGGTTGTCGGTGAAGCCGAAGACCCGGACGGTCTTCGCCTTCTGCTTCTCGATCTCCCCGGCGATCTCCCTGATCCGGGCGGTGGCCGCACCGCTCAGCTTGGCGCTGTCCTTGCCGAACAGCACCTCGGCCTGGAGGGCGAACTTCACCTTCGCGTTGGTGTCCTCGCGCCGCTCGTCGCCGTTGTCCGTCTCCACCACGGACTTGATGTCCAGCACCCGGCCTGGGGCCAGCCGGGCCCCCTCCGGCATCCGCAGATCGGGGTCCGAGCTGTTGATCTTGACCGGGGGCGTGGTGTCCGCGGGAGCGCCGGGGCCGGTGTCGGCCCGGGCCGCGGGAACGGGCGCGGCGGTCACCCACAGCGCGGCCGAGGCCAGGACGGCGAGGGCGGGACCGAGGCGCACGGCGACGGGCCGGGGCGGACGGGACGTCACGGCGGGGCTCATCCGGAGAGCTCGATGCTGACGGACGGCATCGTGGGGATCTGGAAGTCGACTTCCTTGACGTCCTTGGGCGGAGCGGGGAACTGGGCGAACACCGGGCGGCTCTCATTGGGCTTGATACCGGAGAGTCCGGTGGTGCACAGGCACTGGCCGTCGGTGTCCCGGAGCACCAGATAGCGCTTCTTGCCCGCCTCGTCGACGAGGGAGGCACCGGAGAGGGAGGAGCGGGACGTGGCCAGCTCCGCCTCGGTCGAGCGCCAGTCGACCGGGGTGAACAGCATGTCCCCGTGGTTGGTCACGGTGCCGCTCACCGTGACGAAGCCGCCGCCGTCGCGCACCGCGGAGTGCAGGGTGACGACGATGTCCTTCGGCCCCTTCATCTCGCCGATGGACTTCGACGAGTCGGCCGCGGGCTCCTGCTCACGTCCCTCGTCCTCGGAGGCGGTGGGCTTCTGTGGGGAGCCGTCGTCCGGCTTCTTCCCGCTGTCGCCGTCACCGCTGCCGCATCCGGCCACGGCGAGGGCCAAGCCCGCGACGAGCGCCGCCGCGGCAGCCCCCCTCCGGGCCTTCGTCGTGTGCCGCATGCTCATCGCTCGCTGTCCTTCACTCGGCTACTCGGGGTCGCGTGGTGTGCTCGTCAATCGGCAAGGTGCACGGAGAAGAGGTCTTTGGCGTCGGGGAAGAGGTCAGGGTGGGCCGGATCGATCGTCAGGTCCGCGCCGTCACAGCGGAGATCGACGGCGGGCTTGTCGTCCTCCCCGTCCTCCCCGTGCCCGTCACCGCCCTCGCCGCCCTCGTCACCGTCGTCGCCCTCGTCGTCTTCGGCGGGCGGTTCGGTCGTGGGCGTGGGACCGGGGGTGGGTGAGACGGCGCACCGCGGGCTGACCACCGCCTTGGCCCTGGCCTTCGCGTGCTGTCGCTCGGTACCGGGGATGACGGTGTCGCCCACCGGCTCACGCGTCCTGACCGTGACGGTGAAGGAGGTGGGCAGATAGCCCGGGGTGCATCCGGTGACCTCCGCGTCGTTCTTCCCCGCGAACCACCCGGCCTGCTCACAGGCGTTCCCGGCGCCGAGTCCCCGGCCGTTCAGCAGATCGTCCCAGGCGCCGCCGTCCACGATCGCCTTCAGCAGTTCCTCGCGCAGCCGGTCGCGGTAGTCCTGGCCCGCGGCGAGTGCCGCCGCATCGGCGGCGGTCTGACCGCCGTTGCGCGTCGCACCGGCCTGGCCCACCGCGAAGAGGGCGAGTGCCAGGAAGAGCAGGCCCGCCACCGCGGTGATGTAGAGGGGGAACGCCTGCCCGGCGTCGCTCCTGAGGTCTCTGCGGGCTGTCACGGGGCCGGTCAGATGCCGACGACCTGAGCGATCTTGTCGGAGATCGCATTCGCGATCATGCTGCCGAAGTCCGTGGTCGACAGGACCAGGACGATGGCCACCACCACGGCGATGATTCCCAGGTATTCGATCGAGGTCTGCCCCCGGTCGTTCCCCACAGCACGCTTCCCCATCGTGTTCCCCTCCATGGGCTGCCGTCCCACTCTGGTCCGGCGACTCAACCCCCGTGGCGTCGCTCGCGACAGGAGCAAAGTACGCCGAAACACCGGCCGGGGAACAGTGCCTCACGCTCCGTTGCCTTCCCGATGCCCCGCGTTCGAATCGCGCCCGCGCGCCGCGGCCGCCACGGCTCATCCGTCTCACCCCCTCCCGGCCCGGGGAGCCGTCACCCGACGACTGTCCCACACCCGATTGCAACCGCGAAGGGCATTCATCCAATTGTGCGGTCAGTCCCCGGTGACCGAGCCGAAGTCCGTGCCGGAGCCGATGAAGAACCCGGCCACGAGCAGCACCATCGTCCCCGGCACCATGAAGGTGGTGATGACCATGGTCGCCTTCGGCACCGCCCGGGCCGCCCGGCGGCGGGCGTTCTGGGCATCGGTACGGCGCATGTCGTTCGCGATGGCGATCAGTGTCTCGACGATCGGAGCGCCCAGTTCCTCGCCCTGCTGAAGCGCCGTGACGAACTGCGCGACCTGCTCCGAGTCATTGCGTTTGCGCAGTTCCTCGAATGCCTGGCGGCGACTGACGCCCATGTCCATCTGACGCAGGGTGATGCGGAGTTCATCCGCCCACGGGCCCTCGTACTTCTCCGCCACCCGGTCCAGCGCCTGACGGAAGCTCAGCCCGGCGCTCACCACGACCGCCAGGACGTCCAGGAAGTCCGGCAGGGTCCGCTCGATCGCGTCCCTGCGCTCGCGGACCGCCGCCCAGATGCCGACCTCGATCCAGAACAGCCCGAACGCCACCAGCACCAGCGCCAGCAGAAGCTGTCCCTTCATCAGCATCACCAGCGCGCCACCGAAGCCGAGCGCGCCGTAGACGGCCCGGCGGGCGGCGTAGCGGTCCACCGTCAGACCGCCCGGATTGCCCGCCAGATCGATCCGGCGGCGTACCCTCGCCACCCGCTTCTCGCCCATCAGACGCAGCACCAGCGGCGCGTAGCGCATACCGAGCCGGTCGACGGCCGAGCCGACGGCCGTGGTGCGCGTCGCGCCGACCTCCAGCGCCACCGCGAGGTCGGCGGGCAGTTTCGCCTCGCTGCGGTACAGCGCGACGCCGTAGGCGGCACCCGCCACCGAGAGCCCGGCCGCCAGCGCCAGCAGCAGTCCGATTGCCATGATCCGGTCCGCTCCTCTTCCTTCCGTCCTCAGACGTCGATCTTCGACATACGACGGATGAGGAAGAAGCCGATCCCATAGAGGGCGAAGGCCACGACCACCGCGGCCTGGCCCCAGAAGGACGAGGTCATCCGGTCCAGCGAACCCGCCGAGATCCTGTTCATCAGCAGCAGCGTCCCGATGCCCATCAGCGGGACGACATAGGCGGTCACGGTCACCTGGGAGAGCTGGGTGCGGACCTCGCGCCGGGTCTCCTTCCGCTCCTCCAGTGTCTGGGTGAGGTTGCGCAGCGAGGTGACCACCGCGCCGCCCGCGCGGTTGGACAGCACCAGGGTGGTGACCAGCACCACCAGTTCCCGGGACGGCAGCCGCCGGGCCAGCTCCTCCAGCGCGTCCTCGATCGAGTGACCGACGGCCAGTTTGGCGGCCACCTTGGCCAGCTCCTCGCCCGCCGGGGCCTCCATCTCGTCCGCCGCCATCGCCAGCGCGGTGCGCAGCGCCAGCCCGGCCTGGGTGGCGTTGGCCAGGATCCGGGACAGCTCGGGCAGCTGGTTGATGAACCGTTCGATACGCTTCTGGCGCTGCCAGTTGAGGTAGGCGAAGGCGGCCCAGACCGCGATCACCGCGGCGATCGGTCCGAAGAACGCGGCCAGGAGCGAGGCCGCGACCACCCACAGTCCGGCCGCCGCGGCGGCCGTGTAGACCACGAACTCCGCGGGTGTCAGCTCCAGACCGGTCGCCGCGAGCCGCAGCTCCAGCCGGCTCCCGGCCGAGGTGGTGCGCAGCCGCCGGTCCAGCCCGGCGAAGCGGCGCGCACGGCCGGAGGGAGCCTCGGGTCCCGCGTCCGACAGCCGGTCGATCAGGGCGCGCTGCTGCTCCTTGCCCCGGGCGTACGCATGCGCCCCCGCGACCCCCAGCGCGCCGCACACCAGCGTCGCGCCGAGCGCCACCGTGGCCAGACGGTCCATGCCCGGCTACCTCCGTTCCCTCGGGTCGTACGCGGAGCGGTCGAACACGGCGCCGCGGGTGGTGAGCTGGGCCGGGAAGGCGGCCACCCCGAACGCGGGCGGCACCGACTCGTTCGCCATCCGCAGCCGCTCCGCGATCCGCTCCGGCAGCGGGTAGTACCCGAACCTGCCGTGCACCACGCGGTCCGCGGCCATCGGCTCGGCGTCGAACCGGCAGACCGTGGCGATGCGGTACTCCTCGTGGCCGTGGCTGTCGAGCAGCGCGATCTCACTGATCCGCCGTGATCCGTCGGCGTGCCGGACGAGCTGGACGATACAGTCCACGGCGCTGTTGATCTGGTCGCGCAGCGCCTCGTACGGAATGGCCACCTCCGACATCGAGGCGAGGGTCTGGAGCCGCATCAGCGCGTCCTCGGCGCTGTTGGCGTGGACGGTGGCCAGCGAGCCGTCATGTCCGGTGGACATGGCCTGGAGCATGTCCAGCGTCTCACCGCCGCGCACCTCGCCGACGATGATCCGGTCCGGGCGCATCCGCAGTGAGTTGCGGACCAGGTCGCGGATGGTGATCCGGCCCTTGCCCTCGACATTCGGCGGCCGGGACTCCAGCCGGATCACATGCGCCTGCTGGAGCTGGAGTTCGGCGGCGTCCTCGACGGTGATGATGCGCTCGCCCTCCGGGATCAGCCCGGAGAGCGCGTTGAGCAGCGTGGTCTTCCCGGAGCCGGTCGGTCCGGAGACCACCACGTTGCATTTGGCCCGCACCAGCGCTGACAGCAGGAGCAGCATCTGCTCGTCCAGCGTCCCCATCCCGATCAGCTCGTGCAGGGTGTAGGCGCGGGGGAAGCGGCGGATGGTGAGGGTCGCGCCGGTGAGCGCGAGCGGCGGGATGATCACGTTGACCCGCTCCCCGGACGGCAGCCGGGCGTCGACCATCGGGTTCGACTCGTCCACCCGGCGGTTGACCGTGGAGACGATCCGCTCGATGGTCTGCATCAGCTGCTCTTCCGAGGCGAACCGGACCGGCACCTGTTCCACCCGGCCCGCCCGCTCGACGAAGATCTGGTCCGGTCCGTTGACCATGATCTCGGTGATGGAGGCGTCCTCCAGGAGCGGTTCGAGCACCCCGAGCCCGAGCGCCTCGTCCACCACCCGGCGGATCAGCTGCGCCCGTTCGCCGGTGGACAGCACCGGGCCCTCACGGCTGATGATGTGCCCGAGCACCCGCTCCAGCCGGGTACGGCGCTCGGCCGCGGCGAGCGAGGACATCTCCGCGAGGTCGATCTCCTCCAGCAGCTTGGCGCGGTAGACGGGGACGAGGTGCCCGTCCTGGCGCCCCTCTCCCTCACCGGGCCGCTCGGGCACGGTGATACGGGCCCGCAGGCTCATCGGTCCCCTCCCCCGGCCACCGCGCCGCCGATGTCGTCCGACCCGTCGTCGCAGGGCATCGTGGCGCTCCTCCTGGCACTGCCGAAGTCGAACCCGGGGATCACGGAGGGGATCTCCACGGTGGCGGTGGCCGATGCCTGACCGCCTCCGCAGCCACCGCTGCTGACGTCCGCGCCATCGGCCAGCCAGCCGCTCATCGCCGCCTGTCCGGCCGCGGCCGGACTGGTCCGCGAGGTGTCCAGCGACGCGGTCCGCGCCGCCGCCCGCGCCGCGGTCCCGGCCTGCTGCGCGGTGTACGCGGCGAGCCCGAGCTGCACGGCGGCCAGCGCGACGATGAGCAGCACCGGCAGGAACCCGAGGAACTCGATGGACGCCGATCCCTCGTCCCGCCGCCGTGTGCCGCTGAGGCGGTGGCTGGGCACGCCACGGATGCGCCCGGCCGCGCCGCCGGCCGCCCGGCCAGGCGGGCGGGACGGCTGCGCCGACGGCCCGGCGGCCGACGGGCGCGGACCGTCCGCGGGCCGTGGCGCGGCGGCGCGCCGGGCGCCCTCCCACGGTCCGCTCTCCGCCGCCGGGCCCGCGGAACCCACGACTCCACCGGGCGCGGGACCGACGGACAGGGGCGCAGCCACACGGTCACACATCGCCGCCGCGCCGTGCGCGGGACCTGCCACCAGCGCCCCCGACGCGCGGTCACCTACCGCCGCCCGCACCGCCCCCAGGCTCCCGGAACCCACGGCGCCACCGTGCCCCGCACCATCGGCGGGGCATACCACCGGCCCGGCGGGCGCGCGGCTACTCATCGCCGCCGGCCAGGGTGGATTCGTCGGTCGCGCCCGCCGTGCCGGTGACCGTCCAGGGGAAGTCGGCGGCGCCGGGGAAGAGGACGGGGACCTTCAGGCTGACCGTGGAGGTGAACAGGCCGTCGGCCCCGGCGCCGCAGGAGATCGAGGAGCCACCCCGCCAGGCGCCCGGAAGGTCCTTCTCGGCGGCGGACCGGCAGGCGGCCGCGCCGCCGCCGTCGGCGGCGCCCGCGCGGGCGCCCTTGTCGGCGGAGTTGCCCGCCAGCGAGTAGGTGTAGCCGACGAGGACGAACTGCCAGATCACCGCGAGCACGATGAGGGCCAGCGGGAGGACACCGAGGAACTCGACGGTGACCTGGCCGCGGTCACCGCGCTTACGAAGGAAGGATCCGGTCGTGGACGAGGACGGCGGGACCTCGCCCAGCGCCTCCGGACCGGTGTCCGATCCGGCACCGGCGCCCGGACCGCCCGCCCCGCCCGCCCCTATGGCACGGCGGCGCCGGAGCCCCGGCAGGGTGCGCTCACCGGACCCGGCCGCGTGGCCGCCCCGGTGGGCGCCGCGGCGGCCGCCACCGCCGCTCCCTCCCGGGGCCGCGGACGCCGCGTCGACCAGGCCGAGTTCCCCGGCCAGCCCCCACAGCGCCTGTCTGACGGCCGACTTGGCGTCCAGATCCTGCATCCGGCCCGAGTCCACGGCGGGCTGGAGTTCCTTGAACCCGGCGGGGATCGCGGTACGCGCCACCGTGGTACCGGTGGCCCGCGCGACCAGCTGCGGCTGGATCTCGGCCTGCCGGGTGTGCCGGTTGACGACGGTGACCGTCTCCTCCGCCTTCCGCACCTGGAGCCGGTCCCACAGCCGCACCATGCGCTTGGCCGCGCGGACCGCGACCACATCCGGGGTGGTGACCAGCAGCGCGACATCGGCGGTCTCGACGACGGCCGCGCCCGCCGAGGTCATCTGGGTGCCGCAGTCCACCACCACCAGCTCGAACCGGGACCGCAGCGCCGCGATGACCTGCCGGGCGGTGCGGTCGGTCACCTCCTCGCCGCGCTCCCCCTCGGCGGGGGCCAGCAGCAGCCCCAGACCGGTCGGGTGGGTGAAGACCGCGTCCTGGAGCACCCGTGGGGAGATGTCGGTGATCTGCGCCAGGTCGGCGATCGACCGGCGGAACTGGACGTCGAGGTAGGAGGCGATGTCGCCGGACTGGAGGTCGAGGTCGACGAGCGCGACCGTACGGCCCGCGGCCCGCGCGGCCAGCGCCAGCTGCACGGCGGTCACCGTGGTGCCGACGCCGCCCTTGGCGCCCGTCACCGCGACCAGCCGTCCGCCGGGGCCGGTGGCCAGGGTGTCCCCGCCGCCGCCGAGGTGGCGCCGGACCCCACCGGCCCACTGGGCGGCGCCGTGCACCCGCGCCGCGAGTTCGTCGTAGGACAGGGGTATCCCGGCGATACCGCGGGCCCCGGCGTCCATCGCGGCCGAGTACAGCGCGGGTCCGGCGTCCGCCGTCACCAGCACCACACCCACCGCGGGGAAGCGGAGCGCGATCTCCCGGATCACCTCCAGCGCGGGGGCCGGGCCGATGCGCTCATGGACGAGGACGACCTCCGGCAGCTCCTCCAGGGAGGCGGCGGCCAGCGCGGCGAGGGTGTCGAGCAACCGGGTCGAGTCGTCCACCGGCGCCGACGGCTCGACACCGGGCAACTGGCCGAGCAGCCCGCCGAGGGAGCGGGCGGCGTCGGGGTCGCCGACGGCCGGCAGAATTCTGATCGTCACCGCGGCACCTCCTCACTTACTCATTTGTCGCCGTCGAGGGTGTAGCTGCGGTCGCCGGGCGCTATCGGACCGTCCCCGCCGGGGGCGACCAGCGCGAGCCGCACATGCGAGGCGAAGGACTCGGCGTAGGCGACCCGCTGCGCGTTCTTGGTGTCGAGCGCGAAGGTGATCGGTACGGCCTTGTCGACACGCCGTTCGTCGTCCTGGTCCGGCTCCAGCGCGGTGAGTTCACCGACGTCGATGACCCGGGCGCCCGCGACGATGAGCTTGGAGACCGGTTCGTCGCGCTGTCCCTTGCCCTCGAAGGTGGCGTAGATGTTCACCTTCGCCCCCGGGTTGATCTTTCCCGCGACACCCGTCGCCGCGTCGATCATGATGGCGATCTCCTGCTGCCCGGCCTTGAGGGCGGGACGGTTCACGATCATGTCGTCCTGGAGCAGCGACCCCTTGTGCAGCGGAGTCACGGCTATCTTGCCGCGGATGTCGTCGAGGTCGGTGACGGCGGTGGACGGCACCCATCGCTCCGGCATGGAGACCTTCTCGAACTGCCCGGTGTCCAGGGTCTGGTAGGCGGGAACGTCCGAGGTCAGCTTGTACGCGGTGGTCTCGGGCCCGACCTTGGACTCCACGTCGTCGATGACGGAGAGCACCCCGGCGAACGCGCCGACGGCGCACAGGACCGACAGGAGCAGCAGAACGACTCCGCGGCGCTGGCGTGAATTCATGGGACGGACAACCTCGTTCGGGGACGCGGGGACGCGGGGACGTTAGCTGCTGGTCAGGGCGGGCCGGTGGGCCGGGATCAGGGCGGCGGGGATGTCATCGCCGCGTGCCACCGGCGCGGAGCAGAACGCACAGCGGTCCCCGATGAGTTCGAAACCGCACCAGTGGCACTCCTCCCGGCGCACCGACGCCACGAGCTGGTAGAGGACGGACAGGTCGGGGATGGCCGCCGCGAACTCGATCAGCTTCGGGGTGCCCCACCAGCGGGCGGCGTCCGGGGAGGGCTCCACCAGCTCCACGTCCCGGATGCCCCAGGCGGGTGCGAGGGCGCCGGTGACCCAGTCCTCCCGCCCCGCCACCGAACCGTCCCGGTGCCCATGGCTGTTGAGTGTCCCGGGGGCGACCGTCATCCGGGTGCCGTACGAGGGGGCGGGCAGCACCCCGTCCGCCCCGGCCTTCACCAGCCGTGGGGTGGGGTGGGCGAGCACCGCGAAATGGGTGCCGGGCAGCCAGGACTTGACGTGCGAGGTGAGCCCGACCGGCACCCGGTCCAGCCGGGCGACGCTGCCGAGCAGCGCACCGGCGTGGATGTAGTGGGCCAGCAGCCGGGCCGCGCAGGCGAGCACTCCGGGGCTGAAATCGGAGAGCGAGAGCTGGCGGAGCTGACGGGCCAGCACGGCCACGGCCAGCGGCGGGAGTTCGAGGGGAACCAGCGCCATCCGGTCGCTCTCCAGGACGGCGCGCAGGGTGTGCAGTCTGCGGATGACGGGCGGCGGGGTCGCGGCGGGATAGAGCACGACCAGATGGCCCTGCCGGTCCAGCAGCGCGGTGACCTCGGCGAGCGCGTCGTCGAGCGGCTGCTCCCGCGGCGGGCGGAGCACAACGGCCGACGGGGTCTGCCCGTCGGGCGGCGGAAGCACCAGCTCGCGGCCGGTGACTGCTATCGCGGTGGGCACGTCGGCTACCCCGTCTCACATCGGCACCGAGCGGCCGCGGCCGCAGGTCGTTACGCCGGTCCTGGTGCATCGTCACTTTATCCACGAAAGCCGCGTGAGAGAACAGTTCCTCTGCGTTACGGCCACCTGGTTCGGTGGTGTGCCGCGCATTCCCTTGACAACCCAATTGGTCTGAACCAACTTGTACGGCACGCCTCAGGGGCCCCTGGACGCGCACTCGCACCACCTCCCCCCATCCCCCACGTATGGAGGCTGTCGTGATACGCGCACGGTTCGGGAAGAGGCTGATCGGCGCGGCGGCCGCGGTCGCCCTCGGCGCCGGAGGACTACTGGCGTCCGGCACCGCCGAGGCGGCCGGGGCACATCACGCGGCGGCCGTTCCCGCCCACGCCGTCACCGGCTACTGGCAGAACTTCGACAACGGCGCGACCGTGCAGAAGCTGGCGGACGTGCCCGGCGACTACGACATCATCGCGGTCGCCTTCGCGGACGCCACCGGCTCGCCCGGCGCCGTGGACTTCCGTCTCGACCCGGCCGTCGGTTATGGCAGCGAGCAGGAGTTCAAGGACGACATCAAGGCCGAGCAGGCGGCCGGGAAGTCGGTCGTCCTCTCCGTCGGCGGCCAGAACGGCACCGTCTCGGTCAGCGACGACGCCTCGGCGAACGCCTTCGCCTCCTCGATCACCGGACTGATGGACGAATACGGCTTCGACGGTGTGGACATCGACCTGGAGAACGGGCTCGACGCCACCTATATGACCCAGGCGCTCCGGGCGATCCACGACAAGAAGAGCGATGTCGTGGTCACGATGGCACCCCAGACGATCGACATGCAGTCTCCGTCGAACGCCTACTTCAAGACCGCCCTGGGCATCAAGGACTTCCTGACGGTGGTCAACATGCAGTACTACAACAGCGGTTCGATGGTGGGCTGCGACGGCAAGGTGTACTCCCAGGGCTCGGTGGACTTCCTCACCGCCCTCGCCTGCGTCCAGCTGGAGAACGGACTCGACCCGTCACAGGTCGGCCTGGGCGTCCCCGCCTCCCCGCGCGGCGCGGGCTCCGGCTATGTGGAACCGGGCGTGGTCAACGCGGCGCTGGACTGCCTCACCAAGGGCACGGGCTGCGGCAGCTTCAAGCCCTCCCGGGCCTACCCGGGGATCCGGGGCGCGATGACCTGGTCCACCAACTGGGACGCGGCGAACGGGAACGCCTGGTCGAAGGCGGTCGGCCCGCACGTCCACGGGCTGTAGCCCCGGTCCGGTCCGAGGTGGTCCGGCTACCGCAGGGTGAGCAGCCAACGGACGATATCGGCGGTCGCGGCGACGTTGGAGCCCAGGTGCCGTGAGCGTGCGTAGTCGACGGCCCCGAGGTCGATGACCGGAGCGTCCACTCCCTGGCGGCGCAGGGCGGCCCGGCAGACCGCGGTGTTCTCCACCGCAGCCTGCTCGTCGCCCCGCGCCAGGTACAGCCGGGTGGGCACCCGCGGCGCCCAGTCGGCGCAGACACCGTCGGTGGCACGCAGCGCGGCGGCCATCCCCGCGTTGGGCTCGCGGAGGATCCGCCGGCCGTGCGGGGTCAGCAGCTCGTCGAGAGTCTCGGGGGTGCCCTCCATGATCTGCCGCCCTGTGTGGGCGCCGTCGAACAGCGACTCCACGGTCTTCGCGTAGCGCGCCTGGAACACCTCGTCGGGGCTGCCGTACACGGCGTGCAGCCGGTTGAAGGCGACCAGGGCGTACGCCGCGTAGATCACGCTCGACTTGGGCTCGAGCCTGCCGTCGAGCACCGCCCGCAGCTCGGTGCCGCCGAAGTCGTACGCCCCGCTGACCGGGGCCAGCGCGCCCAGCCGGAACCAGCGGTCCTCCCCCGCCTGGAGGGAACGGGCGAGGCCGAGCGCGGCCGAGGCGCCCTGCGAGAAGCCGGTGACCGCCACCTCGCGGTCCAGGGCGTGGCCGGTGCGCGGCGCGAAGGCACGGGCGGCGCGGAGCATGTCCAGGGAGGCGGTGGTCTCCGAGGGAACGTCCATCCAGGGGTGGAGGCCGGGGCCGGTGCCCAGCCCGAGGTAGTCGGGGGCCACCGCGGCGAACCCGGCGGCGGCGTAGGTCACGGGCGGGCCGGTCAGGAAGGCGCGCCGCTGCATCGAAGGGGCGTCGCCCTTGTGGGCGCCGGTGCCATGGGCGAACGACACCGGGCGCAGCCTGCCGTCGGCACCGCGCGGGAGGACCAGCAGCCCGCTGGCGGTGGTCGGCCGTCCCTGGGGGTCGACGGTGCGGTAGACCAGCCGGTAGGCATCGACGCCGTAGCGGGCGGTGCGGGCGTCGAATCCGGCGGAGGTCAGCTCGGCGGCGACATCCTTCGGCCCGGCCAGGGTGTAGAGCCGCTCGGCCGACACCAGCGCCCCCCGGCCGTGCGACTGCCGCTGTCCGCCGGGCCCGGAGGCCGGGGCCCCGGCGGCGGGGGCGGCGGCCGTGGCCGCGGCTGGGACGGCGGTGCCCGCCAGCAGCAGCGCGGCACAGAGGGCGGCCGCGCGGGCCGTGGTGCGGCGGTTCACATGGATGTGCATGGGGTCCCCGTTTCTGACGCGGTGTGACGAGGACCCCAGCCTTCCGTGCGGTACCCCGGGGGCGCACTGGTGGCCGCCCCCGGGCCGGGGTGTTGCCGGCACCCCTGTTCCGTTCGGTCAGGGCTTGGGCAGCTCACACTCCGGGAGTCCCAGGTCGATCTTGTTGCCGGTGGTCAGACAGCGGGTGATGCCGTAGGTCTGCTGGGCGTAGTTGATCCCCTGGCGGACCGTCACGGTGCCGTTCTCGTCGACCTCGCAGGGGTTGTTCAGGGTGCACCGCCCGCCGCTCTCGTTACCGGTGTTGTTCACGGCCACGACCTTGCCGGACGCGGTGTCCACGACGGGCGAGCCGGAGGTTCCGCCGATCGTGTGACAGGCCGGGGTGTAACGGACCGAATCCTTCCAGGTCCACTCGCCTTCCTTGAGACGGTACGCAAATCCGTCGATATTGCAGGAGTAGATCCTCTTCCAGTAGCCGGAGACCACATTGATGCTGGTGCCCTGGACCGGGTGGCTGTCGGACAGCTGCAGGGCCTTGATGCCGTACCGCTGTTCGATCTGGGCGTACGTCGAGCTCAGCTGGTACAGCGAGATGTCGGTGTCGGTCATCGTCGCGTACGCGACCTTGGTGGCCCGCAGTGTGCCCGCACTGGCACCGGAGCTCTTCAGCAGGGTGAAGCTGCGGGTTGACGGCAGGTCGACGATGACCTCACCCGCGGCGGGAAAGCCGCTGGACAGACAGTGTCCGTTGGAGAGCACGAGCGCCGGATCGGTGTCGGCGGAGCCCGGGGCCCGGACGACCGAGCCCGAGCAGTTGCTGAGGGCCACCGTGCCCGCGAAGCCCACCGCGCGGGCCGCCTTCGCCGCCGGAGCGGCGGAGTGGGTGGGGGTCGCGGCCACCGTGGGGGTGGCGCCGGTGCCCAGGACGGCCGCCCCGGCGAGTAAGAGGGCCGACAGCGCACCGGCGAGAGGTCTGTTCATGGGGGGTTTCCTTCCCTCGGTGAGGAGTTCTTTCCCCGACGACCATTTCCCACCCTTGACCGTGTCATGCACATGGCCGAACACTGGCGCAGCAGTCGCTCGCCTTTCACCCCCACAGGAGAAACACACCCCCCAGGAGAACTCATGCGACTACGCATTCGCGGCAGACGGGTCTCCGCCCTCGCCGCACTGCTGGCCCTCGCCCTCGCCGCCCCCATCGCCGCCGAGGCCGACGACCCGCCGTCCGGACGCACGTCCGGTGCCGCCGCCGGTGCCCGGGCATCGGCCGATGAGCAGGTGACCCAGTACCAGGTCGCGGGTCCGGCCACCCGTAAGGAACGGTCCGCGGTCGCCGCCACCGGTGTCTCCATCGACGAGGTGGACGCCCGCTCCCTCGTGATCACCGCCGACGCCGCGCAGGCCAAGAAGGTGCGGGCGCTGGGCTACCGGCTCACCGCACTGGACGGTCCGCCCGACCGCTCCGGGGCCGGCGCGGCCCGGCCCTTCGACTTCCCCTCCTCCGATGCGCGGTACCACAACTACGCCGAAACCAACGCCGAGATCGACAAGGCGATCGCCGCGTATCCGGCCATCCTGAGCAAGCGCGTCATCGGAAAGTCGTACGAGGGACGGGATATCGTCGCCCTCAAGATCAGCGACAACGTGGCCGCCGACGAGGACGAGCCCGAGGTGCTGTTCACCGCTCACCAGCACGCGCGCGAACACCTCACCGTGGAGATGGCGCTGTATCTGGTGCATGAGCTGACGGCCGGCTACGGCAGCGACTCCCGGATCACCAAGGCCATCGACGGCCGTGAGATCTGGATCGTCCCGGACCTCAACCCGGACGGCGGCGAGTACGACATCGCCACCGGCCGGTACCGCAGCTGGCGTAAGAACCGCCAGCCCAACTCCGGCTCCTCGTCGGTCGGCACCGACCTCAACCGCAACTGGGACTTCAAATGGGGCTGCTGCGGCGGCTCCTCGGGATCCCCCGGCTCCGAGACCTACCGCGGCGCGCGCGCCGAGTCCGCCCCCGAGGTCAAGGTGGTCGCGGACTTCGCCCGCAGCCGGGTCGTGGGCGGCAAGCAGCAGCTCAAGGCCGCCATCGACTTCCACACCTACAGCGAACTGGTGCTGTGGCCGTTCGGCTGGACGACCAGTGACACCACCACCGGGATGACGAAGGACGACCGCGACGCCTTCGCGGCCATCGGCAAGAAGATGGCCGCCAGCAACGGTTACACCCCCGAGCAGTCGAGCGACCTCTACATCACCGACGGTTCCATCGACGACTGGCTGTGGGGCGCCGAGAAGGTCTTCGCCTACACCTTCGAGATGTACCCCTCGTCCTTCATCGGCGGCGGCTTCTACCCGCCCGACGAGGTGATCGAGCGCGAGACCGAGCGCAACCGGGACGCCGTGCTCCAACTCCTGGAGAACGCTGACTGCATGTACCGGTCCATCGGCAAGGAACAGCAGTACTGCACCGGCTGACCCGGTGAGGTGGCCGCGGGCCGCCCGGCGCACCCCGCCGGGACGGCCCGCGGGTCCGAACTCCTCCCGGGAAGAACGGAGTCGGGGCTAGATCACCAGGCTGAGCAGACCGGCGACCACGAAGCCCGCCACCGACAGCACCGATTCCAGCACCGTCCATGACTTCAGGGTGTCCCGCTCGGATATCCCGAAGTACTTGGCGACCATCCAGAACCCGCCGTCGTTGACATGCGAGGCGAAGATCGAGCCCGCCGATATCGCCATGATGACCAGCGCCAGATGAGCCTGGGAGTAGTCGCCCCCGGCCAGCATCGGGGAGACGATCCCGGCCGTGGTGACGATCGCGACCGTCGCCGACCCCTGCGCCACCCGCAGCACCAGTGCGATCAGCCAGGACAGCAGGATCACCGGCAGCCCCGCGCTGTCGAAGGCGTCCGCCAGCGCCTGGGCCACCCCGCTCCCCTTGAGCACCGCGCCGAACACCCCGCCCGCGCCCACCACCAGCAGGATGTTGCCCACCGGCTTGAGCGAGGCGGTGCACACCGACTCCAGCGAGTTCCGCGACCAGCCGCGCCGGATGCCCAGCAGGTAGAAGGCGAGGAAGAGCGCGATGGTCAGCGCCACGAAGGGATGGCCGAAGAACTCGATCACCGAGCGTCCGGTGCTCGGGTCCAGCGCGACGGAGGAGAACGTGGCGCAGAGGATGAGGACCAGCGGGGTACCGATGATCGCCAGCACCATGCCCACCGGTACCGGCCGCTCCACCGGAACGGCACCCGCCGCCCGCTGTTCGGCCTCGACCGCGGCCCGTGCCTCCTCGGCCGCCTCCACCATGTCCTGAGGTACGGGGACGAAGAGCCGTCGGCCGATCCACGCCGCGTAGACCCAGGCGGCCAGCACCGAAGGCACCCCGACCAGCACGCCCATCAGGATGACCCAGCCCAGGTCGACATGGAGCAAGCCGGCCGCGGCAGCCGGGCCCGGATGCGGCGGCAGGAAGGCATGGGTCATGGACAGCCCCGCGAGCAGCGGCATGGCGTAGAGCACGATCGACTTTCCGCTGCGCCGGGCGGCCGCGTAGACGATGGGCGCCAGGACGAAGATGCCGACGTCGAAGAAGACGGGTATGCCGAAGACGATCCCGGTCAGACCCATCGCCAGCGGGGCCCGCCGCTCGCCGAACAGACCGAGCAGCCGCGAGCTGAGCGCCTCGGCGCCGCCGGAGACCTCCAGGATCGCCCCCAGCATGGTGCCGAGGCCGATGATGATGGCGATGTGACCGAGGATGCCGCCCATCCCGGTCTCGATGAGCGAGACGGCGTCGGACTTCTGGACGGTGCCGAAGAGTTCGGTGACCGAGAGCCCGGCGGCCAGGCCCACCGCGATGGAGACGCCGAGCAGTGCCACGAAGGGCTGGAGGCGGACCTTGATGATCAGGTACAGCAGGAGCGCGATACCGAGGGCGGCGACGGTCAGCAGTCCTGCGGTGCCGGGGATGACCGTCAGCAACCCACCGGTGTGCGGTGGGGTCTGCGCAGCGGAAGCGGCCGCGAGCAGCATGGGGAACTCCCGAAAACGGGTAGGGGGCAGCGCCGCACGGCGGAGGACCGCGCGGTCGGGAAGCCGGGATGAGGTTGATCGGAACTCCGTGTCCTGCGGATGTGGGGGGTTGGCCGGAGGGGTCGGGGACGGAAGGGGGACCGCGACGGGCGGGGCGGGGGAAGCCCGGGTGCACTACGGGGGATGGGGCCTCACACACCCCCCGCCCGCCGCGGGGATCGGGGACGGGCGTCAGCCGAGGACGGCGAGCGCGTCGATCTCCACGAGCAGTCCGGCGGGGAGCCCGACGTAGATCGTGGTACGGGCCGAGGGCGCTTCCTTCAGGTCGGCGAAGAACTCGTCGTACAGGGCGTTGAACTCGGCGAAGTGGGCGGTGTCGGTGAGGTAGATACGGATCATCATCACGTCCTCCCAGCTCGCCCCGCCCTCCTCCAGGACGGCCTGCACATTGCGCAGGGTCTGGAGGGACTGCTCGCGCAGGGTCGGTCCGACCGGGGCCGGGGCCTGGCCCGGGACCGCCGGGCCGAAGCCGACCTGACCGGCGACCTGGAGGATGTTGCCCTTCTTCACGCCGTGCGAGAACTTGGCGGGCGGGGTGGTGTGACCGGCCGGGGTGATCGCGGTCTTCTGCAGCTTCTCGCTCATGAAAGGGGTTCCTTGGCTCTCTTGTCGGTTCTGACCGCCTGCGGGCCGAGGGTCCGCGGCGCTACCGACATCGCATCATGCGGCGCCGGTGCCGGGGCACTTCCGGAGTACTCCCGGCTGATCGCCTCCGCGGTCCGGCGCACCTGCGGGAGCAGGGTGAGGAGTTCGTCCGCGGTGACCACGACATTGGGCGCCGACACCGAGCACGCGGCGACCACCCGGCCGTCGGCTCCCCGGATGGGCGCCCCGACGCAGTTGATGGACTCCTCGTGGCCGCCGAGGTCGGTGGCCCAGCCCTGTTCCCGTACGAGGGCCAGCTCCTTGAGGAACGCGGCGGCGTTCGGGGTCGAACGGGCCGTGTACGCGGGGTAGGTGAGCCGCTCGGCCACCGCGCGCCGCTCCGGTTCCGGCAGATCGGCCAGCAGCAGCTTGGCGACGGCGGCGACGGTGATCGCGACGGGTTTGCCGATCCGCGAGTACATCCGCACCGGATAGCGGCTCTCCACCTTGTCGATGTAGAGGACCTCGTTCTCCTCGTGCACCGCGAGGTGCACCGTGTGGCCGCACCGTTCGTTGAGCGCAACCAGGTGGGGGTGGGCGATCTCGCGGACGTCCAGGTTCTCCACGGCCTGCTGCGCGAGGGCGAACAGCCGGGCGCCGAGCCGGTAGCGCTGGTCCTCCTGCCGGTAGACCATGCCGTGGCCGTGCAGGGTGCGCAGCAGCCGCAGCGCCGTCGACTTGTGCACCCCGAGGCGGGTGGCGACCTGTTCCAGATTGGCGGGCCCCTCCGCGAGCAGGGGCAGGATGCTCAGCGCTCGGTCGACGGTCTGGCTCATGGGTTGGATACCTCCACCGCTGCGGTCTCGTGCCCCGATCGCACCGGGACCGTCCCTCCGGGGCCGAATCGCAGTGTCCCCCACGCGGCGGCATCGAGTGCCACCCATCGGTCGGCCCGCTCCCGGGAGGGCGGGGTGGCCAGGTCGCCGGGGACGGTGAGCGCGGCGGCGGCCATCAGATGGCCGTGGCGGAGCCGTTCGGCGACCGGCAGCCCGCGCAGGGTGCCGGAGAGGAATCCGGCGGCGAAGGCGTCCCCGGCGCCGACGGACGCCACGACCTCGACCCGGGGTGCGGGTTCGGCGGTGACGGTGTCCGTCCCGCCGGGTCCGCGGGCGTAGGCGGTGGCCCCGGCGGCACCCCGTTTGACGACCAGCAGCGCCGGTTCGGGCAGCGCGGCCCGGATCGCGTCGGCGCCGCGCACCCCCCAGGCGGCCTCGGCCTCGTCCTCGCCGACGAAGACCAGATCGCAGCCGCGGGCCAGGTCGAGCAGGACGGCGGGGCCGTGCCCGTGCTCGTCCCGCCACAGCTCCAGGCGGTAGTTGACGTCGAAGGAGACCAGGGGGCGGCCGGGCGCGGGGGCGGTCAGCTCATGTGTCAGGGCGAGGCAGTCATCGGAGAGGGCGGGGGTGATCCCGGTCAGGTGGAGGATCCGGCCGGACCACAGCTCCTCGCGCGGCATCAGGGCGGGGGACATGGCCGCGGCGGCGGATCCGGCCCGGTAGTAGAGGACCTCGGCGAGCGGCTCCCCGGCGTGGCGCTCACCGGTGACGTCCGCGCCGGCCACGGGCGCGGGCTCCTGGCCGACGGCGCGCTCCCCCGCCGTGCGGAAATAGATACCGGTGGGGCGGCTGGGGTCCCGCCGCACCCGACTGACGTCCACCCCCGCGGCCGCGATCTCGGTCAGCAGATGATCGCCGAACCCGTCCGTACCGACCCTGCTGATCCAGCGCGCACGGTGACCGCAGCGGGCCAGACCGCAGGCGACATTGGACTCGGCCCCGCCGATACCGCGTGTGAAGGAGGGCACATCGGCGAGGCGGCCCGGCCGGGACGGCACGAAAGTCACCATCGACTCGCCGAGGCACACGACGTCGACGCTCACGGCAGGGGGCACGATCGATCCCGCTCCTCAGCTGTCGGGGCCCGGCACACACCGTTGACCGGGTGCTTGGCCGGATGTTAGACAGCGCTGAGCGTCATACGCAATGAATGTTGCACATGTTGCAATCGAACCAAATGGAGGCGCCTCCATGGCCACCGACCTCAGCGGCCCGTCGTCCCTCGATGAGCTCGCTCGGGAGCGTGTCGACCACCGTTTCAAGGGGCTGCCCCCGACCGCCGACGGGCTGACCGTGGGCGAACTGGCCGCCGAGCGCCGCTCCCTGTTCACCGGCGGATTCACCACCCCGGTACTGGCACTCTCCGCCGAGGCCCTGGAGCACAACCTGCTGGAGATGGAGCGCTACTCCACCGCACACCGGCTGGCCTTCGCCCCGCACGGCAAGACCTCGATGGCCCCGCGGCTCTTCGAGCGCCAACTCGACCACGGCGCCTGGGGGATCACCGCCGCCGTCCCCTCCCATGTGCGGATGTACCGGGTCTTCGGCATCCAGCGGATCTTCCTCGCCAACGAGGTCGTGGACGCCGCGGCGCTGCGCTGGCTCGCGGGTGAGCTGGACGCCGACCCCGACTTCCGGTTCATCGCCTACGTGGACTCCGTACGCGGGGTCGAGCTGATGGACGAGGCGCTGCGCGCGGCGGGCGCCCGCCGCGCGGTGGACGTGGTGGTCGAGCTGGGCGCGGGCGAGGGCGCGCGCACCGGGGTGCGCACCGAGGCCGAGTGCGCCGAGGTCGCCGACGCGGTCGCGGCCGCCCCCACCCTCCGGCTGGTCGGCGTCGCCGGGTACGAGGGCGAGGTGCCCCAGCCGGACACCGAGCGGGTCCGCGCATGGATGCGCAGGCTCACCGCGCTGGCGGCCGGGTTCGACGCGGAGGGCCGCTTCGCGGGGCTGGGCGAGGACGACGAGATCGTGGTGAGCGCGGGCGGCAGCGCGTGGTTCGACGTGGTGGCCGAGGTCCTCGCGGAACTGCCCGGACTGTCCCGGCCGGTGTTGAAGCTGCTGCGCTCGGGGGCGTACGTCTCCCACGACGACGGCCACTACCGCAAGCGGACCCCGTTCAACCGGATCCCGCAGGAGGGCGCACTGCACCCGGCCTTCCGGCTGTGGGCGCAGGTCGTCTCCCGTCCGGAGCCCGGCCAGGCGTTCCTCAACGCGGGCAAGCGGGACGCCGCGTACGACCTGGACCTGCCCGAACCCCAGGTCATCCGCTCCGCCCGGGACGGCTCCACCCGCCCGGCGACCGGCCTCACCGTCACCGGCCTCTCCGACCAGCACGCCTGGGTCGCGGTCACGGACGGCGCCGAGCTGGAGGTCGGCGACTGGGTGGGGCTCGGCCTCTCCCATCCGTGCACCAGCTTCGACAAGTGGCAGCTGATCCCGGTGGCGGAGGCGGACGGAACGGTGACGGACTACGTCCGCACCTTCTTCTAGGCCCTGTCCGGTCGGTCTTCGTGGACCAGGCCGCGGCGTCTGGTGCCGGGCATCACACGGCGGAGGGTCGTCCTCGTACCGGGCGTACCCGACCCCGACAACGCGGCGAGGCGCGATGCCAGGCGTCACGGGCCCGCGACGACCGGCAGAACAGGGCCTGGGGGCGCGTCGGCCGGGGTTCGCCCGGTGGCGACGCGGCCTGGTGCGGTCAGCCCGCACAGCGCCGGATCGGCCTCGCGGGAGCACCCCGGGCGGAACCTGAAGGGCGGTCCGCTCGGACGGTTCAGCCGCGCCGCGGAGGGGCACTTCCCAGCAGTGACCGGAGACGGCCGTACCGGGTCCGGCGAGCGGGGCGGCCCCTTGCTGACACGGCACCCTTCCCCCCGTCCCTCCCGGGACGGCGCCCCAGGGCCCCGAGGCGGGCCGAGGCCCGGGCGGCCCGAGGGCCGGGCGGGGCGGGTCCCGCCGGCTCCGGCCGGGCGGGGGTGTGGGGAACCCGCGGGTTTCCCCACGGGACCGAGGGCGGGTGGGCGGGAACGGCAGCGCGCCGCGGGCGCGACCGGCAGAGCGAGAGGGAGGCGGCACCGGCCATGGACCTGGTCATCCGTGACGCACATGTCATCGACGGCACCGGCGGCGCCGCCTTCCGGGCCGATGTGGCCGTGGCCGGCGGCCGGATCGCCGCCGTGGTCCGGGAGGGCACCGGCCCGCGGCCGGGCGCCCGTCGCGTGCTGGACGCCGACGGGCTGGCCCTCTCCCCCGGCTTCATCGATATGCACGCGCACAGCGATCTCGCGCTGCTCCGCGATCCCGACCACTCCGCGAAGGCCGCCCAGGGCGTGACCCTGGAGGTCATCGGGCAGGACGGCCTGTCCTACGCGCCGGTCGACGACCGTACGCTCGCCGAGATCCGCGCCGCCATCACCGGCTGGAACGGCGACGGCTCCGACATCGACTTCGACTGGCGCGACGTGGGCGGCTATCTGGACCGCCTCGACCGCGGGGTGGACGGCGAGGGCATCGCGGTCAACGCCGCGTACCTGGTGCCGCAGGGCACCGTACGGATGCTCGCGCTCGGCTGGGAGGACCGCGCCGCCGCACCCGCTGAACTGGCCCGGATGAAGCGGCTGGTGGCCGAGGGACTGGAACAGGGCGCGGTCGGGATGTCCTCGGGGCTCACCTACACCCCCGGGATGTACGCCCCGGACGCCGAACTCACCGAGCTGTGCCGGGTGGTCGCGGCGTACGACGGCTACTACTGCCCGCACCACCGCTCCTACGGCGCGGGAGCCCTGCGCGCGTACGCGGAGATGGTGGCGCTCACCCGCGAGGCGGGCTGTGCCCTGCACCTGGCCCACGCCACCTTGAACTTCGGCGTGAACGAGGGCCGCGCCCCCGAGCTGATCGCGCTGCTGGACGCGGCGCTCGACGGGGGCGCCGACATCACCCTGGACACCTATCCCTATCTCCCGGGCTGCACCACGCTCGCCGCGATGCTGCCGAGCTGGGCCGCCGAGGGCGGGCCGGAGGCGACACTCGCCCGGCTGCGGGACGACGTGACGGCGGAGCGGATCCGGCGGGTCATGGAGGTGGAGGGCGCGGACGGCTGCCACGGGGTGCCGATCGACTGGGACACCATCGAGATCTCCGGGGTGAACGACCCGGGTCTTGGCGGTCATATCGGCCGGACGGTCGCGGAGAGCGCACGGGAGCGCGGTGAGGCGCCCTGGACCGCCGCGCGCCGGCTGCTGCTGGCGGACCGGCTCGGCCCGACGATCCTCCAGCATGTGGGCCATGAGGAGAACGTGCGGGCGATCATGAAGCACCCGGTGCACACCGGCGGCAGCGACGGCATCCTGCACGGCGCCAAACCGCATCCGCGCGCGTACGGCACCTTCCCGCACTACCTGGGCCACTACGCGCGGGAGCTCGGGGTGCTCCCGCTGGAGGAGTGTGTGGCCCATCTGACCGGCCGCCCGGCGGCCCGGCTGCGGCTGCCGGACCGGGGTCTGGTGCACGAGGGATACCGGGCGGACCTGGTGCTCTTCGATCCGCGGACGGTGGCGGCGGGCTCGACCTTCGCGGCGCCGCGCACCCTTCCGGTGGGGATTCCGCACGTCCTGATCGACGGGCGCTTCGTGATGGAGGACGGCCGCCGGACGAGTGTGCTGGCAGGCCGCTCGGTACGCCGCCACACGGGCTGACCGGGACCCTTCCGGTATGCGTCCGGGCCGGTCGGCGGTGGTGTGCGCCCCGGCGCCCGTCGCCCCCGGGCGCTCCCGCGCAGCGTCCACGTGGTGAAAAACACCGAGCGTCCCCGGTGGCACCGCCGTAAGGTTGCCGACATGCAGGTGATCCAGTCCACGAAGCTCGCCAACGTCTGCTACGAAATCCGTGGCCCGGTGCTCGAGGAGGCGATGCGACTGGAGGCAGCAGGTCACCGCATCCTCAAGCTGAACACCGGCAACCCGGCGACCTTCGGCTTCGAGTGCCCGCCGGAGATCCTCGAGGACATGCTCCGCAACCTCGGCGACGCCCATGGCTACGGCGACGCCAAGGGCCTGCTGACCGCCCGCCGCGCGGTGATGCAGCACTACCAGACCCAGGGGATCGACCTCGACGTCGAGGACGTCTTCCTGGGGAACGGCGTCTCCGAGCTGATCCAGATGTCCATGCAGGCGCTGCTGGACGACGGGGACGAGGTCCTCGTCCCCTCCCCGGACTACCCGCTGTGGACCGCCGCGGTCTCGCTCTCCGGCGGCACCGCCGTGCACTACCGCTGCGATGAGCAGTCGGACTGGCTGCCGGACCTCGCCGACATCGAGCGCAAGGTGACCGACCGCACCAAGGCGATCGTGATCATCAACCCGAACAACCCCACCGGCGCGGTCTACGACGACGAGGTGCTGCGCGGGATCACCGACATCGCCCGGCGCCACCGGCTGATCGTCTGTTCCGACGAGATCTACGACAAGATCCTCTACGACGACGCCACCCACACCCCCACCACCACGATCGCCCCCGATCTGCTGACCCTGACCTTCAACGGGCTCTCCAAGGCCTACCGGGTCGCGGGCTACCGCAGCGGCTGGCTCGCGGTCTGCGGTCCGAAGGCCCACGCCGCCAGCTATCTGGAGGGGCTGACGATCCTGGCCAATATGCGGCTGTGCGCCAATATGCCCGCGCAGCACGCGGTGGCCACCGCCCTCGGCGGCCGTCAGTCGATCAACGATCTGGTGCTGCCCGGCGGGCGGCTGGTGGAGCAGCGTGATGTCGCCTATGAGCTGCTGACCCAGATCCCGGGTGTGACCTGTGTGAAGCCCAAGGGCGCGCTGTACGCGTTCCCCAAGCTGGACCCCAAGGTCTACAAGATCAAGGACGACCGGCAGATGGTGCTCGATCTGCTGCGCTCCGAGAAGATCATGATCGTCCACGGTACGGGCTTCAACTGGCCGGAGCCGGACCACTTCCGCATCGTCACGCTCCCGGCCAAGGAGGACCTGGCCGACGCGGTGACCCGGATCGGGAACTTCCTGGACGGCTACGGCCAGCCGTGAGCCGCGCCGGATCCGGGTGATCCGTTTTAGCGAAGACTCAACTTTAGACATCGTCTAAGTTAGGATGGCCTCCTGAGCATTTTTGGAGGCCATCCATGTACGAGCCGATCCGCACCAAGTCGGTCCACACCATGGCCGGACCCGAGCCCGACTTCCCCCATCGCTCCCGCGAGGAGGAGCTGGACATCCGGCTCGCCGGACATCTGACCGCGCTGCTGACCGTCACCGACGAACTGCGCGCCCTCGCCCCGGACCGGGCTCTGGACGACGCCGCCGAGCGGATCGCCGCCCAGGTCAAACGGCTCGGCGACGGCCGCGGCCCGCTGCGGGCCGCGCCCACGGTGAGCGCCGCCGCCCCGGCCCGGATAGCCGCGCTGCACCAGCGTGCGCACACCCTGGCCGGATGGGCCCTGGTCGTGGCCACCACCCGCGAGGACACCGCGGGCACCGCGCTGGCGGCCGAGCGCCTGGACGCCCATGCGGTGGCGCTGGGCCTGACCGGCTGAGGACGCCCCCTGCCGACCACGGGGCCGGGGCCCGCACCGTGCGGTGCGGGCCCGGCCCTCGGCGTTTCCCGTGGCTCAGCCCAGACGCTTCACCAGGGCGTGGTACTCGTCCCACATCTCCTTCGGCGTGTGGTCACCGAAGGTGTTGAGGTGGTCGGGGACGAGGGCCGCCTCCTCGCGCCACACGTCCTTGTCGACGGTGAGCAGCAGGTCGAGGTCGGCGTCGGCCATGCCCAGACCGTCGGTGTCGAGCGCCTCACGGGTCGGCAGCACACCGATCGGGGTCTCCACACCCTCGGCCTTGCCGTCCAGCCGGTCGACGATCCACTTCAGCACCCGGCTGTTCTCACCGAAGCCCGGCCACACGAAGCGGCCGCCGGCGTCCTTGCGGAACCAGTTGACGTAGTAGATCTTCGGCAGCTTGGCCGCCGCCTCCGCGTCGTCCTTCTTGCCGACCTTGACCCAGTGGGCCATGTAGTCGCCCATGTTGTAGCCGCAGAACGGCAGCATGGCGAACGGATCGCGGCGCAGCTCACCGACCTTGCCCTCGGCCGCGGCGGTCTTCTCGCTGGCCACGTTGGCACCCAGGAAGACACCGTGCTGCCAGTCGAAGGACTCGGTGACCAGCGGGACCGCGCTGGCGCGGCGGCCGCCGAAGAGGATCGCCGAGATCGGCACGCCCTTGGGGTCCTCCCACTCGGGCGCGATGATCGGGCACTGACCGGCGGGAACGGTGAAGCGGGCGTTGGGGTGGGCCGCGGGCGTCCCGCTGGCCGGGGTCCAGTCGTTGCCCTTCCAGTCGGTCAGATGAGCGGGCTCCTCCTCGGTCATGCCCTCCCACCACACATCGCCGTCGTCGGTGAGCGCGACGTTGGTGAAGACCGAGTTGCCCCACAGGGTCTTCATGGCGTTGGCGTTGGTGTGCTCACCGGTGCCGGGCGCGACACCGAAGAAGCCCGCCTCGGGGTTGATCGCGTAGAGCCTGCCGTCCTCGCCGAACCGCATCCAGGCGATGTCGTCGCCGATGGTCTCGACCGTCCAGCCGGGGATGGTCGGCTCCAGCATCGCGAGGTTGGTCTTGCCACAGGCGCTGGGGAAGGCGGCGGCGACGTACTTGGCCTCACCGCGCGGCGGGGTGAGCTTGAGGATCAGCATGTGCTCGGCGAGCCAGCCCTCGTCACGCGCCATGACCGAGGCGATACGCAGCGCGTAGCACTTCTTGCCGAGCAGGGCGTTCCCGCCGTAGCCGGAGCCGTAGGACCAGATCTCCCGCGCCTCGGGGAAGTGCGAGATGTACTTGGTGGAGTTGCAGGGCCACGGCACATCGGCCTGGCCGGGCTCCAGCGGGGCGCCGAGGGTGTGCACGGCCTTCACGAAGAAGCCCTCGTCACCGAGGACGTCCAGGACGTCCTGTCCCATGCGGGTCATGGTGCGCATGGAGACGGCCACGTAGGCGGAGTCGGTGATCTCGACGCCGATCGCGGACAGCGACGAGCCCAGGGGTCCCATGCAGAAGGGCACCACGTACATCGTGCGGCCGCGCATCGAGCCGCGGAAGATCCCCTGCTCACCCGAGAAGATCTCGCGCATCTCGGCGGGAGCCTTCCAGTGGTTCGTCGGGCCCGCGTCCGCCTCCTTCTCGGAGCAGATGTACGTGCGGTCCTCGACCCGGGCCACATCGCTGGGGTCGGAGGCCGCGTAGTACGAGTTCGGGCGCTTGATCGGATCCAGGCGTTTGAAGGTGCCCTTCTCTACGAGCTCGCCACACAACCGGTCGTACTCCGCCTCTGATCCGTCGCACCAGACCACCGCGTCGGGCTGGGTGAGGGCGGCGATCTCGCCGACCCAGGCGATGAGCTCCTGGTGGCTGGTCGGGGCCGGGCTGGTGAGGGAGGAAGCCACATTGCTGGGCGCCACGATCGCTCCATCCCGCCGGAACGGCATGGTCCGGCGTTATCGATTGAGGGTTTGTGCGGATATGTGCACGCACATCCGCTTTTATGGAGACAGCTACCCCTTGGGGGCTGCGACCCGGATGCTCAGCTCATCCGGTGCCGACCGCGCTCATTTGATCATCCGACGGTGTGAGCCATCTGTCCAGTGGGCACCTTGGTGACCATCACCACTCGACACGGGGCGGTAACTTACGGTGGCGTAGGTAGCATGAGCGCCATGACTGCCGCCTCGCCCGACGCCGCCGTTGACGAATCCCCAGGGCTCGGAGCAACCCCGCCGCTCCCCCTGAAGCCCCTGCTGCGCGGCTGGCTGCACGCCGGCATGTTCCCTGCCGCGCTGATCTCCGGCGTAGTCCTCACCGCACTCGCCGACAGCCCACGCGGCCGCCTGTCCTGCGCCATCTTCACGCTGACCGCGTGCGCGCTGTTCGGGGTCAGCGCGCTGTACCACCGCGGCAATTGGGGCCCACGCGCCACCGCGGTGCTGCGGCGGCTGGATCACGCCAATATCTTCCTGATCATCGCGGGCACCTACACGCCGTTCACGCTGCTGCTCCTGCCGGACGGCAAGCAGCAGTTGCTGCTGTGGCTGGTGTGGGCCGGAGCGCTCGCCGGGATCGCCTTCCGGGTGTTCTGGGTCGGCGCCCCGCGCTGGCTCTACACCCCGTGCTACATCGCGCTGGGCTGGGCGGCGGTCTTCTTCCTCCCCGACTTCATGCGGACCGGTGGAATCGCCGTGATGACGCTGATCATCGTCGGCGGACTGCTCTACAGCGCGGGCGCGGTGATCTACGGAACCAAGCGCCCCAACCCCTCGCCGCGCTGGTTCGGCTTCCACGAGGTGTTCCACTCGTTCACGCTGGCGGCGTTCGTGGTGCACTACGTGGGCATCTCACTGGTGGCCTATCAGCACCCCTGACACCCACCTCCGCCGGAAGTGGAGGCGGAATCGGCCGCGTTCCAAGGCCGATGCCGGACAATGAGAGACATGGCACGCACGATGTCCGCCGCCGAGCGGTCCGCGCCGCGGACCGCCCCCGGGCTCCGTGAGCGGAAGAAGATCAAGACCCGGCGGGCGATCCGGCAGGCGGCCTACCGGCTCTTCGTGGAACAGGGCTACGACGCCACCCCGGTGGACCGGATCGCCGAGGCGGCCGATGTCTCCCCCAGCACCGTCTTCCGCTACTTCCCCACCAAGGAAGACATCGTCCTCACGGACGAGTACGACGTGCTCATCGCGGCCGCGATCCGCGAACGCCCCCTGGACGAGTCCCCGGTCGCGGCGCTGCGCCGGGTGATCCTGGACCTGCTGGGGCAGTTCACCGCGGCCGAGCGCAAGGAACTGCTGACCCGGCTCACCCTGGTGCGCGGTATCCCGGCGCTGCGCGCCCGCCTGGGCGAGGGGCTGGCCACGACGAGCGCGACGCTGGGCGAGGCGATGGCCGAGCGCAGCGGCCGCTCACCGGACGACTTCGAGGTGCGCGTCACGGTCGGAGCGATCCTGGGTGTTCTCCAGGAGGCCATCTTCCACTGCCTGGACCACCGCCGGGTCGAGGACATGGAAGCCACCCTCGACCACGCCCTCGACCTCCTCTCCCGCGGCCTCCCTCTCTGACCCGCGGTCGGACCGACCGGCACTGACACACCCGGCAGCGGCTCACCCTGGCGGCGGCGCCACGCGCCCCGCAGCGGTTTGCCCGGCGGGGCTTGGCCGTCATGCGGACTGAGCCGCCTCCGGGACCGGCCGGGACACGGCGAGGCCGCGGGCCTGGACAGGCGGCACGCCCCTGCGCCCCGCAGCGTCAGCCACGCCGAGAGCCCGAGCGACACGACCCCGGCGAGGCAGCCCGGCGTGACCCGCGCGAGGTCAGCTCAGCCGCGCCGCGGGCCCAAGGACGACAGGACCCCGGTGGGCCGGGCCCGCCGCGCCTCCGGCGGGCCCGGCGAGGCAGCCCGGCGTGGGGCCCGCGGGGTGCCGCCGTCAGCCGCTGAGCATCGCGGCCGGCGGCCGCGTCGGCGGTGGGGAGCGCACCCCTCACACGGACGCACCGTGCGGCGCGACCGGACCGCCGTGGACCGGGCGGGATGTACGGCCCCGCGCGCGGCTGCGTCCGCTGTGCCGGGAGCCCGGGGCGACAAGACCCCTGTGGGGCTGAGCCGTCACGCCGAGGGGGACGCCTCCGGGCCCGCCGCGCCCCTGGCAGGCGCAGCGAGGCAGCCCGGTGTGGACCGGGGCACGCCGCACGGCCCGCGCGTCGCCGTACGAGCCGCCCCGGCGGGCCACGCGGCGTGGGGCCGTGGGGCGCCGGCGTCAGCCGTTGAGCTTCGCGGCCAGGGCGTCCGCGTCGGCGGTGGGGGCGTCGCAGGTGAAGTGGCGGCAGACGTAGGCCGCCGGGCGGCCCTCCAGCAGCGGGCGGTCCAGCAGCAGCGGGATCTCCTCGGAGCCGGGCTCGCCGACCGCTACCACCGCGCCGGGCGCGGTGCCCAGCAGGGCGGCCCGGTGCAGGGCGCGGGTCGCCGGGTCGCCGTCGGGGCCGACGACCGCGACCTCGCGCGGTCCGTCGAGCGCTGCCTCGGCCACCGCGAGCCCCCAGCCGATGAAGCGCGGAACGCGTGCGCCCAGCGCGCGCACCACGGCGAGCGCCCGCTCGGCGGCCTCCCGGTGCCGGGTGCTGCCCGTGACGGCGGCGTACGACAACAGGGCGCCCGCGGCCGCCGTCCAGCCCGAGGGCGCGGCGTTGTCCGTCGGGTCCTGGGGCCGCCGGATCAGCGCCTCCGCGTCATCGGCGGTGTCGAACAGCGTGCCGTCCTCGGCGGTGAAGTGGCGCAGCACCGTGTCCAGGAGCAGCCCGGCGAACTCGACCCACACCCCCTCGCCGGTGACGGCGGACAGGGCGAGGAAGCCCTCGGCCACATCGGCGTAGTCCTCCAGCACCCCGGCGTGGGCGCCGCGGGTGCCGTCCAGCGAGGTGCGCGCCAGCCGTCCGTGCTGGTCCATGTGGACGCGGACGAGCAGATCGGCGGCCTCGATGGCGGCGTCGACGAGATCGGGCCGGTCGAAGTACGCGCCGGTCTCGGCGAGGGCGGCGACGGCCAGTCCGTTCCAGGCGGCGACGATCTTGTCGTCGCGGCCGGGGCGGGCACGCCGCTCCCTGGCCGCCAACAGCCGCTGCCGTACCGAGGCGACCCGCTCGGCCTCCACCGGACGCGCGCCGTCGGGGAGCTGGAGCACCGAGGCGCCCTCTTCGAAGGTGCCCTCCTCGGTCACCCCGAAATACCCGGCGGCGAACTCGGCGTCGGCCTCGCCGAGGGCCTCGCGCAGCCGCTCGGGGGTCCAGACGTAGTACGCGCCCTCGACGTGCCGTCCGGTGCCGTCGTCGCTGTCGGCGTCCAGCGCGGAGGCGAATCCGCCCTGTCCGGTGCGCATCTCGCGGACCAGGAACTCGGCGGTCTCCAGGGCGACACGGCGGGCGAGGTCCGAGCCGGTGGCCCGCCACAGATGGGCGTAGACCCGGCCCAGCAGCGCGTTGTCGTAGAGCATCTTCTCGAAGTGCGGCACGGTCCAGGTGGTGTCGACCGCGTAGCGCGCGAATCCGCCGCCGAGCTGGTCGTAGATCCCGCCGCGGGCCATCGCCTCACAGGTGGCCGACACCATCTGGAGGGCGCCCTCGGAGCCGGTGCGGGCGTGGTGACGCAGCAGGAACTCCAGCGCCATGGAGGGCGGGAACTTGGGAGCGCCGCCGAACCCCCCGCGCACCGCGTCGAACTCACGGGTCAGCGCCATGAGCGCGGCATGCAGATCCTCGGTGCCGGGCGGCTGGGGCGCGCCGGACCCCAGCGCGATCCCGGTGCGCTCGGCCAGGTCCCGCACGATCCGCCCGGCGACGTCACGGACCTCCTCGCGGCGGTCCGTCCACGCCGCACGCACCCCCTCCAGCACCTGCCGGAAGGAGGGCATGCCGTGGCGCGGGGCGGGCGGGAAGTACGTACCGAAGTAGAAGGGCTCGGCGTCGGGGGTCAGGAACACCGTCATCGGCCAGCCGCCCTGACCGGTGGCGGCCTGCACCGCCTCCATGTACACCGCGTCGACGTCCGGCCGCTCCTCGCGGTCGACCTTGACGGAGACGAAGTGCTCGTTGAGGTAGGCGGCGGTCGCCTCGTCCTCGAACGACTCGTGCGCCATCACATGGCACCAGTGACAGCTGGAATAGCCGACGCTCAGCAGCACGGGCACCCCACGGCGGCGCGCCTCCTCGAACGCCTCGTCGGACCACGGCCGCCATGCGACCGGATTGTCGGCGTGCTGAAGGAGGTACGGGGACGTCTCGTGGGCCAGACGGTTCGGCATGCCCCCATCCTCTCCCAACTCCCGGATGACGCGAGTTGTCCACAGGGCGGCCCCCGAGGGAGTTATCCACAGGGCTGCCGGATAAGAGCCAGAAACGGAAGACTTGGGAGCAACACGCGGTCGACGCGTGGCACATGCGCGAGGAGGGGGATCCCATGCCGGGCTCGCTGGAGGCGCTTCGGGACAGTCATCGGACCGAGGTCGAGCGGTTGCTGTCGCGCGCCGTGGAGGAGGAGGTGCGCCGTTCGGGCGGGCGCACGGACGGCGGGGTGCTGCTCAGCCGGGCGCGCGGTGCGCTGGAGGGGATGGCGGCCAGCGCGGCCGACGAGTACGGCGCGTATGTGCGTGCTCTGGAGGAGTCGGAGGCGGGCAGCCGGCCGCTGTCCGCGCGGCTGTCGGGCGGACAGCTCGGCACCCCGGCGCTGGCGGTCGCGGTCGCGGCGGTCGCGGCGGTCGGCGCGGACCTCACCTTCGGAGTCCCGGTGGGCGCCGCGCTGGGCGCGGGCGTGACCGCGGCGCTGGCCGGATCGGCCGCCGCGGTCCTCAAGCTCACGGCGGGACACTGGCCCGCGGCCCACCGTCAGGCCGCGCTGCGCCATCAGCCGGGCGGGGCCGAGCAGCTGCGGCTGCAGTGGCTCACGGCGGTCGAGGTGCGCGGCATCCGTCCGTTCATCGACCAGCACCGGATGACCACGGCCGCCACCCGTCAGGGCGGCGGTTCGAAGCGGGTGTCGGCCGCCGCGGGACAGGCGCCGCGGCTGCGCGGCGCCGACCGCAGCCAGGCCGCCCGCAGACGCACCGTGCTGGAGCAGTCCTTCGCCCATCTCCCCGAGGCGGAGGGCCCGTTCGCCGGGCGCCGCGCCCAGATCACCCAGATCGCGCAGTGGGTGCGGCAGGCCCGGGCCAGCACCGAGACCAGGCCCACCGTGGTGCTGCTGGAGGGGCCGCCGGGCTCGGGCCGCACCATGCTGGCCGTGCGCGCGGCGCACCATCTGCGGGACCAGTTCCGCGGGGCGTGTCTGGTGGATCTGCGCGGGGACAGCGCCGGACAGGCCCCGCTGCCGACGCGGGACGCGTTGCTGCACCTGCTGAACCGGCTGGGCGCGCCCCGGGACCAGCTGCTGTTCCGGGAGCGCTCCAGCCAGGAGCAGCACGTCAAGCGGCTCACCGAGCTGTACCACCAGCATCTGACCGGGCTGCCCGTCACCATCGTGCTGGACGACGCCAGCGACGCGGAACAGGTGCGCACCCTGGTCCCCGAGCAGTCCGACAGTCTGATCCTGGTCACCTCGCGCACCCCGCTCACCCTGCCCGCGGACCTGGGCGCCTGGGTGCACCGGCTGGAGGTCGGGCCGCTGGACGAGCCGGGCGCCGAGGAGCTGCTGCGGGAGTCCGCCGAGGAGCCCGCGGGGGCCGGGCCCTATGACGCGCGGTCCGTCGAGCGGATCGCGGAGTTGTGCGGGCGGCTGCCGCTGGCGCTGCGGATCGCGGGCTCCTCGCTGGGTGTGCGCACCCCCGCCGCCCTGGTCACCGAGCTGGAGGCGTACGGCCCGGTGGGCGCCGTCGAGCGCACACTGTGGCTGCGCTACACCGACCAGCCGGAGGGCGCCCGGCGGCTGTTGCGGCGGCTGGCGCTGGCCGGGCGGGCCAGTCTGGGCACGGCCGCCGCGGCCGCGCTGCTGGCCACCGATGAGCAGGAGGCAGCCCGTCATCTGGAGGCGCTGGCCCGCGCCGGGCTGATCCAGCACGTCCGGGGCAGCCGCTACCGCCTGCATGACGTGCTGCGGACCTTCGCCCATGCCCGGCTGCTGGACGAGGAGGAGCCCGAGCAGCGCACCGCCGCCCAGGAGCGGCTGATCCGCAGCTACGCCGAGCTGGCGGACTCGGTGATCCGGCTGGTCGACGGCAAGACGTCCACCCGCGCCGATATCTTCGCCAAGGGCGCGGGCCACGGCTTCACCTCGCTGGAGTCCGCGCTGCGCTGGCTGGACGACGAGTCCAGCTTCATCACCGCGGCGCTGCGCCACGCGGAAGGCGTGGACCAGTCCGCGGTGCTGCATCTGCTGGGCGCCCTGTGCGACTACTGCCTGCTGCGCGGCGATCTCTACCGGCTGGGCGAGATCAGCGAGCTGACCCAGGCCGTCGACCAGGGGCTGCTGGTGCGGTCCGTGCAGTGGCGCACCGGTATCGCCGCCCGCCAGCTCGGTGAGCTGGACCAGGCCCGCACCACCCTGTCCTCGGTGGTGGACCTGTACTTCGAGGCGCAGCACGAGGCCGGGGCGGCCCGGGCGCTGTGCAGCCTGGGCATCACCCTGCACCACCAGGGCCAGCTCGCGGAGGCCGCGACGAAGCTGCGCGAGGCGCTGGGACTCCAGTCCGCCGAGGCGCTGCGCGGGGACCGCGCCTGGACGATGCACGCGCTGGCCGCCGTGGAGCGGGACCGGGGGCGGCTGGCCGAAGCGCTGGAGCTGCTGGCCGGTGCCCTGGAGCTGCACCGGGAGAGCGAGAGTCTGCACGGCCAGGCATGGGCCCACTTCCAGCTGGGCCAGGCATGTCTGCGGATGGGCGAGGTGGGGCGTGCGGAGGCCGAGCTGCGGGAGGCCCTGGGCGCCTACAGCACCACCCATGACCAGCGCGGCGAGGCATGGGCGCTGACCCAGCTGGCGCGGGCCCGGCTGGTGGACGGGGAGGCGTCGGTCGCCGTCGACCAGCTCCGCCAGGCCCTCTCCCGCCACCGGGAGAACGAGGACGCGCGCGGTGAGGCGTGGACGCTGTACTACCTGGGCCAGGCGCTGGAGGAGCGCGGCGACCACGATTCGGCGGTGCGCGAGCTGGAGCGGGCCCGCACCATGTTCAGCCGGATGCGGGACGCGTACGGGCTGGCCTGCGCCCGGCACCATTCGGCGCGGGTCACCCGGGACCTCAGGGCGGCCCAGACCGGTTCGCTGCGCAACAGCGGCTTCGCCCGTCAGCTGCTCCAGGACGCCCGGCAGGACTTCCACCGGGTGGGCGTGGCCCATGGCGAGGCGTGGTCCTGTGTGGAGCTGGCCGTGATCGACGCGGGGAACGGCAAGGCCGCCCAGGCGCTGGAGCTGGTCGACGAGGCGGCCGCGCTGTTCGTCGGGTACGAGGACCGGCGCGGCCGTTCCTGGGCCCGGTTCCTGCGCTGCACCCTGCTGCCGTTCGCCTCGGCGGGCGGTTCGGTGATCGGTACCGCGGTGGCCCAGGAGGAGCTGGCGGAGCTCCGCCGGGAGCTCCATGAGCAGAGCCCGCCCCGGGACACCCGGCTGGAGGGGTGCGCGGACGCGTTCGCGCTGGTGCTGGAGCGCGGTGTGGAGCCGGAGACGGGCTGGCAGGCGTGGCAGCTCGGGATGGTCCCGAGCCGCCACTCCCGTGAGGTCATGGCGGTGCTGCCGGACGACACGGCCTAGGCCCTGTCCGGTCGCCTGGGCCCGTTCCGCCGGGCTTCGTGGATCAGCTCGTGGGAGACGGCCCGGCGGGGCACCGGCCCGGCGGGGCGGGTCAGGCCGGGCTCTCGCCCTTGGGGCGGTCGGCGGGGGCGGTGGTGGCCGCGGCCCCGGCGGACGCCTCGGCGGACGCACCGGCGGGCTCGGGGCCCTCCTCGAAGTCCACCTTCTTCATGTGCTTGTTCATGGACTTCATCAGCAGCCACACCGCGCCGCCGATCAGTGCGAAGACGATGAAACCGAGGACGCCCGGAGTCACCTTGTTCTCGTCCAGCTCCTTGGCGAGCGGGACGAGGTGCGTTACGGCGAGGGTGCTGGTCGAGCTCATCATGAGGTCAATTGTTGCGGATGCCCGCGAAGAGGTCGTCCTCGGGGAGGGAGGTGTCCACGAGCGACTTGGCGAGCTCGTACTCCTCCGTGGGCCAGACGTCCCTCTGGACGTCCATCGGGACGCGGAACCAGCCGCCGTCGGGGTCGATCTGCGTACGGTGCGCGATCAGCGCCTTGTCGCGGATCTCGAAGAACTCGGCGCACGGCACATAGGTGGTCAGGGTGCGCTCGGGCCGTCCGAAGTCCTTCCAGCGCTCCAGCCACTCCCCGTACGGCGACTCCAGCCCGCGGGCCAGCAGCGCCTCATGCAGCGCGACCGTGCGCGGCCGGTTGAAGCCCTGGTTGTAGTAGAGCTTCTGCGGCTGCCACGGCTCCCCGGTCCCGGGGTAGCGCTCGGGGTCCCCCGCCGCCTCGAAGGCCACCATCGTGATCTTGTGGGTCATGATGTGGTCGGGGTGCGGATAGCCGCCGTTCTCGTCATAGGTGGTGATCACCTGCGGCTTGAAGGTGCGGATCAGCTCCACCAGCCGGCCCGCCGCCTCCTCCACGTCCTGGAGCGCGAAGCAGCCCTCCGGCAGCGGCGGCAGCGGGTCCCCCTCGGGCAGCCCGGAGTCCACGAACCCCAGCCACTCCTGCTTCACGCCGAGGATCTCGCGCGCCTCGTCCATCTCCTTGGCGCGGACCTCGTGGATGTGCTCCTCGATGTAGGGGTCACCCTGGAGCTTGGGGTTGAGGATGGAGCCGCGCTCACCGCCGGTGCAGGTCGCGACCAGCACGTCCACCCCCTCGGACACGTACTTGGCCATGGTGGCCGCGCCCTTGCTCGACTCGTCGTCAGGGTGCGCGTGCACGGCCATCAAACGCAGCTGCTCAGTCAAGTTCGATCCTCAGTGATTCGTCGCGGAAGACGGCTTCTATAGTGACCCACGGCGGGGTCGAATAATTCCGAGTCCCCCGAGCAGGAGGAAGGATCATGGCCGCGGTGCGCGACGGTCTGCCCGACGGGCGTTACGGCCGCTCTGCCGACGCACGTGCGGACCGGACGCTGAAGATCGTGGGAGCCGTGCTCGGTGCCGGGCTGCTCGCCCTGATCTCCTGGTTCGGATACGCGTACATCACCGGCGAGGACGTCAGCGGCCGGGTGCTCGGTTTCCAGGTGGTCGCGGAGGACGCCGTCGAGGTCCGGCTCGAGGTCATGAAGGACCAGGACACCACCGGTGTCTGCACGGTGCGTACGCTGGACAAGGACCACGCCGAGGTGGGCCGTAAGGACTTCACCTTCGCCCAGCGCGAGGACGAGCTCGTGAAGGTCGTCACGGTGCGCACCACGGGCCGTGCCACCGCCGCCGAACTGGTCGACTGCAAGGCCGCCTCGGGCCGCTGAGCCCCCTCGGGGAGGCGGTGGAGCCGTCCGCCGACCGGGCGTCCGATGAACGGACGGTACGTGTCGGTCAGCGGAGTGCGATCTGACCAGGGCTGACAGGTTTCCTCCGGGTTCCGCCCAGTTCCCTCCTCCCCGTTTCTTGCCGGAATTGTTAGGCTCGTGGTTTCGCCCGGCTTTGAAGGCGCACCCTTCTGAGTAGGGCGTTCATTTGTATTCCCAGTACCGACGAGGAGCACCTGTGACCCAGACCAGCGAGAACGTCACCTGGCTGACCCAGGAGGCGTACGACCAGCTCAAGGCCGAGCTGGAGTACCTGTCGGGTCCTGCACGTGTCGAGATCGCCAAGAAGATCGAGGCTGCCCGGGAGGAGGGTGACCTCCGCGAGAACGGGGGTTACCACGCCGCCAAGGAGGAGCAGGGCAAGCAGGAGCTCCGGGTGCGTCAGCTGACGCAGCTCCTGGAGCAGGCGAAGGTCGGAGAGGCACCCGCGGACACCGGCGTGGTCGCCCCCGGCATGGTGGTCACGATCGCCTTCGACGGCGACCCGGACGACACCCTGACCTTCCTGCTGGCCTCTCGTGAGTACGCGAGCGCGGACATCGAGACCTACTCGCCGCAGTCTCCGCTGGGCTCGGGTGTGACCGGCAAGAAGATCGGCCAGGACGCCGAGTACGAGCTGCCCAACGGCCGCACCGCGTCGGTGCGGATCCTGGAGGCCAAGCCGTACCAGGGCTGAGCGCCCCTCGCCCGCCGTACCTCGCGCGGAGCCCCGGCCGTCGCCACGGCCGGGGCTCCGCGCTGTCCGCGCTGTCCGCGGGGTTCGGGGTTCCGGGGCCCGGCCCTCCGAAGGGCCGGACCCGGTGGGCTCAGGCGGTCGCCGAACGGTACTTCCGGACCGACAGCGTCCGGAAGGCCAGGATGATCACGACCGACCAGAGCACCGACGCCGCCACCGGATGCTGCATCGGCCAGGCGTCCGACACCACGCCCTGCGGATTGCCGAACAGCTCACGGCAGGCCTGGACGGTGGCGCTGAACGGGTTCCAGTCGGCGATATGCCCCAGGAACGCGGGCATCTTGCTGGAGGGCACGAAGGCGTTGGAGATGAAGGTCAGCGGGAACAGCCAGATCAGCCCGCCGGACGTGGCCGCCTCGGGCGTCCGCACCGACAGCCCGATCAGCGCGCCGATCCAGGAGAACGCGTAACCGAGCAGAAGCAGCAGCCCGAAGGCGGCGAACGCGTTCAGGATCCCGTCGTGGACCCGCCAGCCCACGATGAGCGCGACGATCGCCAGCACCACCAGGGTGAGCGCCGTCTGCACCAGATCCGCGAGCGTACGGCCGGTGAGCACCGCACCGCGTGCCATCGGCAGTGAGCGGAAGCGGTCGATCAGCCCCTTGTGCATATCGTCGGCGATCCCGGCACCCGCGCCCGCGGTGGCGAAGGTCACCGTCTGCGCGAAGATCCCGGCCATCAGGAACTCGCGATATACCGTCGCGTCCGTGCTGCTCTGCCCGGGGATCATGATCGCGCCACCGAAGACATAGCTGAACAGCACCACGAACATGATCGGCTGGATCAGGCCGAAGATGACCACTTCCGGGATGCGCATCATCCGGATCAGATTCCGCTTGGCGACCACCAGGGAATCGCGTACGGACGCCAGCGGTCCGCCGCGCGGGCGGGGCGCCGCCGCGACGGTGGCACCGGTCTCCTCGACGACGGCCATCACTTTCCTCCCTTGCCGGCGGTGCCGGCGGTCCCGGTGGTCCCGGTGGTCCCGGTGGGCACCTGGTCCGCGTCCGCGGACGTACGGCCCGGATCCGCGCCGTCCTCCTCGGCACCGTGGCCGGTGAGGGAGATGAACACGTCGTCGAGGGTCGGGCGGCGCAGCCCGATGTCATCGATCTCGACGCCGCGGTTGTCCAGTTCCCGGATGACCTCGGCGAGCAGTTTGGCCCCGCCGACGACCGGGACGGTGACCTTGCGGGTGTGCTCCTGCACGGTGGTCTCGCCCTTGCCCAGGGCGCTCAGCACCTGCTCCGCGACCGCGATGTGGTCGCGCTCGTGCACCACGACCTCCACCCGCTCCCCGCCGGTGCGGGCCTTGAGCTGGTCGGAGGTGCCGCGCGCGATGACCCGGCCGCGGTCGATGACGCAGATGTCATGCGCCAGGTGGTCCGCCTCCTCCAGGTACTGCGTGGTCAGCAACAGGGTCGTACCGCCGGCCACCAGCTCCTGGATGACCTCCCACAGCGCCTGCCGGTTGCGCGGGTCGAGGCCGGTGGTCGGCTCGTCCATGAACATCACCGGCGGGCTGACGACCAGGGCCGCCGCGAGGTCCAGGCGGCGGCGCATACCGCCGGAGTAGGTCTTGGCGGTGCGGTCGGCGGCGTCCGCGAGGTTGAACCGTTCCAACAGCTCGCCCGCGCGGGCCTTGGCCGCCCGCGCGGGCATCTGGTAGAGCTGCCCGACCATCTCGAGGTTCTCGCGGCCGGTCAGATACTCGTCGACGGCCGCGAACTGGCCGGACAGCCCGATCGAGCGGCGGACCTCGTTGGGGTGTTTCAGGACGTCCACACCCGCGACCACCGCCCGTCCGCTGTCCGGGCGGAGCAGGGTGGTGAGGACACGCACCGCCGTGGTCTTGCCGGCGCCGTTCGGGCCGAGCAGTCCGAGCACGGTTCCTTCGGGTACGTCGAGGTCGACGCCGTCCAGAGCCCTTACGTCGCCGAAGGTTTTCACCAGACCCTCGGCATGAATAGCGCCTGGCATGTTGGCACTCCCAGGAGGTTGGGTCGTTCCACGGAGATCTTCTGACGCCGCGGTGAGCGACTGTTTTTCGCCACGGCGGATGCGCCTTCTCAATAAAGGCATATTTCCGCCGCTTTGTGCAGCGTGCGGCAGTAAGCAGATAGGAAGAGTAGCGTAGACGCGATACATCGCGACATGCGTTTCACCGATCTCACCGCGACAGTCGGTCCCGACCCGTCACTCCGGTTCCTGGAGCCTCAGGCCATCACGGTGTACCCCGCCGAGCTCAGTGCCTCGCGCACCTCGTCGCAGTGGTCCGGCCCCTTGGTCTCCAGGTGCAGCTCGACCTCCGCCTCACTGAGCCCCAGCCGCGGGTTGGTGCGCACATGGCTCACGTCCAGGACATTGGCGTCCACCACCGACAGCGCCCCCAGCAGCGAGGCCAGCGCCCCCGGCCGGTCGGTGAGCCGCAGCCGCAGCGACAGGTAGCGGCCCGCCGCGGCCATACCGTGCCGCAGGATCCGCTGCATCAGCAGCGGATCGACATTGCCGCCCGAGAGCACCGCGATCACCGGGCCCTCGAACGACTCCGGCGCCGAGAGCAGCGCGGCCACCGGACTCGCCCCCGCCGGTTCCACCACCAGCTTCGCCCGCTCCAGACAGAGCAGCAGCGCACTGGACAGCTCGTCCTCGGTGACGGTGCGGACCTCGTCGACCAGTTCGTCGATGATCGCGAACGGTACGTCGCCCGGCCGCGCGACCTTGATGCCATCGGCCATCGTCACCGGCGCGTCGATCGACACCGGACGCCCGGCGGCCAGCGACGGCGGATACGCCGCGGCGCCCTCCGCCTGCACCCCCACCAGCCGTACGTCCGGGCGCAGCGCCTTCACCGCGATCGCGACCCCGGCCGCCAGTCCGCCGCCGCCGATGCCCACCACCACGGTGCGCACCTCGGGGCACTGCTCCAGGATCTCCAGCCCCAGCGTGCCCTGGCCCGCGATGATGTCGGGGTGGTCGAAGGGGTGGATGAAGACCGCGCCGGTCCGCTCGGCGTACTCCTGCGCCGCCCGCATCGTCTCGTCCACGATCTGGCCGCGCAGCAGGACCTCGGCGCCGTAGTCACGGGTGGCCGCGATCTTCGGCAGCGGCGCCCCCTCCGGCATGAACACGGTCGAGCGCACACCCAGCAGCGAGGCGGCCAGCGCGACGCCCTGCGCGTGGTTCCCGGCGCTCGCCGCGACCACGCCCGCCGCCCGTTCCTCGGCGCTCAGGCCCGCGATCCGCACATAGGCGCCGCGCAGCTTGAAGGAACCGGTGCGCTGGAGGTTCTCGCATTTCAGCTGTACCGGTGCGCCGACCAGGGAGGAGAGGTGACGACTGCCTTCCAGGGCGGTGATCCGGGAGACCCCCGAAAGCATCTTCTGTGCCTTGCGCACATCGTCGAGCGTGATCGCGGAGGGTGCGGTGCGCGGGGCGGAATCGTTTCGCCCGCCTTCGTCGCCGGGTCGTGGAGCCATGGCCCCAGTCTTACAGCTCGTCGCCGCGAGAGGGGCCCGGGGCGGCGCCGAACCCCGGCAACCGGGCCTTCCGCCGGCCCCCGCCCCCGTGCCGTCGGACCATCACCACCGCCCCCACCCCGTCCCCGGCGTGACCGCATCGCGCCAACAGGGGCGTGTGCGGGGGCCGCGGGCCCGACCGGGGAGAACCTGCCGGAAAACCGTCGCCACTGGTTCAACCACCGCACCGTGACCCGACGACCCCCGTGCCACCAGGCATAACCCTCCGTCACGGCGCGGGGCGGCGGCCGATAGGGATGCACGGGTAACGGCAGGTTTCTGCAGCCCCCGTACGGGCAGGGCCCCGGCCGCGTACTCTGTGCCACATCCCACAGACCACCGCATGAAGTGAGCCCCAGGCCATGCCCACCCAATCGGACATGACGACTCAACTCCACACAGGCGTACTGGATTCCCTCCAGCATCAGGTCGCGGTCTTCGCGCGCCGCGCCGAACAGACCCGCCTCGGCGGTGTCGGACAGGCCCGCAACTCCATGGACCGAGCCGCCTATCTGCTGCTCAACCGGCTTGACCAGGAAGGTCCGATGGGGGTCAAGGCGCTTGCGTGCGGTATGGGCATCGACTCCTCCACCGTGACCCGTCAGGTCGCCCCGCTGGTCGACTCCGGCATGGTCAAGCGCACCTCGCACCCCGAGGACGGCCGCGCGGTCGTCCTCCAGCTCTCGCCCCGGGGCAAGGCCCGGCTGGAGGAGGTCCGCTCCTCCCGGCGCGAGCTGATGGCCCAGGTGACCGAGGGCTGGACGGCGGAGGAGCGCGATATCTTCTGCGAGCTGCTGACCCGTTTCAACGGCGCCCTGTCCGTCGCGCACAACACCCTGGTCCAGAACCCGAACGGCGCCCTGCCCCAGACCGCGCACGACGCCGTACCGCAGGCCGCGCCCACCTCCTGACCGGACGCGCGGCCCGCGGCGCCCGCCGCCCGTATGTCACGGACCGGCGGCAGACCTCTTGACCGCGCGCCCGTACCTGCCGTGTCCTAAAGGAACGGGGAGGCGGAGGCGCGGTGCGAGATCGGCGGGCAGCACAGGAGAGCCGCCGGGCCCGGGAGTTCGAGGCGTTCGTCGCGGGCGCGGGTGGCAGGCTGCTGCATGCGGCCGCACTGCTCACGGGGGAACCACTGACGCGGGACACCGCGGACGCCCAGCGCCTGCTCAACACGGCGCTCGCCCGCACATACGCCCGCTGGGACCAGCTGCGCGGCGAGGATCCGTACGACCGCACCCGGATGGAACTGGCCGCCCTCTTCGCCCGCCGCGGCCATCACTACCGCCGTCCGCGCGGCGGCACCCTGGACCGGCTCACCCCGCGCGAGCGGCTGGTGCTGGTGCTGCGGCTCTACGAGGGCGTGGCCGAGGAGCAGACGGCCGCCGCGCTCGGGCTCCCGGTCGAACGGGTGCGGGCGATCTGCACCCGCGCGGTGTCCGTGATGCGCAGCGGGGTGCCGCGGCAGCCGTCGCCCCCGCGCCGCGGCGGCACGGCGGCGAGCACCCCCGCGGGCGCGGCGGGAGCGGTCCCATGAGCTCCTGGGACCGCAAGGAGGACGAGGTCCGCCGGTTGATGGAGGGCCCGCATCCGCTGCTGCCCCCGGACCTGGCGGACCGGGCGGCGGGCCGGGGACAGCGGATCCTCCGCCGCCGGCGCGCCGTACGGGCCGTCGGCTGGGTGCTGCTGTTCGCCGCGGTGGTCGCGTTCGGCGTGTGGGCGGCGATCGTCGAGCCGTGGACGCTGCCGCCGACCGACACCACCCCTCCGCTGGAGGGGTGGTGAGGGCCGGAGCCCCGCGTGGGCCGGCCCGGGGACCTGGGCCAGCCCAGGGCCTGGGTCAGCCCAGGGCCTGGGTCAGATCGGCCACCAGGTCGTCGACCGACTCGATGCCGACCGACAGCCGGACGAGGTCGGCGGGCACCTCCAGGGCCGAGCCCGCGGTGGAGGCGTGCGTCATCCGGCCCGGGTGCTCGATCAGCGACTCCACACCGCCCAGCGACTCCCCCAGCGTGAAGAGCCGTGCCCGGTTGCAGACCTCGACCGCCGCCTCCTCGCCGCCCGCGACCCGGAACGACACCATGCCGCCGAAGGCCCGCATCTGCTTGGCGGCGACCTCGTGCCCGGCGTGCTCCGGCAGCCCCGGGTAGTAGACCTGGGTCACCTTGGCGTGGGAGGCCAGCAGCTCCGCGATCCGCGCGGCGTTGGAGCTGTGCCGGTCCATCCGGACGGCGAGGGTCTTGATGCCCCGCAGCACCAGCCAGGAGTCGAAGGGCCCGGCGACGGCGCCCATCGCGTTCTGGTGGTAGGCCAGTTCCTCACCGAGACCGGGGTCGGCGACGACGAGCCCGCCGCCGACCACGTCCGAATGACCGCCCATGTACTTGGTGGTGGAGTGCACCACCACGTCCGCGCCCAGCGCCAGCGGCTGCTGGAGGTAGGGGCTGGCGAAGGTGTTGTCGACGACCAGACGGGCCCCGGCGCCGCGGGCGATGCCGGCGACGGCGGCGATGTCGGTGATGCCGAGCAGCGGGTTGCTGGGCGTCTCCACCCAGATCACCTTGGTGCGGGGGCGCAGCGCGGCCCGTACCGCGGCCGGGTCGGAGGTGTCGGCGACCGACCACTCCACGCCCCAGCGCTCGACGACCTTGGCGAACAGCCGGAACGTACCGCCGTAGGCGTCGTTCGGGATCACCACGTGGTCGCCCGGCACCAGCAGCGTGCGCAGCAGGCAGTCCTCGGCGGCCAGGCCGGAGGCGAAGGCGAGGCCGCGGCGGCCGCCTTCGAGCGCCGCCAGGTTCTCCTCCAGGGCGGTACGGGTGGGGTTGGCGGAACGGCTGTACTCATAACCGTTGCGCAGGCCGCCCACCCCGTCCTGCTTGTAGGTGGAGACCTGGTAGATCGGGGGCACGACGGCCCCGGTGAGCGGGTCCGCCTCCTGGCCGGCGTGGATGGCGAGCGTCTCGAAGCTCTGCGGGTGCTGATGCTGGTCGGTCATGGGCCGAGGGTAACGCCCGTCGGGGCGGTGCCGGGTCCCTCGTCCGGGTGGGCACATAGGCTGGAGTTCAGGCGTTAGCACCGTCGGAACCGTTCGCACCTTCTCACGGGGATCCTCATGGAGCTTCTGATCTTCCTCATCGCCCTCGTCATGGTGGGCGGGCTGATCATCCTGCCCGCGCTGCGGCGGATGCGCGGGGGCCGCGAGGCCATGCGGGGGGCCCTGCGCGCCGCGGACCCGGCGGAGTACGGCTTCGTCCCGCCGGAGCGGCTGGACGTCCGGCTGCCCGGCCCGGACCGCCCGCTCACCGACGCCCTGGAGGAGGTCCAGTCCGGACAGGACTGGCAGCCCGCAGCCCGGCTGCTCGCGCTGACCGAGGCGTCGTCGGAGCTGCGCTGGCAGCGGGTGCAGACGCTGGCCGGGGCGGCGGCCTACGAACTGGCGCGGACCCCGGGCCAGGGCGGTATGTGGCTGCGCACCTGGCGGGTGGCGGCGCCCAAGGACGCGGGAGCGGCCCAGGTGCACGCCGAGTTCCTGGTCCGGCAGGCCCTGCTGGACCCGTCCTCGCCCGACTTCCGGATGATCCTCGAGGAGGCCCGGAGCGTCTGCCAGGAGGCGGCGCTGCTGGCCCCCGGCGACCCGGTGCCGTACATCATCGAGCTCGGCGTCGCCCGTGGTCTGGGCTACCGGCAGGCCGACTTCGAGGAGCTGTGGTCCAAGGTCACCGAGCGCGCCCCGCACCACATGGGCGCGCATCTGGCCGCGCTGCACTACTGGTGCGGCAAGTGGCACGGCTCCCAGGAGCTCGCCGACGCCTTCACCCACGCGGCCGCCGCCTCCGCCCCGGAGAAGAGCCTGCTGCCCGCTCTGCCGCTGTTCGGCGTCTTCGAGCACCTGCCCGACGTCAATCTGGTGCGCGGCCTCTACCAGGGCGAAGTGATCACCAAGGCGATCGAGGGCGCCCTCTTCGCGGCCCGGCAGGCCCCCGCCGACCACCCGGTCCTCCCCCACGTCCGCCATCTTCTGGTGTGGTTCCTGGTACGGGCGGAGCGGTACGCGGAGGCGATGGAGCAGCTGCGGTACGTGGACGGCCATGTGGGCGCGGTGCCGTGGTCCTACGGCGCGGACCCGGCGGCCGAGTACGCGGTCTACCGGGCGCTCGCGGTCGCGGGCTGGGAGGGCCACGGCGGCTCCCCGGCGACGCTGCCGCGCTGACGCCGCCTTACGACGGATGGCGGCCCGGAATTCTCCCGCGCCGGCATCCGTTGTACGGGACGCGCCGCGTACCCGAAGGAGCCCGCATGCTGTTCAGCCGCCACAAGAACCACCTCCCGACCTCCGAGGAGGCGCTGAAGGGCCGCCCCGACCCCGCGTTCTCCGTCCCCGCCCGCCACACCGTCCTCGGCAACCCGCTCACCGGTCCGTACCCGGACGGTCTGGTCGTCGCCGACTTCGGGCTCGGCTGTTTCTGGGGCGCGGAGCGGAAGTTCTGGCAGGCCCCGGGGGTGTGGACGACGCTCGTCGGCTACCAGGGCGGCCACACCAGGAACCCCTCCTACGAAGAGGTGTGCAGCGGCCTCACCGGCCACACCGAGGCCGTCCGCGTCGTCTTCGACCCGGCCGTCACCTCCTACGGTGCCCTGCTGAAGCTCTTCTGGGAGTCCCACGACCCCACGCAGGGCTTCCGCCAGGGCAACGACGTCGGCACCCAGTACCGTTCGGCGGTCTACACCCACTCCCCCGAGCAGCAGGCCGAGGCCGAGTCCTCGCGCGCCGCCTATCAATCGGTCCTGACCGGCTCGGGCTACGGCGACATCACCACGGAGATCCTCCCCGCGGGCCCCTTCTACCCGGCGGAGGGCGACCACCAGCAGTACCTGGACAAGAACCCCGCGGGCTACTGCGGCATCGGCGGGACTGGTGTGGCCTGTCCGATCGGGGTGGCCCCAACTGACGGATGAGCCGCGATCTCGACGCCGAGCCTCTGTCCATGCTGGAGGAAGTCAGCGTTCGATGGCCACGGGACCGCCACCACAAGCTGCCTACGGCGATAGCCTGGCGTGCTAGGACGACCTCATTGGCTCGAAGCGATGCCCGCTAATCGAATACGGACAGGCCGTGGTATCGACATGGCACTGGCTTTCACGGCTGGCACCACGGACTAGCGGAAACCGGTTTCAGAAAGCCTGGGCCGTCTCCCCTGCGGCGATGGGCGGCCTCACTGCCTTTCGTGATGAGTTGCGCTTCGGCCCGCTCAATGCCTGCGGCCAGATCGGTGCCACAGAAAAGCGGCATTCGATACGAATCCATCCAGGAAGGCTACAGCGCTGATCACGTCCCGGGCCCCTGAATTTCGCCGCTCTCAACGCCCCGCCGCCCGTGGCGGATTCACGATGCCGGACCGGGAGAGCCGCCGGACCGCGAGGACCGTTCAGCTCTCGTGGCTGTGGATCGCGCTGCGCACGGCCGTGCAGAACTCGCGGAACCAGGCGCCCGAGGCGTCGTAGGTCTCGCGCCGCCTCGCCGGACTCGACGCGTCGCCGAACATCGCCCGGCGCAGCTCGGTGGTCATTTCCAGCTGGACGCCGCGGCTCGTGGCGGTGCGGTTGACGATGTTCGCCGGGTCCCCGCCGTCCAGCCCAGGGACCTCGCTTCCGTCGAGGACCGTGATCTGCGCGGAGCTGAAGGACCCACGGATCGCCTGCTTCACCGCCGCCCCCAGCCGCGCGTCCCGCCCGCCGACGACCACGGCCCGGTTCCCGCTGCCGGCCAGGTCGGTCGCGGCGTCGGCCAGCTGGTCGGCGCGGCAGCCGTGCAGCGAGACCGCGAAGTCGCCGTTGCGCACCAGGGAGAGCGCGACCGGGTCGTCGCAGTGCGCCGAGGTCACATGGAGGACGGCATTCCCCGAGCTGCGCAGCCCCTCGAACATCCAGTAGCCGTAGGCCGCGCCCGAGAACAGCGGCCGACTCGGCCGCTCCGGCCGGCAGCCGGCGATGCCCAGGCACAACTCGCTCGTCCCGACCTCGATGCCGCCCCCGTGCGGAGCCAGGACGGCCGTACGGACGGAGCCGGACGGCCCCCGGGACCGCGTGGCCCAGTCGATGCCCTCCCGGTCGGCCAGCTTCCGGTAGAGCTCGGTATTGGAGCCATAGCGGTCGTCCGCCACCCCGGCGGCGTTTCCGCGATCCGCCATGGTGGTGAGGAAGGGCACACCCACGGCCGCGGCCGCAGCCGCGGTGAGGATCGATCGACGTCTGATGTTCGCCATGGATGAACCCTTACACCCCCTTCCCGGATGGTTCAAGATCGCACACCGATGTTGAGTACGCACTACTCCACCGCCGAAGGCGTCCCGGCCCGGCGGAAGATGGGCGCCCTGCCGGCCGTGGAGTCATACGGTCACGCATTCCTCATGTGCCCGGCCCCGGCGCCCCGTTAGCGTCCTGACACGTCGGACATGCCCAGCCCGGCCCGGTGCGGGCCGGGTGCCACGTCCGGCCGTCATCCGACTCAGCAGCCTTGACGGCGGCCTTCAGGGCGCCGCCACGACGCGTGGTCACCGTCTTGACGGTGGTGTAGGTGCTGGTGCCCTTCTTGCGGAACTGCAGTCTCACCGGCTGACCCGAGTAGCCGGAGTACCTGAAGGTCTCCCAGCTGGCGCGGGTCAGCTTCCAGGTTCCAGCCGTGGTGTTGTCCTGAGGGTCGATCCGTGGGTTCATCCTCATGATGAAGGTACAGGTGGTCGTTGTGACGTTGTGAGCCACACAGTCACCGGCGCCATTGTCTGGAGCACGAGCCCATACGGGTCGTCAGGCTCTATCGGGCCGGGCCCGTACCACAGCGCGGGAACGTTGTTGTCCTCTTTGATCCCCGAGTCGTCGGTGGCGGTCACCGCGATGGTGAAGGTTTTCGTTTTTGTGGTGCCCAGGGCAATGTCGGCCCCCCCGTTGATGACCACCTCCATCGTGGTGTCGCCCACGACTTCGTCCGCCTGGGCGGCCCCCGGAACAGCGAAGGCGGACAGCGCCAGGGCGCTGGCAACGGTAGCCATGGTGACGCGCTTACGCATCAGTGTGTCTCCCCCACCTCTGGTGGCCCCGGGTAGCCCCGGGGCCAAAGCTGGCAAGACGCGTCCGGTGCGAGGGAGATCGCGTCACCCGGGTCAGGGCGGCGCGCTCCGCCGGAGCGGCGCGGACGGCACCGGAGACGACTGCCGAAGGTCCAGGACAGCTGCACCGCAGAGAGATCCTGTCTGAAAGCACGTGCTGCAACAGATGAAGGTGATGAGGCAGCAAGGTCAGAATCTCGCCCATGGGAGCAGCGATCACCACCTGCAGCGCCGGGCAGCCACTCATCGCTCAGCCGCCCGCCACTGTCACGGCGCTTCGCCAGACCGTCGCGCAGATCGCACCCGTCGCCCTGCCCGCCTTCACCCGGGAACTGGATCAGGCTGCCGCCCAGTCACGTCAGACCTCCGGCCTGGCCCCCCTCCAGCGCTTCATCGCCCAGTGGGCCGTCTCCATCCAGATCCAGCGGCAGCCGAATCTCGCGAAAGAGTTCCGTCGCTGGGAGGACACCGCCGGGACCGGCGACGCGGCGCAAGCCCGACGCGCCGCGTGCGCGATCGGAAGGATCCTGGACGACGCACGCGTCGCGCTCGGCCTTCCGCTGTGAGCGCCGGGTGAACGGCCGCTCCCCGCGCGCTCAGCGGGTCGGGCTCGGTGAGGGGGTCGGACTGGTGGAACGGGTCGGGCTGGTGGAAGGGGTCGGGCTCCGTTCCCACGAGAAGGTGGGGTTCTCCTCGGCCGGCGGGCTCCAGGGCGTCTCCTTCGGGGGCTCGAAGGGGCCCTTCCGCTCCTCCATCAGGAACATCATCACGCCCGCGAAGACGAGGCTGAGGATGATCAGGGCCATCCCCACGGGGTTGGCCGGGTTGTAGGTGTACCGGTTCGTGCCCCACTTGCTCTTCTTGAAGACCGGCTCATAGCCGTCGTCGTCAGGCTGCGGCATGAAACCCCCCGGTGTCCGCTCCGTGACGGAGATCGTCGCACACCGGGGGCCGGTGGCGGCTATGTGCCCGCCGGGGTGGACGGGCAGCCGGGGACGGACGTCTCGGGGGCGCAGTTGTCCGGGGCGTTGTGGGTGACCTTGCTGGCGTCGAGCGTGACCGAGCTGTCGTTCTCGTTGAAGATGCCGCCGCCCGCGCTGATCGCCGTATTGCGGGTGATCCGACTCCGTACCAGCGTCGCGGTACTGAAGGAATTCCTGAGTCCGCCGCCGGTCACGGCGATGTTCTCGCTGAGGGTGGTCGACGTCAGGTGCAGGGTGCCCGCGAACTGGTTGATGCCGCCGCCGCGCGGAGCGGTGTTCCCCTTGACCGAGACCGAGGTCAGCTCCGCGGTGCTGCGCAGGTTCTCCAGGCCGCCGCCCCCGTCGTTGAGTGCCCGGTTCCTGAGCAGTGAACCGCCGTGCATGGTCAGCGTGCCGGGGCGGCCCAGGAGCTGGTTGCGTCCGTTGAGGATGCCTCCGCCGTTGAGGGTCGCGGTGTTGCGCTCGACCGTGCTGTCGACGAGGTCGAGCCGTCCACCGACGTTGTGGATACCGCCGCTGGTCTCGGCGTGGTTGCCCTTGATGGCCGTGCGCTTCAGGTTCAGGGTGCCGCTGTTCCAGATGCCGCCGCCGGCGAACGCGGGAAGGCTGCCGCCGCTGATGGTGAGCGCCTTCAGGCTGAGCGTTCCGTCGAGCGCCACATGGAGGATGCGGAAGTCCTGGGTCGCGGCCGGGTCGCGTCGGATCGTGGTGTCGCGACCGGTGATCGTCACGTTCCCGGTGATCTCCGGCAGCCCGTCATCCGCGTTGTCGGCCGCGGTGAGGGTGTAGGCGCAGTGGGCCGCGAGGGTGATGGTGCCACCGCTGGTGTTGGCCTGGTTGATCGCGTCGACCAGACCGGTGATGTCGCCGCACCGCACACGGATCGCCGCGGCGGCGTCCGCCGGTCCGGCGGGCAGGACGGTGAGGGACAGTCCCAGGCCGGCCACGGCGGTCACCGCACCGGACCGCACGACGTTCTTCATCGGTACGCCTTTCGCAGTGCTGGGAGGACCCGGCGCAGCGCGCCGTCGTCCCTCGGCCGGGCCGCCGACCAGCGGGTGGGTGAAGCGGGCCTCTCCTTTCATAGCCGTCGGCCCGGGCGGCCTCACCTGATGTACCGCCGAACGGTCCTGGTCCGCGCGGCGCGCCCGGAGGAAACCGTCCGGGGCGGTACGCCCGAACGGCTTGTCCGAGGTGCACCGAATGCCTGGTTCGTATAGGTCTGCGCGATGATCGGGGGCGCCCAGGGGGCTCGGCCGCCGGGCGCCGCCCGGATCCCGCCCAGCCCCTCCCCCCCCACAGCCAAGGGAAGCCGCATGACTGACACGCTCAGACGCGCCACCATCACCGCCGTCACCGGCCTCGGCCTGTGTCTGACCCTCCTGCCCACCGGAGCAGCGCAGGCACGGGCGGCGATCCGCGTCGCGTGCAACGACGTCACCGCCCTGAAGGCGGCCATCAACAGCGCGAACACCAGCGGCAGCGGCAGCGGCAGCATCCTTCTCGCCCCCCGGTGCGTCTACACCCTGAGGTCCGCCGACAACCCGGGTGACGGCCTGCCCGAGATCACCGGCAATGTGCGGATCACCGGGGACGACACCACGGTCGAGCGCAATTCCGGTGACCTCTTCCGCATCTTCCACGTACGGCAGGGCGGCAGCCTCAGCCTGAAGTCGATCACCGCGCGCTACGGCGAGCTGGGCACGACGGACTCCGACGGCGGCGGGATCCTCAACGCCGGCGGCACCCTCACCCTGACCGACTCGACGGTCCGGAGCAACAAGGCCAGCACCGGCGGCGGGATCTGGAACCAGCTGGGCACGCTCGTCCTGAAGAACAGCACGGTCAGCTACAACCGGGCCACCTTCGGCGGCGGAGTGGCCACCAACGGCACGATGACGATGGACGGCGGCAGCCTCCACGACAACAGCGGCGCGTTCTGGGGCGGCGGTCTCGCCAACGCGGGGGACACCAAGCTCAACAACGTCGCGGTCGAGCACAACGACTCCGGTGACCTCGGGGGCGGCATCGTCACCCTGGCCATCAACTTCGAGACCGGGCCGCTGCGTCTGAACTCCACCAAGGTCACGGGCAACATCGCCCGGAACGACGGCGGCGGCATCCGCACCGGCGCGGACGAGCCGCTGTCGCTCTACCGCAGCACCGTCGCCCACAACACCTCCAACGGTGGCCCCACCACCGGCGGCGGTATCTCGAACCCCGGAAGCGCGCTGGGCCTGCACATCGGCACCAGCACGCGCAAGGAGGTCAAGGGGAACTCGACCAAGGTGACGCCCTTCGAGGTGACCCTCATCCGCAGCGCCGTCGTCAAGAACCACCCGACCAACTGCGCCCCGCCCAACAGCGTTCCCGGCTGCGACAACGGCGCCCCCAGCGGGAGCTGACCACTCCGTCCGATCGGGAACGGGCGTCTCGCCCCCGGCCGACGACATCGGCCGGGGGCCGCAGCACATGGCCGGCCACCCGGGAGTACGCTCGACGGGCAAGGTGAACTCGTCCTACGGGGGGACAGGCCATGCCCGCATCGACCGTGAGCGACCGGACCGACCCGACCGACACACCCGCCGTCGCGCTCGGCCCCTCCGCGCTGGTTCTCGGCGCCCTCTCCACCCTCGGCGCGTGGGTGCCCGCTCTCTTCTTCCTCGCCTTCCCCTGGACGGCCCTCACCGGTGGCCTCGCGATCTGCCTCGGGGCGATGGGTGTGCATCACGCCCGCCGGGGCGCCGGCCGGCTGTGGACTTCCGTCGCCGGGACGGCGCTCGGCGCCGCCGGGCTCGGCGGGGTCGTCTTCTTCCTCTGCGCGTACGGCGGTTGAGCCCGGGGGTCACACCTCCGCGTAGACGACCAGGGTCTGGTCCGGCCGCTCCGCCAGGTGGAACGCGGTGTACGCGTACTCGACCACGCCGCGCTCCGGCCGTCGCAGCCGTTTGCGGCCGCCGTGGCGCACCTGGACGTCGTACCGCGGCCACCAGGACCGCACCTCCGGGCTCGCCGCCGTCAACTCCTCGATCAGACGGGTGTACCGGGGCTCGCCGGGATGGCGTCCGGCCAGGGTGCGCAGGCGGGCCAGGAGACCGCGGGCCTCGGGCTCCCAGTCGACGAGGACGTCGCGGGCCGCGGGTTCGAGGAACACCCAGCGCAGGAAGTTGGGCGGGCGGTCCGCGGTGTCGATGAGGTGGGGGAAGAGGTCTTCGGCCGCCTGGTTGTGGCTGAGCACGTCATAGGTGCCGCCGATGACGTACGCCGGGTGCGGCTGGAGCAGCAGGGGTACGGCCGCCGCCTCGGGGGCGAGCGGTTCGGGTTCCCCGGGGGCGTCCACGAGCGGCTGCCCGGCGAGCCGGAAGAGGTGGCCGCGCTCCTGGGGGTCCAGCCGCAGCGCGGTGGCGAGGGCGCCGAGCACCTGGTCCGAGGCGCGGATGTCCCGGCCCTGTTCGAGGTAGGTGTACCAGGTGGCGCTGATCCCGGCGAGCAGCGCCAGCTCCTCGCGGCGCAGGCCCGGGGTCCGGCGCCGGGCGGACAGCGGCAGGCCGACCTGGTCGGGGGTGATCCGCTCTCTGCGGCTGCGGAGGAAGGCGCCCAGCTCACGGCGCTGGGCCCGTTGCTCGGACCGGGGGTCGGGCGTGGGGTCGGACATGGGCGCTGGCACCTCTGGTTCCAGGATAAGAGGATTCTGTATACCAGCTTCAGCTCCTCACAGACTGATGTCCGACAGGCACGAGGAGGACATCATGACGGGAATCGACGGCAAGGTCGTGGCGATCACGGGCGCGGGCAGCGGGATCGGCGAGGCGACCGCCCTGCTGCTCGCCGAGCGGGGCGCGCGCCTCGTCCTGGGCGGGCGGCGGACCGAACGCCTCACGGAGCTGGTGGCACGGATCGAGGAGGCGGGCGGCACGGCCGTACGGCTGCGCACCGATGTCACCCGGCGGGACGATGTGCGGGCCCTGGTCGCCCTGGCCGGTGAGCGGTACGGGCGGCTGGACGTTCTGGTGAGCAACGCGGGCGTCGGGACGATCTCGCCGCTGGACGATCTGCGCGTCGACGAGTGGGACACCATGGTCGACGTCAACATCAAGGGCGTACTGCACGGCATCGGTGCCGCGCTGCCGGTGTTCCGGGCGCAGGGCTCGGGCCACTTCATCACCACCGCCTCCACGGCCGCGTTCCGCGTCGTGCCGACGATGGCGGTCTACGCCGGTACCAAGTTCGCGGTGCGCGCCCTCTGCGAAGGACTGCGCCAGGAGGCCGGTGACGCCCTGCGCGTGACCACCGTCTCGCCGGGCATGGTGGCCACCGGCTTCGTCGACGCGTCCACGAACGAGCGCGCCAGACGGCGGGTCGCGGAGGTCCGCGACCGCATTGCGATCCCGCCGGAGGCGATCGCCGAGGCCATCGCGTACGCGATCGCGCAGCCCGCCACGGTCGATGTGAACGAGATCGTCATCCGGCCGACGGCACAGGACTGACGCCGCTCCGGGGGCTGTCCGGCTTCAGCCGGTGAGCGGTGCCGTCACCGTCACGGTCGTGTAGGGCATCGTGAAGCCGCCGCCCAGGGTGTCGAGGGCGGTGGCGACGCCGGAGAGGATCTCCTGGAGCTGTTCCGGGCGGAGTTGGGTGAAGAGACCCTGGGTGGGGAGCTGGTCGAGCCAGGCGTCGCGGGTGTAGGTCCACTCCCAGGTGTCGGCCCACTGCTCGGGGTCGCCGAAGCCGCCCACCGCCCGGATCCCCTCGGCGACCTTGGTGAGCAGGGGCTGGTAGGCGTCCCGTCCCTGGCTCTGGCCCGCCGTGAGGCGGGCGGTGAGCGGGGAGTCGGGCAGTACACGGCGGTAGACCGCGGTGAAGGCGTCCGCCACCTCGGGCGGGAGCCGGAAGACGTTCCAGAACGCGGCCAGCCGTCCGCCGGGGCGGAGGACACGGGCGGCCTTGGCGGCGCCCGCGACGGGGTCGATCCAGTGCCAGGACTGGCCCGCGACGACCGCGTCGAAGGTGCGTCCGGCGGGGTCCCAGGACTCGAAGGCGGCCACATCGGCGTCGATACCGCCGCGGCGGGTCAGGCCGGCCATGCGGGCGTCGGGTTCGACCCCGAGCACCGTGCATCCGGCGGCCCGGAACTGCCGGGCGTCGATTCCGGTGCCGCAGCCGACGCAGAGGACGTCGGGGCCGGGGGCGGCGGCGGTGATGCGGTGGATCAGATCCTGGGGGTAGCGGGGGCGGGCCCGGTCGTAGCGTTCGGCGTCCGCGCCGAACGACTCGGCCATACGCCGGTGTCGGTGAGGTTCGTCCACGGTGGGCCGGTGCTCCGGCGAGGGTACAGTGGGCATGCGCCCACTATGAGTGGGCACACGCCCACTCGTCAACCGGACGGAGGAGGAACACACGGTGCCGACCGGTGTGGCCCTACGTGATGTGCGCGAGCAGTTGTTCGGCGCGGCCGAGCGGATCCTGCTCCGGGACGGGCCGAGCGCGCTGACCAGCCGCGCGGTCACCACGGAGGCGGGATGCGCCAAGGGTGTACTGCACCGGCACTTCGCCGACTTCGACGCCTTCCTGGCCGAACTCGTCCGGGACCGCGTCGCCCGGCTGGACCGCCGGGGGGCCGCCCTGCACGACTCCGCCGGGACCGGCACGGTGGCGGACAACCTCACCGGCGCGCTGACGGATCTCTTCGAGTCGGTCGCCGTGGCCGTCGTCGGACTCGTCACCTCACGGGACGAACTCCGCGCCCGGCTGCGGGAGTCCACACCGACGGGTGTCCCGCTGCTGACCGAGGCCACGGCCGTGCTCGCCGCCTACCTCACCGCCGAACGCGGCCTCGGCCGTCTCGCGGCGGACGCCGACGTCGCCACGCTCGCCCCCACGCTGATCGGCGCCGGGCATCTGCTCTTCGCCGACCGCGAGGCCGCCCCGCCGGACGCGGAAGCGGTCCGCAAGGTCGTGACCACGGTCATCGGCGGTGCCGTGCGGTAGCCGCGGGGGCGGGCGGTCAGCCCCCGGCCGCCTCCGCGCGGGTGAGGGCGACGTCGAGGACGACCAGGAGGGCGTCGCGGACGGAACCGGTCTCGCGTGCGTCGAAGACGACGAGGGGCGTGTGCCCGGAGATGTCGAGGGCCCAGCGGACCTCGTCCAGGGTGTGCTGGACCTCGCCGTCGAAGGCGTTCACCGCGACGGCGAACGGGATGTCCTTGTGCTCGAAGTAGTCGACCGCCGCGTAGCAGTCGTCCAGACGGCGGGTGTCCACGATCACCAGGCCGCCGAGGGCGCCCTCGACCACGTCGTCCCACATGAAGCCGAACCGCTCCTGGCCCGGGGTGCCGAACAGGTACAGCTTCAGGGTCGGGTCGATGGTGATGCAGCCGAAGTCCATCGCGACCGTGGTGGTGGTCTTGTCGGGGGTGTGGGTGAGGTCGTCCACGCCCGCCGCGACCTCCGTGATGGCCGCCTCGGTGGTCAGCGGACGGATCTCGGAGATCGAGGCCACGGCCGTGGTCTTGCCGACCCCGAACCCCCCGGCGATCACCAACTTGACCGGCAGGGGCGGTTGTTCAGCCGCTGTCACGGAGTGCGCCCCGTGAGTCGGGGACGGCACGGAGACCATCGATCACCCTTCGCAGTACGGAGATGTCCTGGACTGTCCTGGCGTTCGGCACATGGACCGCCAGCTGGCCGGCGGCGCACAGGTCCTCCGCCAGGACCCGGACCACGTTGAGGTGGAGACGCAGCCGGGCGGCCAGCTCCGCCACCGACTGCGGCCGGCGGCAGGCCGCGACGATGGCGTGGCGTTCGAAGGTGAGCGACGGCAGGGCCGTCAGCCCGTCCGGTGTCGCCACGATCTGGGTCTCGACCGGGAGGGGTGTCGCGGAGCCGCTCCCCGCCACCCTCCCCGCGGTCAGCAGGAAAGGACGGATCGCGGACGCCCGGCCCACCGGATCCGTCACCCGGCCCACCGGGTTCTCCGGCCCGTCCGGTGGTGGATGCGCCGGTCCCGCCTTCTCCGCCTCATGCGGTGCCGGTTCACCGACGGCCATCTCCGCCCCCTCCTCGAATGCCTCTGCCGCTGCCGCCGCGCCCGGCGGGTCAGCCGCCGGCGCCCGCGCTCTTCTTGAGCTCCAGGACGAGCTGGGGGGTGAGCGCGGCACCCGCCCGGTTGGCGAACAGGGTCATCTCGTAGGCGATGTTGCCCAGCTTCGCCTCCTTCGAGGTCACCACGCCGAGCACGGCACCGCAGCCGATGGAAGACACCAGTACGTGGCCGCCCTCCAGATCGATGATGACCTTGTTGAGGCCACCCAGGCCGTAGTTGCCGGACGCACCGGCGGCGAGGCTCGTCACACCGGACACGATCGCGGCGAGCCGCTCGGAGTCGGCCTGTTCGCGCAGCCGGGAGACGGCGATCAGCAGACCGTCGGAGGACACCGCGATGGCGTCGACCACTCCCGCGGTCTCCGTCGCGAACCGGTCGAGCAGCCAGGTGAAGTCGGCCGCGGCGGCACGCAGATCGGTGGGTTCGTCCGTCGTGGACCCGACCGGACCGCTGTTATCAGTCGGCGTGTTCACTGCCCGACTCCTTACGGGATCGCTGATGTGTCGAGGGGGTGAGGGCGGGGGCGGACCGGTCCGCCGGGCGGCCGTCCTCTTCCGCGTCCCGCTCCGCCCGGCGGACGGCCGCCTCGAACTCGTCGAGTTCGGAGCGGACCGCGTCGGCGTCGGCGGCCGGGCGGACGGCCGGGGCGGCCCGGCCGTCCGGGGCGGCGGTGGTCCGGTCGAGGGTCGCGCCCCTCACCCGCCGTCGCAGCGGACGGGAGCCGGGGGCCCGGGACTCCCCGGACGAGGATTCCGCTTCCCTTTCCGGTTCTGGTTCCGTCTCCGGTACGGACTCCCGGTCCGGCTGCTCGGTACGCGCCGCCGGGACCCGCTTCGGCAGCCCCGCCCCGGTCGTCGCCGTGGGAGCCGCCGAGGCCGGGGACGGCACCGGGGCGCGCCGCGGCACGGGCTCCGGCGTCCGCTCCGGCGCCGTCCCCTCCCCCGGCGCTTCCCGCAGCAGCAGCGCGGACGGCACCCACACCGTGCCCGTCACCCCGCCGCCGGGTGTACGGCTCAGGGTGACCCGGATACCCGAGCGGCGGGCCAGGCCGCCGACCACGAACAGGCCGAGCACCTTGGTCGGTACGAGGTCCAGCCGCTCCCGGCGCACCAGCCGGGCGTTCTCCTCGGCGAGCCGTTCCGCGCTCATCCCGAGGCCGTGGTCGATCACCTCGACCAGCGCCCCGCCGTCGGACGTCACATCGGTGCCGGGCCGGACGGCCACCTCGATGGGGGTGTCCGAGGGGGAGAACGCGACCGCGTTCTCCAGCAGTTCGGCGAGCATCAGCGTCAGGTCGCCGATGATGTCGGGGACGACGGTGACCTCGGTCTCGGACCGCAGGGACACCCGCTGGTAGCCCTCGATCCGGCCGAGCGAGGCGCGGATGACATCGGCCAGCGCGGTCGGCCGGGCGTCCAGTTCGGATTCGCGGATGCCCGCGAGCAGCATCAGGCTGTCGGCGTTGCGCTGGAGGCGTACGGCGATGTGGTCGATGCGGTAGAGCCGCTCCAGGACCTCGGGGGCGGTCTCCTCGCGTTCGACGGCGTCGATCAGCGTCAGCTGGCGGGTGGTGAGGTTGCTGACCCGGCGGCCGACGTTGCCGAACATCTCGCCGACGTTGCGGCGGCTGACCACCTGGCGTTCCAGCAGCGCCGCCGCGGTGACCTGCACCTGGTTGAACGCCTCGGCCAGATCGCCGATCTCGTCGCGCACCGGGACCGGGATGGGCCGGGGGCGCAGCGGGGTGCTGTCCGCGGAGTCGTCGTCCTCGACCTTGGCGAGTTCCTCGCCCGCGACCTCGACCACCTGGTGAGCGGCGCCGGTCAGGGCCGCCAGGGGGCGGACCACCGAGCGGCGGACGAGGAAGGAGAAGCCCAGCCACGCGGCGAAGCCGAGGACGGCGAGGGCGAGAAGGGCCAGCGCCCGGTAGAGGGCGGCGTCGGAGAGGCCGTCCGCGCGGCCCGCGATATCGCCGATCAGCGTCCGGGTGACGGCGAGCCGGGCCTCGGCCTGCCGGGTCTCCGCGGCCATCGTGGTGCGCAGCTGGGCGGACGACTGGCCCTGGAGGGAGCCCGGGTCGATCTGGAGCTCGGCGAACCGGTCCTCGATCCCGTTCTGCTCGGCGTTCCGCTCGATGCCGTCGAGCCGCAGCACCTGGTACGGATCGGCGATCCTGGCGAAGCGCTCCGACTGCTCCTCGAAGATCCGGTGGGCGCCGACCGCCCGGGTGTACTCGGTGACGGCGTTGGCGTCCCGGGTCTGGGCGGAGAACACCCCGCCCTCGAAGGCCGCGTGGGCGGCGTCGGCGCGCAGCACCGCGTCCAGCAGCGCGATGACCGGGGCGGAGGAGGAGCCGGTGTAGCGGTCGAGGCCGAGGCCGTCGATCAGGTAGCCGACGGCCGCGGCGTACGCGGGGTCGATCCCGGCGGCCGGGACCGAGCCCCGCTCGACCTTGTCCCGCAGCACGCTGAGGCGCCGGACGTAGCCGAGGGCGCGCGACTCCTCCTCGGGCAGCCCCGAGCCGAAGGCCGAACGCACGGCGTCGGCCTGGTCGTCGGTGACCCGCTGGGCGCGGTCGTAGTCCGTGGTGGACGGCAGGGCGGTGCCGGGGCGGGCGGCCTCCTGCCGGACGGCCAGCAGCAGGGCCTGCCGGTGCTCGGCCTGGACGTCGTTGATCAGCCGGGTGACCTGGCCGCTGTCACGCACCAGTTGTGCGACCCGGTCGGCGTCCCGGGCCCGTTCCACCTGGCCGTAGACGCCCACCCCGAGGAGGACGCCGACGACGGTGACCGGTACGAGCACCAGGACGTTGAGCTTCCGGCGGAACGGCCACCGGTCGAGGAGGGCGCCCGTCCGCGGCCGGGACCGCGGTCCTTGTGCGTCGCCTCCGGGCCGGTCCGGGGCGGACGGATGAGGGGCCGACGAGCCGGGGGCCGGTGTGTCCGGCGCCGACGGGTCCGGTGCGGGTGGGTGATCCGGTGTGTCCACAGACACCCAGGTCCTCCTTCGATGTGCTCCTGAGCGGTGACCGAGGTGTTGCTGCGCTGCCGAGGTGTGGTGTGAGGGGGTGGTGCATGAGGTGTGGTGTCGACCGCCGAGGGCCGGGAACATAACGCGCCGACACGGTGCGCGGCATGGACCACGACCGTCGGAATCACGCCAGATGCCCGACCGGCCGTGAACACTACCGTCTGCGCGTGACCGTGCAAGACGGCCCGGGCCAACCGCTACCGAATGTCCCTGGATTATTGGGTTTGACCTGGCCTCCTGTTCATTCCTGTCTCAAGGGCCGGCCCACCGGCAACGGCCGGGTGTCCGTAGGGTGGCGGTCGGACGGCGCCCGAGGACACCCTGTGGACTGGCTTGTTCGTTACCATGCGCGGGCCCTCCGTCCTTCCGTGCCCTGCGAGGAGATCCGTGCACCCCACCCGCAAGGCGGCCCTGATGTCCGTCGTGTTCCTGGCCGTGGTCGCCACCGGCTGTGAACCCGGTGGCTCCGGCTCGTCCCACCGGACTTCCGCCGAGCCCGGCTGCCCCACCGCGCTGGCACGGGCCGAGCGGGCGGTCCAGAAGGCGCAGGACGTCGACGCCCCCTGGAAGGGCCCCACCACCGGGCCCTCGGCGGTGCGCGGCAAGAGCGTGGTCTACCTGGCCCAGACGCTGAGCAACCCCGGTGCCGCGGGTGTCGCGCAGGGCGTCCAGGAGGCCGCGTCGATCCTCGGCTGGCATGCGCGCACCATCAACGGCGAGGGCACGCCCGCCGGGATCCGCACCGCCTTCGAGCGGGCCCTCGACCTCGAGCCGGACGGCATCGTCATCGGCGGCTTCGACCCCGGGAGCGTGGCGGACGAGGTGGCGCGGGCCGAGGCGGCGGGCATCGAGGTGATCGGCTGGCACGCCACCGCCGCCCCCGGGCCCAGCGCGAAGCCCGAGCTGTTCACCAACGTCACCTCCCGGGTGGAGGACGTGGCGAGGATCAGCGCCGACTGGATCATCGCGCGGTCCCATGGCCGGGCCGGGGTGGTGCTGTTCACCGACGCCACCGTCCCGTTCGCCGAGCACAAGTCCGACCTCATCAAGAAGCGGCTCGCCACCTGCCCGGACGTGAAGCTGCTGAGCTACCGCAACGTCCCGATCCCCGAGGCGGGCAAGCGCACCATCGGGGAGGTCCGCGCCCTGCTCTCACGCTTCGGCGACAAGTGGACCGACTCGGCCGCCATCAACGACCTGTACTTCCGGCACAGCGCCGCCGCGCTGCGCGCCGCGGGCAAGGACGGCGCGGGCGCCCCGTACAACATCGGCGCGGGGGACGGCGATCCCTCGGCCTTCCAGCGCGTCAACGGTCAGCGGTACCAGGCCGCCACCGTGCCCGAACCGCTCTCCGAGCAGGGCTGGCAGATCGTGGACGAGTTCAACCGGGCCTTCGCGGGCCGGTCGCCCAGCGGCTATGTGGCCCCGGTCCACGTCACCACGGCCGCCAACAGCGGTGGTGCGCTGTCCTGGGACTCCGAGGGCTATCGTCAGGCATACCGCAAGATCTGGAACAAGTAACCCTTCGTCGGGGCGAGTTGAGCGCCAAGGGGAGGGTGATGGCGACGCGTACGACGAGGTACCGGATGGTCAGGGCCGCCCGCGGCATCGCCATCGACCTCACGGCCGACGCCGTGCTCACCAGCGGACCCCCGCCGCGGGGCGAGGGGGTCACGCCGCGGGTGTGGCTGGACACGTCGCCGGTGCGCACCCACCCGCCGGGAGACCGTTCGAGGCTGCGGCTTTCGGCGGAGGAGGCGGCCTGGCTCCGGCCGGGACTCGCCCTCGCCGCACCAGCGATCGAGGCGCGGACCGCCGGGCGGTACGCCCTGGTCACGGTGGAGCGGGTGTGGTTCCCCGAGGCCGACTTCCAGCCGGAGGGGCTGGCGGCGGCCCTTCTCGGCTGGGCGGAGGAAGAGTTCGGGCTGCCCGCCCGGCCGGTCGGGGCCTCCTTCGACCGCGCCGCCAACCGCTTCGTCTTCCACTGGCCCGAGCCCCGCGACCGCCTCTGACACGGCGGGCGGCACGGGCCTACAGTCGCTGCCATGGACTGGGTCGAGCGGGTGCGCTCCTTGCGGCAGTGGTCGGGCAACGGGACACGGGCGCCGCACAAGCCGCTGCTGATGCTGTACGCCCTGGGGCGGTTCCAGCGGGCGCCCGGACAGGACCTTCCGTACACGGAGGTCGAGGGGGACCTCAAGGAACTGCTCCGCGACTTCGGACCACCACGGCAGACCTCGCCCTCCTACCCGTTCCACCACCTGGAGAGCGACGGGGTGTGGGAGGTACGCACCGACGAGGGCCGGGGCAGCCCGGGTTCAGGCGTCACGGTGCTGCGGGAGAGCGGGGCGCGCGGCCGGCTGGCACCGGGTCTGCGGTCCGCTCTGGACACCGATCCGGCGCTGCTGGAACGGCTGGCGCAACTGCTGCTGGACACGCACTTCGCGCCCTCGCTGCACGCCGACATCACTGCCGCCGTGGGCCTGGACCTGGACGCCGTGGACGAGGCGAGGCGGGTGATGGTCCCGGTACGCGACCGGCGGCGGGCGGCGGAGCTGCGGCGCGAGGTGCTGAGCGCCTACGCCTTCCGGTGCGCCTTCTGCGGGTTCGACGGGGCGGTCGGCCGGGTGCCGGTCGGCCTGGAAGCCGCCCATGTGCGCTGGTGGGCGTTCCGCGGCGCGGACGCACTGCACAACGCGCTGTGTCTGTGCTCATTGCACCACCGGCTCTTCGACCGCGGGGTGCTGGGCCTGGCCCCCGGCCGGCGGATCACGGTCTCCGACGCCTTCACCGGGCACGGCTCGGCCGCGCGCGACCAGGTGTTCGCACTGGCCGACCGCAGGGTGGAGGATCCGCCGGACGGCGGTGAGCCGGTCGCCCCGGAGAACATCGCCTGGCACACCGGGCAGGTCTTCCGCGGCACGTCCCTGCCGGCCGGGGCGGCGGAGCCCGTCACTGCCCGCTGAGGGCCCGGGTGGCCCCGGCGTCACCGCGGTGGCGAGGCCACCCGCAACGCACGGTCGTCGAGGAGCAGTTCACGGAGCCGGGCGCCCTGGAGCAGGGGCGGGTACTGGAAGCGGCAGCCGGTGAACAGCAGCGGTGCCATCGGTTCCGTGAAGCGGAGGCCGGGCGTGCCGGTGATCCGCGCGCCGGTCAGCCGGAGTCCTGGGCGGTCGCCCGGCGACCGATCCGCGGCTCCGAGCAGCAGCGCGCGATTCACTCGCGGCCCGGGGTGCTCAGCCGTCGAAGGCGTAACTGCGCACCGGGTCGACCCGCAGTTCGTACGGGCCGAGGCAGTCGGCCGCGAGGGTGGCCAGGCGGACGCCGCAGGGGCAGGCACGGTTGGGGCCCTCGCGGCCGGTGGGGCCGCGGGCGTCCCCGTCCCCGGGGGCGACGGCGTAGTGGCCCCGCGGCACCGTGGACGGCGCCCGCCAGGTCTTCCGGTCCCGGTCGCGGTCATCCGTCGACGCCTCACCCGCACGGGCTCGGGCACGGACATCCGAACGAACGCGCTGGTCGCGGGCGGCTCTGCCGTGGGCGAATCTGCTCGGGGCCGAGAACGCTGTCCGGGGGCCGCCCGGCGGCCGACAGTGGTGACACCGCGGCACGCTCCGCCGCGGCCGACCACGGGAGGTCCGATGTCACCACTGATCACCGGCTGGGATCCGGCCCTGAGCCCCCGGGCCACGGAGGGCGAGACGCCCCCGTCACGGTTCGACGACCACCTGGCCGCGCAACTCCTCACCCAGCGCATCGTCGTTCTCAGCACCCAGGTGGACGATGTCTCCGCGCACCGGGTCTGCGCCCAGCTGCTGCTGCTCTCGGCGGAGGACCCGCGGACCGACATCAGCCTGTACATCAACAGTCCGGGCGGTTCGGTGACGGCCGGGCTGGCCATCTACGACACCATGCAGCTGATCCCCAACGATGTGTCGACGCTCGCCATGGGATTCGCCGCGAGCATGGGGCAGTTCCTGCTCTGTGTCGGGACGGCGGGCAAGCGCTTCGCACTGCCGAACGCGCGGATCATGATGCACCAGCCGTCGGCCGGGATCGGCGGGACGGCCGCCGACATCGCGATCCAGGCCGAGAACCTGGAGTTCACCAAGAAGGCCATCGAGCGGATCACCGCGGCGCACACCGGTCAGACCGAGGAGACCATCTCCCGCGACGGCGACCGCGACCGGTGGTTCACGGCCGGACAGGCCAAGGAGTACGGCATGGTCGACCGGATCGTCGAGTCGCTCGACGACGTGCGTCCGGGCGGATCGCGACGGCGGACGGGGATCTGAGATGAGCCAGTACACGATTCCGACAGTGGTCGAGCGCACCACCCAGGGCGAGCGGGCGTACGACATCTACAGCCGGCTGCTGTCCGAGCGGATCATCTTCCTCGGCACCGAGATCGACGACGGGGTGGCCAACGTCGTCATCGCGCAACTGCTCCATCTGGAGTCCAGCAGCCCGGAGCAGGAGATCGCGATCTACATCAACTCCCCCGGCGGCTCGTACACCTCGCTCATGGCGATCTACGACACGATGACCTTCATCTCGGCGCCGATCTCGACGTTCTGTGTCGGCCAGGCGGCCTCGACCGCGGCGGTGCTGCTGGCCGGAGGGGATCCCGGACGGCGGTTCATCCTGGAGCATGCACGGGTGCTGCTGGGGCAGCCCGCGAGCGGTGGCCGGCAGGGCACCGTCTCCGATCTCAGCCTCCAGGCCAAGGAGATGCTCCGGATCCGCGCGCAGGTGGAGGAGGTGCTGGCCCGGCACACCCCGCACGACATCGCCACCCTGCGCGAGGACATGGACCGCGACAAGGTGTTCACGGCGCAGGAGGCGGTGACGTACGGGCTGGCCGACCAGGTGCTCAGCCGCCGGAGGGCGGGCGCGGCGTTCGCCGCCTGACGGTGCGGTCGCCCTCTGCTTCAGGCGGCGAGGCGCACCTCGCCCCGGTAGGAGGAAGTGCGCGTGGTGGTGCTGGTGGTGGTGTGCGGGTGGCGCGGTCCGGCCAGGGCCGTCGTACCGGTCGCCGCGCCCCCGTCGCGCCGCGTGTGCTCCTCCGCCGCCCCCAGGGAGCGCCTGCGGGTGCGCGGGGCGAGGGCGCGGGCCAGCTCCTCGTGGGAGAGCGCGAGCAGATCGGCGAGACCGAGGCCGAGGGCGTGCGCGGCGGCGGCGAGCACCTCGGACGACGCCTCCTTGCGGCCCCGCTCCAGCTCCGAGAGGTACGGCATCGAGATCCGGGCCGCGTCGGCCACGTCCTTGAGCGTGCGCTGCTGGGCCCGGCGCTCGCGGCGCAGCACCCCGCCGACCACATGGCGCCACAGGGGTTCCCTGGGCGCGGAGTCGGGGGGCGCGGCCTCCCGCGGCGGGGCGGCCGGCGGCGCGACGGCCGGACGCAGCGGGATGACGCGGGCTGGGTTCGTCGCGTGGCTGCTCACCCCTTCAGGGTAGGAGCGTCCGGCCCGGGAGGAAGGGCATGGCGTTCCGCCCCCCGCGAAATCGGCGGGGCCGGGCCGGCCTCACGGCGCTCGGAAGCGGTACGGGGTGAGGTAATCGGGCACCAGGACGCGGGTCCGGGGCGCGGCCGCCTCGATCCGCCGGACGAACGCGTCCAGGTCCACGTTCGGATCGCGCTGGACGCCCTCGTCCAGGGGGAGTTCGAAGTTGTCCCAGTGGACGGGGACCACGGTGCCGGGGTGGCCGAGGGCCTTCATCAGCCGTGGCACATAGGCGTGGGTGGCGGTGCTGGACGTGGCCGCCACCATGGCGACGTCCGGGCGCAGTCCGGCCGCGTCACGCTCGCTGAAGTCGCTGGCACCCATCAGGAACGCCGACGGGCCTCCGTCCGGTGTGAGTTGGAAGGCCAGGGTGTCGCCCTCCGGCAGATCGGAGATGGTCCGCGGTCTCCCGGCGGGCGGGCGGCCGTGGAGGGTTCCGGGGGCGAAGTAGCCGAAGGAGGCGTTGCGGCTGTGCCGGCTGGAGACCACCTCGACCACCAGGCCGTCGAAGTCCAGCACCTCACCGCCCTTGACCACCGAGATCCGGCCCTTGTCCACCCCGAACGCCTGGAGCAGGTGGTACGAGGTCTCGGTGGCGACGATCCGCGCTTCCGGGGCGATATGGGCGATGTACGGGACGTCGGCGATGTGGTCCCAGTGGCTGTGGCTGACCAGGATCAGCTCCGGGTCGCCGATATGCCGCCGGACCACCTGCTCATCGGTCGTCAGCGCGGTCCCGGGGTCGAAGTCACCGGTGAACAGGCCGGTGGGGAAGCGGGTGAGGTACGGGTCGAACAGGACCGTGCGGCCACCGGTGTCGATCCGCCAGCCGCAGGTGCCCAGCCACCGGAAGGTGGCGTCCGAGGTGCGGGACGCGGCCCGGGGCACGGTCGCCTCGGCGGAGGCGTGGGCGGCGGCCGGGAGGACGGGTACGGCCGCCCCGGCGGCGGCTCCCCGCATCAGCACACGGCGGTCGAACCGCCGCGCTCGTATGTCGCTCATGGCCACAGCAGAGCAGCAGCAGCGCACCGGCGTCCAAGACCGGATGGACGGGTGAGTCATATCCGATCGGGTATGACCGCGGCTCAGACCGGGTGGACCGGTGGTGTGGACGGGCTGTTCACGAGGCTGTCCACGGCCAGCCGCGCGGCCCGTCCGATGGCCCGGTCCACCGCCGAGCTCCGCCACGCCGGTCCGGCCGTCCGCGCGAAGACGGCCACCGCGTACCGCCGGCCGTCGGGCCGGTGCACGACCCCGGCCTCGTTGTGCAGACCGGGCAGGGTGCCGGTCTTCGCGGCGATCAGCACCTCGTCGGGGAAGCCGCGGGCCAGCCGCTGCCGGAAGATCTGCTGGGACATCAGCTCGCGCACCCGGGCGCAGGCGGCCGGGGAACCCGCCCGGTCCTGCCAGATCAGCCGCAGCAGGGTGGTGATGTCACGGGCGGTGGCCGAGGTGGTGTGTCGCGGGTCCAGGGCACGGAAGCGGCTGAGCCGTCCGGCGTCCAGCGCCGGGTAACGGGCCGCGAACTCCGCCGCGTCCGCCGCGCCCGCGTCCTCGATCATCGTCTCCAGCTGCCACCGGGGGCCGCCGGTGATCCGGGTGCGTTCCAGGCCCAGTTCGGCGGCGAGCAGCCGCACGGTGTCCAGGCCCATACGGCGCAGCAGCGCCTCGGCGGCCGCGTTGTCGCTCACCGTCATGGTGAAGTACGCCAGGTCGCGCAGGGACATCTCGACATCGTCGGAACAGCCCGCTGTGCCCCATCCGCCGAGCTGGTCGGCGGCGGTGACCCGGACGCGTTCCCGGGGGTCGAGCTGGCCCGCGTCGGCCTGCCGGGTGAACTCCAGGACGAGCAGGATCTTGAACACCGAGGCGAGGACGACCTGTTCATCCGCGCCGACGGTCAACTCCCGCCGGGTGTCGTCCAGGTCGACCGCGTGCAGCCGGACCTCGGCGTCCACCGCCGCGAAGAGCTCGGTGATCCGCCGCTCGGCCGGTGTGCCCACCGTCGTACCCATAGGTGTTCCTCCGCTCCCCGGCGGCCGTCGCATAAGGTCGGCCGGTGGATCTCATACGCCACCTGCGTCTGTTCATTGTCGTCGCCGAGGAGCTGCACTTCAGCCGCGCCGCCGATCTCCTCGGCATGGCGCAGCCGCCCCTGAGCCAGGCCGTCCGGCGGCTGGAGCGTGAGGTGGGGGTGGAGCTGTTCGACCGCTCGGCGCGTCAGGTGCGGCTCACCGCCGCGGGGGCGCTGCTGGTGGAGGAGGCCCGTGAACTGCTGGCCCGCGAGGAGCGGTTGCGGGCGGTGATGGGCCGGGTCCGGGACGGGGAGCTGGGCACCCTGCGGGCAGGGGTGCCGCCGCAGACCCCGGCCCGTACGCTGCACGCTCTGTTGTCGGCATGCGCGGAGGAGTTCCCGGGACTGCGGATCGACCTCCACGAGGTGGACCCGGCGGAACAGGTGCGGCTGCTGGGGTCCGGCGGACTGGACGTCGGACTGGTGCACCATCCGGTGGACGACGCCGACGGGCTGGTTCTCGGGCCGTCCGCCGACACCGCGTTGGGCGTGGTGCTGCCGCGTGCCTCCCGGCTCGCCCGGCTGCCCGAGGTCGCGCTCCACGACCTCGCGGGCCACGACCTGTTCCTCTTCCCGCGGGCGACGGCGCCGGGCTGGTACGACCGGACGCTGGAGATCTGCCGGGCCGGCGGATTCGTCCCGGCCTCCGTGCGGCACGCCCGCAATCCGGAATTCCTGCTGGGGCTGGTGGCGTCCGGCCGGGGCGTCGCCTTCGACGACGGCCGGGTGGCGGGAAAGGAACCGCGCGCCGCATGGCGACCGCTGACCGGTCGCCCGCTCATTCTCCGGATATCAGCGGTATGGCCGGACCATTCGACCCACCCGGCCGTGCACCATTTCGCCCGGATAGCGGTCCGGGCCATCATGGACGACCTTCCGGACCGCTCCGGCGGGCCCGGCGCGCCGGCCGTGGATGACCGGACCAGGCCGTGGTCGGTGGTCTACCCGCCGGGCGGCCCCACCGCGCCGTAGCCGGGCCGCGGCGCCGAACCCCTTTCCCGGCGCGGAAAGCGGGGAAAACATCCGCGGTACAGCGGCAATGTTCTGGAGATTCATTCCGGAAACGATGGAATACCGGTGAACGGGACTGCCAGGATCACTTCCTCATCCCTCTTTCCCGGCATCACAGGAATTCTCCGTGCAGAAGAAGAACGCGTTCGCCGCAACCGCTGTCGCGGTGCTGGCATTCACCCTGACCGGCTGCGGCGACGGCGAGGACTCGGCGTCACCGGCCCGCAAGGGCGGGGCGTCCGCCACCCGGACCGCGGGCGGGGACCGCACCGGTTCCTCACCCTCCGCCGGGTCGTCGCCCACGGCGCGCGAGGACGCGGGCGGCGGACGGCACCGCGGGGCCGGCAAGAGCCCCGCCACCAGCGCCGCGCCACGTCCCACCCGTACCTCCGCCGCCCCGGCGCCCGCACCGAGCCGCACCCGGACCGCGACGGCCGCGCCGACCCGGCCGGCGTCCCCCTCCGGCGTCCAGGGCATGTGGTACGTCCCCGTGCGCGGCGGCAGGGGCCTGGCGACCCTGAACGTCAGCGGGACGTCATTCACCCTCGCGTACGGCGGCAAGTCCTGCTCCGGGGCCATCAGTTCAGGGATGGCCATCTCCAGCACCTGCGCCGGGGAGACCTCGAACGGCACCGCCGTGGTGAGCAACGGCGGTGAGAACCTGACCTTCAACTGGACCACCGGCGAACCCGACCGCTTCGTCCGCACGAAGCCCGCGGGCTGACCGCACACCCCTCCCGAGGCTCCGCTCCATGGACCGGTGATCGGTGGCTGCGTCATGCTGGCCGGGCACGGCGGCACCGCACCACCGCGTGCCGCACCCGGACCAGGGAGCCCCATGTTCACCACCCGGCCCACCCTCCAGGGCACCCACGGCATGGTGTCCTCCACCCACTGGCTGGCCTCGCAGTCCGCCATGGCCGTCCTGGAGGACGGCGGCAACGCCTTCGACGCCGCCGTGGCCGCCGGTTTCGTCCTGCACGTGGTGGAGCCGCACCTCAACGGGCCCGCCGGAGAGGTGCCGATCCTGCTCGCCCCGGCGGGCGGCGAACCCATCGTGCTGTGCGGCCAGGGCCCGGCGCCCGCCGGGGCCACCATCGGCCACTACACCGCGCTCGGCCTCGACCTGGTGCCCGGCACCGGACCGCTCGCGGCCGCCGTCCCCGGCGCGTTCGACGCGTGGATGGTGCTGCTGCGCGACCACGGCACCCGGCACCTCGCCGAGGTGCTGCGGTACGCGATCGGCTACGCCGAGCACGGCCACCCCGCGGTCGAGCGGATCGGCGAGACCGTGGAGACGGTGCGGGAACTGTTCACCCGGGAGTGGACCGACTCGGCCGCGCTCTACCTGCCCGGCGGCCGGTCCCCCGCCGCCGGGCGGCTGCTCACCAACCCGGCGCTGGCCGCCACCTGGCGGCGGCTGGTCGCCGAGGCGGAGGCGGCGGGGCCGGGCCGGGAGAGCCAGATCGAGGCGGCGCGGCGGGTCTGGCGGGAGGGGTTCATCGCCGGGGAGCTGGCCGCCGCCGCGGCCCGGCCCGCCATGGACTCCTCCGGAGAGCGCCACGCGGGGACGCTCACCGGTGACGACCTGGCCGCCTTCGAGGCCGGCTACGAGCCCCCGGTCCGGTACACCTGGAACGGCTGGACGGTGTGCAAGGCGGGTCCCTGGAGCCAGGGTCCGGTGCTGCTCCAGCAACTCGCCCTGCTGCCCGACGGGTTGACCGGGGAGGATCTGGGCACCCCCGAACTGCTGCACACCCTGGTCGAGGGCGGCAAGCTGGCCATGGCGGACCGTGAGGCCTGGTACGGGGACGCCGCCGAGGTACCGCTCCCGGAGCTGCTCTCCGCCCCGTACAACGACGAGCGGCGCAAGCTGATCGGCGAGCGCGCCTCGTACGACCTGCGTCCGGGCCGGCCCGGCGGCCGCACCCCGCGGCTGAGCGCGCAGGCGCTGGCCGCCGTCGCCCGCGCGGCGGACCGCGACGCCGGTCCGGTGGCCGGACCGGGCGGCGGTGAGCCCACGGTCGGCGGGCCCGGGGCGCGGGCGGACGGCGGTACCCGGGGCGACACCTGCCACCTCGATGTGGTGGACCGCTGGGGCAACATGGTCGCCGCCACCCCCAGCGGCGGCTGGCTCCAGTCCAACCCGGTCATCCCCGCGCTCGGCTTCCCGCTGGGCACCCGGCTCCAGATGGCCTGGCTGGACCCCGGACTGCCCAACTCCCTGACCCCCGGCCGCCGTCCCCGCACCACGCTGACCCCCTCGCTCGTGCTGCGCGGCCACACCCCCGTGATGGCCTTCGGCACGCCTGGCGGCGATCAGCAGGACCAGTGGTCCCTGCACTTCCTGCTCGGAGTCGCACTGCGCTCCCCGGTGCGTGCGGGGCTGGACCTCCAGGGCGCGATCGACGCGCCCAACTGGCACCAGGAGAGCTTCCCCGGCTCCTTCCACCCGCGCACGATGGCCGCGGGGAAGGTGGTGGTCGAATCGCGGATCGGTGAGCACGCGATCCGCGGACTGCGGCGCCGGGGGCACGACGTCACGGTCGGACCCGCCTGGTCGGAGGGGCGGCTGTGCGCGGTGGCCCGTGACCCGGAGACGGGTGTCCTGCTGGCGGCGGCCAATCCGCGGGGCGCACAGGGCTACGCGGTGGGCCGCTGACCCGCGGCGGACACCACCGGATCAGCCGCTGACGGCCCGCTCCCGCATCGCCGCGGCGGTCCCCGCCGCGTCGTAGTCCGGGCCGACCCCGTCCACGAGGATCACGTCCCCGGGGATGTGGTCGGTCCGCAGCGGCAGGATCTCCTGGTACGCGGGCGACGCGTACCAGGCGCGCGCCGCGGCCAGGTCGGGGAAGCCGATCATCACCACATGCCCCGGCCAGCTGCCCTCCAGGACCTGCACCTCGGCCCCGTGGGTCAGAAAGCGACCGCCGAAGGGAGCCATGGTGCCCTGGATCCGCTCGATGTACGCGAAGACATCGGGGTGCGAACTGCCGCTGCGCAGATGCGCGATGGCGTAGGCGGTCATGGCTCCTCCAGGGGCGTCGGCCGGGCCCCGGGGCATCCCCGGGCTGATGTGCACCACCCTGCCGCGCCCCCGGGAGCCGGTCGATTACCCGTGACGTAAAGGCGCGACCGCCCTCAGTCGGCGACCCCCAGGTCCTCCCGCATGATCCGGCGCATCTCCGCGAGCCGGGGCTCGGCGTCCTTCAGCGTGAGCAGCGCCGTGGCGGCGGTCTCGCCCTCCCGCGCCAGTCCCCGGTCGATCCTCTTGGCCGTGGCGTCGACACCGGCGAGCACCGTGTTGAGCGCGCGGGAGGCGGCCAGCACCCGTTCGGGGACGATCATCTGCGCCTCGGCGTAGCGGTCCCGGTAGTCGCGCCGGACCTCCTCGACCCGGACCCGGTCCTCGTCGGTGTAGACACCGTCCCGGATCCGGTGCAGCGCGTCCTTGAGGAGGGTGTGGAACTGCCGGGAGGCCCGGTTCATCCCCGTGTACGCGACCCGTCGCTCCTCGTACCGCCGCCGCTCCTCCCCGGCCCGCGCCTCCTCCGCGCGCTGACGCGCGGTGAGGCGCTGGTGGAGCAGGGGGGCGAAGAGGGTGCCGAGCACACCCACCATGGCGGTGATCATCGCTGCTATGACGGCTGACATCCGCCGGATCCTAGCCCCTGTCCTGCCGGTCGTCGTGGGCCCGCGACGCCTGGCACCGCGCCTCGCCGCGTTGTCGGGATCGTCCGAGTACGCCCGGTACGAGGACGACCCTCCGCCGTGCGACCCGCCCCCGGCTACCGCTGGGAGGTGCCCCCTGCACCAGACGCCGCGGCCTGATCCACGAAGACCGACAGGACAGGGCCTGGCCGTTGCCCCACCATCGGCCCCCGGTACTACTCTGCGCCTCATGCCGCTCTCGCCGTCCGCCGCGCGCGCCGATCGCGCCGACGACGTCCTCGCCCTCGCCCGGCTCTCCGCCAAGCGCGGTGCGGTCCGGGCGATCCTGGTGTGGCTCACCCGGCGCACCGGGGGTCTCGCCGTGCTGGTCGGGGCCGACGGGGCGGTGCTGGCCACACCCGAGCCCGGCACCCCGCCGCCCGAGGCCGGAGCCGCGGCCACCGCCGCCGTCGAACTGCACCGGCGGGGTGCGCCGTCCGCCGTGCTGGGCGGGGACGGGACGGCTCCGGTCCATCTGGTGACGCTCGGCCCCGGGGCGGCGGAGGCGGGGCCGGACCCGGCGGCGGGGACGGTGTACCTGGCCGTCGTCCGGCCCGGCGACCCGCGCTGCGGGGTGCTGCTGGCCGACGCCTCGCGCACCCTCGCCCTGTGCTGGCGGCTGGAGGAGGCGGAGCGGATACGCCGCCGGGTGGAGTCGGCCGAGGTGCACAGCCGGGAGGCGGTGCTGCATCTGCTGATGGTCGGCAGCGTGCCCGCGGCGCAGCGGATCGCCGGGGCGCTGCGCCCGGCGCTGCCCGCCGTGACGCGGGTGTACGTGATCGAGTGCCCCAGCGAACGGCGGCGCGAGATAGCCGTCCGGATCGACCGCACGGCGCGGGGGCGGGCCTGGATCGTGCCGTGTCCGGTGCGCCCCAACCACCTGATCGCGCTGGTGCCCGGCGGGGAATGCGCCGGGCCGCGGCCGGAGGCGGAGCCCGGCACCGGCCCCGAGCGGCTGGACCGGCGGATCGCCCGGGAGGTACCGGAGTGCCGGGTCGGGGTGAGCGCGGAGGTCGCGCTGCGCGACACCCCGGTCGGCTACGAGCAGGCGTTCCACGCCCTGGCGGTGGCGCGGGACGCACCCGAGCGGTGCGCCGGTTTCGGCGGCCACACCGATGTCACGGTGCTGGCCGGTCCCGAAGGCCGTGTCTGGGCGGGTGAGCTGCTGGGGCCATGTCTGCGGTACGCGCCCACCCGGCGGGCCGACCCGGGGCCGCGGGAACTGCTGGACACCCTCGGCTCCTGGCTGAGCTTCGGCGGAGCCGCCACCCGCCATCTGAAGATCCACCGCAATACGCTCGCCGCCCGGGTGCGCCATCTCGACGGGCTGCTCGGACTGGACGTCAGCCGCTGTCTGGCCGGCCAGTCGGCGGCCTGGCTGGCCCTGCGGCTGCACACCGCGCCGTGGACGGCGGGCGCGGTGACCGCGGGCACCGCGGACCGCGCCGCCACCCTGGACGCGCTGCTGGCCACACCCGCCGCGGAGATCTGGGCGCGGTCCCAGCTGAGCCCGTTGGAGCAGGCCCGGATGACGGCCGGACCGGAGACCGTACGGGCGTGGCTGCGGGCCGACGCCCGGCTGCCCGCCACCGCCTCCGCGCTCGGGATCTCACTCCCCGGTACGCGCAAGAGGCTGACGAAGGCCGAGGACGCGCTGGGCCGGTCGCTGCTGCGCGCGCCGAGCGCGAAGTACGAACTGTGGTTGGCGATGCGGGCGTTGGGCACACTGTGAGGGGCGGCCGGCCGGACCCGGCGCGCGGTCACCGTTCGATGCGGAACCGGCCGCCGCGATCACTGTGCAGTTCGTTCCTCGCCGCCCGCTCCGCCCGCCCCTAGTGTCCTGACCACGACCCGGCGGGCCGCTCCGAGGCCACCTCGAACCTCCCTGAGGGTCGTACGGACGAGCCCCCCTCGTCCGTACGGCGCCGCGACTCGGTACGGACCGCCGGGCGCCACCGGACCCACTTCCGCCGCGCACCGCGCGGCCCGGGGCCCCTTCCGGGCGTCCCGACCGGACCGGGGCGGCCGACGGCGCGGCCACGGGGGTGTCGCGCGGCGGCGGTCCCTGTCCGTCCGGGCCCAGGGCACGGCACATCGTCATCCGCCCCCGCCGGCCCGGGTCCGGACGGCTTCCCCGGCGCCGCCGCACCACGGTGTGGTGCGGCGGCCGGTGCTCAGCGACCCACGACGGCGCTCAGGAACCCAGGATCGTCGTCAGGAACTCTCCGGTCCACGCCAGCAACTCCCGCCCCACCAGCGGCTTTCCACCGATCCTCGCCGTGGCGGGCCGGGGCACCAGCACCTGCTTGGTGGCGGGCTTGATCACCGTGCGCGGATGCAGCCGCTTGAGCCGCAGCTCCTGCGACTCGCGCAGCTCCACCGGACCGAAGCGGATGTTGGAGCCCTGGAGCGTGATGTCGGAGACCCCGCAGGCGCGCGCCAGCAGTCGCAGCCCGGCGACCAGCAGCAGGTTCTCCACCGGTTCCGGCAGCTTGCCGTAGCGGTCGGTGAGCTCCTCGCGCACCGCGCGGATGTCGTCCTCGCTGGAGGCGGCGGCGATGGCGCGGTACGCCTGGAGCCGCAGCCGCTCGCCGGGTGCGTAGTCGTGCGGGACGTGGGCGTCCACCGGCAGCTCGATCTTGACCTCGAGCGGGGCCTCCTCGACCTCGCCGCCGCCCGCCTCCAGCGCCGCGCGGTAGTCGGCGACGGCCTCGCCGACCATCCGTACGTACAGGTCGAAGCCGACGCCCGCGATATGGCCGGACTGCTCACCGCCGAGCAGATTGCCCGCGCCGCGGATCTCCAGGTCCTTCATCGCCACGTACATACCGGCGCCCATCTCGGTGTGCTGGGCGATGGTGGCCAGCCGCTCGTGGGCGGTCTCGGTGAGCGGCTTCTCCGGCGGGTAGAGGAAGTAGGCGTAGCCGCGCTCCCGGCCACGGCCGACCCGGCCGCGCAGCTGGTGCAGCTGGGAGAGGCCGAAGTTGTCACCGCGCTCGACGATGAGGGTGTTGGCGTTGGAGATGTCGATACCGGACTCGACGATGGTGGTGGAGACCAGGACGTCGAACTTCTTCTCCCAGAAGTCGACGACCACCTGCTCCAGCACGTTCTCCGACATCTGGCCGTGGGCGGTGGCGATCCGCGCCTCGGGGACGATCTCGCGGAGCCTGGCCGCGGCCCGGTCGATGGACTCCACCCGGTTGTGGATATAGAAGACCTGGCCCTCGCGCAGCAGTTCACGGCGGATGGCCGCGCCGATCTGCTTCTGCTCGTAGGGGCCGACGAAGGTCAGCACCGGGTGGCGCTCCTCCGGCGGAGTGGTGATCGTGGACATCTCGCGGATGCCGGTGACCGCCATCTCCAGGGTGCGCGGGATGGGGGTGGCGGACATGGTCAGCACGTCCACGTTGGCCCGCAGCTTCTTCAGCTGCTCCTTGTGCTCGACGCCGAAGCGCTGCTCCTCGTCGACGATGACCAGGCCCAGGTCCTTGAACTTGGTTTCGGAGGAGAAGAGCCGGTGCGTGCCGATGACGAGGTCGACCGAGCCCTCCCGCAGCCCCTCCAGGACCGCCTTGGCCTCGGTGTCGGTCTGGAAGCGGGAGAGCGCCTTGACGGCCACCGGGAACTGGCCGTAGCGCTCGCTGAAGGTGCCGAAGTGCTGCTGGACGAGGAGGGTGGTGGGCACCAGCACGGCGACCTGCTTGCCGTCCTGCACCGCCTTGAACGCCGCGCGCACCGCGATCTCGGTCTTGCCGTAGCCGACGTCGCCGCAGATCAGCCGGTCCATCGGAACCGACTTCTCCATGTCCTCCTTGACCTCGCCGATGGTGGTCAGCTGGTCGGGGGTCTCGGCGTACGGGAAGGCGTCCTCCAGCTCCCGCTGCCAGGGGGTGTCCGCGCCGAACGCGTGGCCGGGGGCGGCCATCCGCGCCGAGTAGAGCTTGATGAGGTCGGCGGCGATCTCCTTGACCGCCTTCTTGGCGCGCGCCTTGGTCTTGGTCCAGTCGGCGCCGCCGAGCCGGTGCAGGGTGGGGGCCTCGCCGCCCACGTACTTGGTGATCTGCTCCAGCTGGTCGGTGGGGATGTAGAGCCGGTCGCCGGGCTGGCCGCGCTTGGCCGGGGCGTACTCAACGACCAGGTACTCCCGGGTGGCGCCCTGGACGGTGCGCTGCACCATCTCGATGTAGCGGCCGACGCCGTGCTGTTCGTGGACGATGAAGTCGCCCGCCTCGAGGGTGAGCGGGTCGATGGTCTTGCGCCGCCGGGCGGGCATCCGGGCGCCGTCCTTGCCCGCGGCCTTCTGCCCGGACAGATCGGTCTCGGTGAGCACCGCCAGCTTCAGCCCGGGGTCGACGAAGCCGTAGTCGATCGAACCGCAGGCCACATGGACCACGGATGGGGAGATCCCGTCGAGGTCCGCCTCCAGCCGGGCCGCGATGCCCTCCCCGCCGAGCACCTCGACGGTGCGGGAGGCCGGGCCGTGGCCCTCGGTGACGTACACCGCGCGCCAGCCCTCGGCGAGCCAGCCCTTGGTGTCGGCGAGCGCGCGGGCGGTGTCGCCGCGGTAGGTCTCGGGGGCGTGCATGCCCAGTTTGAGGGTGTCATCGTCCAGTTCGTCGTCGGCCGCGAAGGGGCTGACCGACCACCACATCATGCCCAGTTCACGGGCCCGGTCCCGGACGTCCGCGAGCCCCCACAGGGAGGCGGCGCCGACGTCGATCGGGGCCTCACCGCCACCGGCGGTCGCCGCCCAGGACGCCTGGAGGAACTCCTGGCTGGTGGCGACCAGGTCGGCCGCGCGGGTGCGCACCCGCTCCGGGTCGCAGACGACGGTCATGCTGCCCGCCGGGAGGACGTCCAGCAGCAGCTCCATCTCGTCCACCAGGACCGGGGCCAGCGACTCCATGCCCTCGACCGCGATCCCCTCGGCGATCTTGCCGAGCAGTTCGCCCAGCTCGGGGTGGTCCTCGGCGAGCGCCGCGGCCCGCCGCCGCACCTCGTCGGTGAGCAGCAGCTCACGGCAGGGCGGGGCCCACAGTCCGTGCTCGGCGACCTCCAGGGACCGCTGGTCGGCCACCTTGAAGTAGCGGATCTCCTCGACGTCGTCGCCCCAGAACTCCACCCGGAGCGGATGCTCCTCGGTGGGCGGGAAGACATCCAGGATGCCGCCGCGCACGGCGAACTCACCACGCTTCTCGACCAGTTCGACCCGGGAGTAGGCGGCGGCCGCGAGCCCGTCCACCGCCTCCCCCAGATCGGCGGTCCGGCCGGCCCGCAGACTGACCGGCTCCAGCTCGCCGAGCCCCTGGACCTGCGGCTGGAGGACCGAGCGGACGGGGGCGACGACGACGGAGACCGGACCGGCCGCCGGATCGTCCTCGCTGGGGTGGGCGAGCCTGCGCAGCACGGCGAGGCGGCGGCCGACGGTGTCCGAGCGCGGGGAGAGCCGCTCATGCGGCAGCGTCTCCCAGGACGGGTACTCCGCCACGCGGTCCGGCGGCAGCAGGGAGCGCAGCGCGGCCGCGAGGTCCTCGGCCTCGCGGCCGGTGGCGGTCACCGCCAGCACCGGGCGGCCGGTCTCGCGCGCCAGCGCGGCGACGGCGAAGGGCCGGGCGGCGGGCGGGCCGACCAGATCGACATGGGGCCGGTTCCCGTCGGTGGCACCGCGGACCGCCTCGGCGAGCGCGGGGTCCCGTACGACGGCGTCGAGCAGACCGGTGAGGCTCATAAAGGGGTATTCCATCCCGGAGACGGACAACGCGAATCACCCGACACGTGACACGGGCCGGGGGTCTTCCAGAGTACGGCCACCCACGGACACCGGGAGCCGGGACCGGCCCGGCCCCGGCCCGGCGGGTCCCGGTGCGCGCGTACGGCCCAGTCCAGCGCGCGCCCGGGCACGGTGTGTGACCAGACTGTTGCCCATGGCAGAGCGAGAGCGCCGGACGTCCACCAAAGAGCCGGACCGACGGGCGTCGACCCACCGCCGCTCCCGGGAGACGGGCCCGGAGCAGGCGGCGGAGAACGCCTGCGAACGGCTGGCCTCGTTGATCTCCCACCCGACCGAGGGGGTCTCCGCCGTGTGCCGGGAGGAGGACGGCTGGCGGGTGAGCGTGGACGTCCTGGAGGTACCGCGGATCCCCGACACCACCAGCCTGCTGGCCACCTACGAGGTGAACCTCGACGGCCACGGGGAGCTCCGCGAGTACCGGAGGGTCCGCCGCTACCGGCGCGGCGCGGCCGACGACTGACCGCAGCGCGCAGGGCAACCGAAGGGACGTTCCGATCATGGTCGCCACCTACACCGACGAGGTCGTCTGCGTCCCGCGGGCGGGTTCGCTCTACGACGTCCTGGAACTGATCCTCGACCGCGGCATGGTGATCGACGTCTTCGTCCGGGTCTCCCTGGTCGGTATCGAGATCCTGAAGGTCGACGTCCGGATCGTGGTCGCGAGCGTGGACACCTATCTGCGCTTCGCCGAGGCGTGCAACCGGCTGGACCTGGAGAACGACCGCAGCAAGACGGTGCCCGAGCTGTTCGGCGGCGGAGGGGGCGGCGGGAGCATGGCTGCGGGCATCGGCAAGCGGAAGGCCAAGAAGGCGGTCGGGTCGGTGGGCGAGAAGGTCAAGCGGGCCGTCGGCGCCGGTGATGACGACGATGACGATGACGATGATCACGAGGAGGAGTACGCGGAGTCCCGTCCCCGCAAGCGCTCCCCGAGCCGTACCCGCCGCCGTTCCGAGGAGGACTGACCGATGGCCGCCGCACCGCAGCCCACGTCCACGGCCGCGCCGGGAGGTGTGTACGTCTACGGCGTCGTCCGCGCGGGTCATCCGGTGCCGCCGGGCCGCGCCGGAGTCGGTGAGCGGCCCGGCCCGGTCCGTACGCTGCCCGCCGGGGAGCTGGCCGCCGTCGTCGGCGACGCCCCGGGGCGGCTGCGCGCCAGGCGCCGTGACCTGCTGGCCCACCAGGACCTGGCGCTGGCCCTGGGGAAGGACGGCCCGGTGCTGCCGATGCGCTTCGGGATGGTCGCCCCCGACGAGGAGTCGGTGCTGCGGCAGCTCCGGTCCTCCCAGGACGACTGTCTGGCCGCGCTGGAGCGGGTCGAGGGCCGGGTCGAGATGAACGTCAAGGTGATTCCGGCCCAGGGGGATCTGGAGTCGCTGGTGCGCGAGGACCCGGAGGTGGGCCGGGCCCGCGCCGCGGCCCGCGCCACCCCCGGCTACGAGGCCAGCGTCCGGCTCGGCGAGGCCGTGGCGCATGGGCTGACCCGGCGGGCCGCGGCCGTGGCGACCACGGTGGCGGCCGAACTGTCCGCGCTGGCGGAGGCGCGGGTGGCCGGGCCCGAGGTGCCCGGCTGTGTGCTCAACGCCTCCTTCCTCCTCGCCCGCGGCGCCACCGGGCATTTCGGCACGGCCGTGGAGCGGCTGGCGGCCCGGTACGGCACCCGCGTCGAACTGCGGCTGACCGGCCCGCTGCCCTGCTACAGCTTCGTGGAGGACGTATGGGGCTCCTGACCGAGGTCGCGCTGCTGCCGCTGGCGCCGGTACGGGGTGTGGTGTGGGTCGCCGGGCAGCTGCGGGACGCCGCGGAGCGCCAGATCAACGACCCGGCGGTGGTGCGGGCCCGGCTCGCGGCGCTCAACGAGGCGCTGGAGGACGGCGAGATCGGCCCCGAGGAGTTCGAACGCGAGGAGGACCGGCTGCTGGATCTGCTGGAGCCGCCGGAGTCCGCCGGTCCGTCGGCGGGGAGGCGGCCGTGACCGAGCTCGACACCCGGTGGGACCGCCCCGAGCCGGCCGGCCCGGCCACCTCCAACCTCGCCGACATCCTGGAACGCGTCCTGGACAAGGGCATCGTGATCGCCGGGGACATCAAGATCGACCTGCTGGACATCGAACTCCTCACCATCCGGCTGCGGTTGTTCGTCTCCTCCGTCGACACCGCCCGCAAGGCGGGGATCGACTGGTGGGAGACCGACCCCGCGCTCTCCTCCCGCGCCGCGCACAACGCGCTCGCCGCGGAGAACGCCGAACTGCGCGAACAGCTGCGGGCGATCGGGTCCGGTAGCGAAGAGGCCGACGGCGGGAGAGGCGGGGCCGGGACATGACGGCACATCAGTCCACCCTCACCTATGTCTTCGCCGTCTGCGGACCTCCCGGACCGGAAGCGGAGGCGCTCGGCGGACGGGCCGGGGTCGCCCCGCCCGCCCCCGTCCGCACCCTCGCGGCGGGTCCGCTGACCGCCGTGGTCCAGGACGTCCCGGCCGCCGACTACGCCGAAGAGGCCCTGCGGGAGCGGCTGTCCGACCGCGCCGAACTGGAACGCTGCGCCCGCGCCCACCATGAGGTGATCACCGCGGCCATGGCCGCGGCCCCGACCGTTCCGCTGCCGCTGGCCACCCTCTACCGCGGGGAGGAACGGGCCCGGGAGGCCCTGCGCGCACGGGAGGAATCCCTGCTCACCGCACTCGACCGGATCACCGGCCGGGTCGAATGGGGCGTGAAGGTCTACGCCCTGGCCGGGCAGCCCGCCACCGCCGCGTCCTCCCCGGACGCCGCGGCGGCCAGTGGCCGCGACTATCTGGAGCAGCTCCGCAGCCGGCAGCGCGGCCGCGAGGAGCGCCAGGGCGCGGCGCTCCGGGCCGCCGACCGGGTGGACACCGTCGTCCGCGGACTGGCCGTGGCCGGGCGGCGGCTGCGCCCGCACGGCGCCGAGGTGACCGGCCCGCGCCGCACCCATGTGCTCAACGCGGCGTATCTCGTGGACCGCGGCCGGGAGCGGCAGTTGCGCGCCGCCCTCGCCTCGCTGCGCCGGGACGACGCGTCCGTGGAGATCGAGCTGTCCGGGCCCTGGGCCCCGTACTCCTTCGCCGACGGAGGTACCGCGCCATGACCGTCGCCGCCTGGGGATCGGCCCCCGCGGAGGCCCACGGCCCCATCGGGGTGCCGCTGGTGGATCTGCTCGACCGGGTGCTCGCCACCGGGGTGGTGGTCAGCGGGGACCTGGTCATCGCGATCGCCGAAGTGCCCCTGGTGAGGCTCTCCCTGCACGCCCTGCTGTCCTCGGTCAACGAGCGCGTGGCCGCGCCGTGGACCGATTCGGGCCCGCTGTGACCGGCACCCGGGTCGATATCGACCGGGAGGCGATGGGCCGTGATCTGGTGGCCCTCGTCCTCACCATCGTGGAACTGCTGCGCCAGCTGATGGAACGCCAGGCGCTGCGCCGGATCGACGCGGGCGGTCTCACCGATGAGCAGGTGGAGCGGATCGGCACCACGCTGATGATGCTGGACCGGCGGATGGCGGAACTGCGCGACCAGCACGGTCTGACGCCGGAGGACCTCAATCTCGACCTGGGCCCGCTCGGCACCCTGCTCCCCCGGGACTGACGTCCGGCCCCCGGCGCCCGCGCCGGTCCGCTCCCCCGTCGGCGGACCGGCACGGGCCGGTCAGGGTCGGTTCCCGCCGGTCAGCTCGGTTTCCCCGCGCTCACTCCCCCTCGCTGACGACCATGATCGCGTTCCCGTCGGGGTCGCGGAAGGAGAACATCGGCGGTACGGGAGCCCCGTACCGCATGACCTCCGGATCGGTGTCCACCCCGGCCCCGCGCAGCGTGGCGTGGTCGGCGTCGATGTCCTGGGACGTGAGGATGATGCCGGTCTCGGTGCCGGGCCCGGAGCCGGAACCGCCGGCGTCCTCGCAGTTCCGCGGGAGCACCAGCGCGATCCCGGCCCCGCCGCCGGACGGTCCGACCTCGATCCAGCGGTGTCCCTCCCCGAAGGGGATGTCGGCCCGCTTGTCGAAGCCGAGGGTGCCCACGTAGAAGTCCAGCGCCCGGTCCTGGTCGGTGACGGTGACGGCCACCCGGCCCACCTCGCTGAGCCGGGTGCCCTTGGTCGTCTCGGTCATGGGAAACCTCCCTGGTATCGGCCTTTCCCTGTAGACCGCGGGGCGCCGGAAAACTCATCGCCCGTTCGGGGGAATCCCTCAGCGGTCGACGAACCGCAGGGCGCTCTCGTCGTAGCGGTTCCCGGCGATCTCCCGGGCCGGTGCGGCGGCGTCGATCGCGGCGAGCTCCGCGGCGGACAGCTCGATGTCGAGCGCGCCCAGGTTCTCCCGCAGATTGCTCTCCCGGCGGGTCCCCGGGATCGGCACCACGTCGTCGCCGCGGTGCTGCACCCAGGCCAGGGCGAGCTGACCGGCGGTGACGCCCCTGTCGGCGGCCAGTTCCCGCAGCCGCTCGACGATGGCCAGGTTCCGGTCCAGATTGCCGTCGGCGAACCGGGGCTGGCTGCGCCGCATGTCGTCCTTCTCCAGCGTGTCCACCGAGGTGATCCGGCCGGTCAGGAAGCCGCGCCCGAGCGGTGAGAACGGCACCAGACCGATGCCCAGTTCACGGCAGACCGGGGCGATCTCCTCCTCCAGGTCCCGGGTCCACAGCGACCACTCGCTCTGGAGCGCGGAGACCGGGTGGACGGCGTGGGCGCGGCGGATGGTCGCCCCGCTCGCCTCGGAGAGCCCGAGGAAGCGCACCTTGCCCGCCGCCACCAGCTCGGCCATGGCGCCCACGGTCTCCTCGATGGGCACCTCGGGGTCGACGCGGTGCAGGTAGTAGAGGTCGATGTGGTCCACGCCGAGCCGGCGCAGCGAGGCGTCGCACGCCTGCCGTACGTAGGCCGCGTCGCCCCGGATCCGGGTCTGCTCGCCCAGCTGGTTGGCGAAGCCGAACTTGGTGGCGATCACCGCCTCGTCCCGGCGACCGCTCAGCGCCCGGCCGACCAGTTCCTCGTTGTGTCCGGCGCCGTAGAAGTCGGAGGTGTCCAGGAGGGTGACACCGAGGTCGAGGGCGCGGTGGATGGTGACGATCGACTCCTCGTCGTCGGTCGCGCCGTAGGCGTGGCTCATCCCCATGCAGCCGAGCCCCTGGGCGGAGACGGTGAGCTGGCCGAGCCTGCGGACGGGAAGCCGGGACATGGGAGTACCTCCTGGAAGCGGTGGATCTCGCGGTCGTGCCGTCCACGCTAGGAGCTGGAGCGCACTCCAGGTCAAAAGTCCGTCGCGGCGGGCCGGGAAAGGCCGCGGCCCGGCGCGGTGTGCACCCCCGAGAGCACACCGTGCCGGGCCGCCGTCGCCCCTCGGTCCCCGTATCGCCGAGGGGCGGGTCCTGGCCTTCCGTGATGCCGCGTCCTACTCCGTGGCGATGGCGTTCAGGACGTTCATCCGGGCCGCGCGGAAGGCCGGGATCAGCGCCGCGACCAGACCCACCACGGCGGAGCCGATGAAGACGGTGGTGATGGTCGGCCACGGGATCTCCAGGGTCTTCAGACCCTCGAGCGCCAGCAGCTTCTGCGCCGTCGCGCCCCAGCACATACCGAGCCCGAGGCCCAGCAGGGCGCCGAAGAGCGCGATGACCACGGACTCCAGCCGGATCATCCGGCGCATCTGGCGGCGGGAGAGGCCGATGGCGCGCATCAGACCGATCTCGCGGGTCCGTTCGACGACCGACAGCGCCAGGGTGTTCACCACACCGAGGATGGCGACGATGATCGCCAGGGCGAGCAGACCGTAGACCAGGTTGAGCAGCTGGCCGATCTGGTCCTTCATCATCTTCTTGTAGTCGGTCTGGTCACGGACCTGGATCTGCGGGTAGTCCACCAGCTGCTTCTTCAGCGAGGCGTACGCCTGCTCCTCCTGACCGTCCTTGGCCGTGCCAAGGACCATCAGATCCGTCGGGATCCGGTCGGCGGGCACATGGGCCTGGACGGTCGCGATGCTGGTGTACAGCGCCCCCTTGTCCAGCGAGGTGTCGTCGGAGGTGATCGCGGCCACGGTGAGCTTCGCCGTACGGCCCTGCGGGAAGGCGACGGTCACGGTGTCGCCCTTCTTCACCTTGTGGTCCTCGGCGAAGCCCTCGGGCAGCGAGATCGCGTCCTTGCGGTAGGCGTCGGCGAGCGAGCCCTGGACCACCGGGGTCCGCAGATCGCCCGCGTAGCTCGGGGTGGCGGCGGACAGGTCCTTGCTGACCGTCTTGCCGTCCGGGAGCGTCAGCCGGACATCGGTGAGCTGCTTGTAGTGGCTGATGTGGTCCAGGCCCCTGGCCTGCGCGATCTTCTTCTCGATGTCCTGGGTGACGAGCTTGCCCGGCTTGGGCTGCATGATGAAGTCCGCGCCGACGGACTTGTCCAGCTCATCGCTGGCCGAGGCGACCATCGAGGAGCCGACCACCGACAGACAGGCCACCAGGGCCAGACCGATCATCAGGGCCGCGCCGGTGGCGCCGGTGCGCCGCGGGTTGCGCAGCGCGTTGCGCTCGGCCATCCGGCCGACCGGGCCGAAGATCCGCAGGATCACGGCGGCGAGCACCCGGATCACCACACCGGCCAGCAGCGGGCCGATCACGATGAAGCCGATGAGGGTCAGCAGTACGCCCAGGCCCAGGAACATCGAGCCGTCGGTCGCGCTGTCCGCGTTCGCCGCGGCGAACAGCCCTGCCGCACCGGCCGCGGTGAGCACGGTGCCGATCACCGCGCGGATGCGTCCGGCCTTGGCGTCCGCCGGAGTACCGGCGTCGCGCAGCGCCGCCATCGGGGAGATCCTCGACGCCCGGCGGGCCGGGATGTACGCGGCGATGACGGTGACGACGATGCCGATGGTGAGACCGATGATGGGCGTCGCGGGCTTGACCGTCAGCTGGTCGGTGCTCAGGTTCAGACCGGCGCTGCCCATGATCTTCATCAGCCCGACCGCGAGGCCGACACCGGCGAACACCCCGAGGATCGAGCCGATGATCCCCAGCAGCAGCGCCTCGATCAGCACCGAGCGGTTGATCTGCTTGCGGCTGGACCCGATGGCCCGCATCAGGCCGATCTCCCGGGTGCGCTGGGTGACCAGCATGGAGAAGGTGTTGACGATCAGGAAGATGCCCACCAGGACGGCGATCCCGGCGAAGCCGAGCATCGCGTACTTCATGATGTCCAGGAACGAGCCGATGTCGTCCTGGGCCTCATCGCTGGCCTCGGCCTTCGTCTGCACCTTGTAGTCCGGGCCGAGGTCGGCCAGCACGTTCTTCTTGAGCTGCTCGTTGCTGACGCCCGGCCGGGCGGTGAGCGCGAAGCTGGTGAACGCCTCGGAGCGGCCCAGCAGCAGCCGCTGGGCCGAGGGGGTGTCCATGTAGAGGACGGTGGAGCCGGGATTGGTCACCTGGAAGGTGGCGAGCCCGACGACCTTGGCGCGGAACTCACCGGGGACGGTGATCACCCGCAGCTCGTCGCCGATCTTCACCTTCTTGTTCTCGGCGGTGTCGGCGTCGAGCATCACCTCGGTGGGTCCGCGCGGCGCGCGTCCGGAGGTGAGCTTGACCGAGCGGTGCTCGGTCGGGTCCCAGTTGGTGCCGATGGTCGGGGCACCGGAGTCGGGGCCGATGTCCTTCTTCTTGCTGTTGACGACGGTGATCGACATGCTGGTGGCGTCGCCGGTCACCTTCTTGACGCCCTTGACGCCCTCGAGCTGCTGGGCCCGGGAGTCGGGCAGCGTCTCGATCCGGCGGCTGTTCTGCGCGTCGTCGCCGTTCTTCGCGTTCTTCGGGCTGACCGTCACATCGGAGGACGTGGCCGTGAAGAGCTTGTCGAACGTGGCGTTGGTGGTGTCCGTGAAGACGAGCGTGCCGGAGACGAAGGCCACCGACAGCAGGACCGCGATGGCGGAGAGCGCCATCCGCCCCTTGTGCGCCATGAAGTTGCGCAGCGAGGTCTTGAGGACGGTCATGACACCCGCCCGCGCGCGTCGAAGTGCTTCATGCGCTCCAGGACCAGTTCGGCGGTCGGGTTCTGCATCTCGTCCACGATCCGGCCGTCGGCCAGGTACAGCACCCGGTTGGCGTAGGAAGCGGCGACCGGGTCGTGCGTGACCATCACGATGGTCTGGCCCAGTTCGTCGACCGAGCGCCGCAGGAAGCCCAGCACCTCGGCCCCGGCCCGGGAGTCCAGGTTTCCGGTCGGCTCGTCACCGAAGATGATCTCGGGGCGGGCGGCGAGGGCACGGGCCACGGCGACACGCTGCTGCTGGCCGCCGGAGAGCTGGTTCGGCCGGTGCTTGAGCCGCCCGGCGAGGCCGACGGTCTCCACCACCTGGTCCAGCCAGGCGCGGTCCGGCTTACGGCCGGCTATGTCCATCGGCAGCGTGATGTTCTCGATCGCGTTGAGCGTCGGCAGCAGGTTGAACGCCTGGAAGATGAAGCCGATGCGGTCCCGGCGCAGCTTGGTGAGCTTCTTGTCCTTGAGCCCGGTGATCTCGGTCTCGTCGATGAAGATCTGCCCCGAGGAGACGGTGTCGAGACCGGCCAGGCAGTGCATCAGGGTGGACTTGCCGGAGCCCGAGGGACCCATGATCGCGGTGAACTGACCACGGGCGATGTCCACGTCCACGTGGTCCAGCGCGACGACCCGGGTCTCCCCCGAGCCGTACGCCTTGACCACCTGTCGTGCGCGGGCGGCGACGGCCGTATGTCCTCCGCTGCCCCCGGTCCTGGGAATCGATACAGCCGTTGTCACGGTGACTCTCCTCGATCGTGAAAGGCGATTCCGGTCCCGGTCCGCCCGCGGCATCCAGCCTGCCGGGGTCCGGGGACCGCCGCGATGGTGCCTGGCTCAGTCTTCGCGGTGGGGGCAGCCCCACCCCCTCGGTCGCGCTGCCCGTAGCAAGACTAAGAGAGGAGGTGCCCGCCCCTCCTCCTCCGCCGGAACGAACCACGGGTAGGAGGAACGGGTGGACATCCCCTAGGGGTCTAGGACCTGAGGGGGAGCCGCGCTCCGGGCCGATCCTGCACCCTCACCCTGGGTGAGGCTCAATGCCGGGGGCCCAGCAGCCCGTATGCCAGCTTCCCTCCTCCGGGTCCGGCAGGGAAGGGTGGGTCGTACAACAATTGCGGGTGTCCACCGGAGGCCGCATCTCGGCGGGACACGCGGCGCGCTGCTCCGGGCGCCGTCCGGACGTCCTCCGGACCTCATCCGGGCAGGGAACGCACGCGCGGCGGACGCGGCCGTCTGCCGCATCCGCCGCGCGTGGTTCCGCGTCCGTCCGGCCGGGCCGGAAGGCCCGCCGGGTCAGGACTCGGAGCTCAGCTCCGGGCGGGAGCCGGGGCCCGGGTCCTCCACCACCGGCTTGCCCGTCAGGGCCGTCAGGCTGCCGCGTACATGCTCCAGATGGGCCTTCAGCTCCTCGCGGCGCTCATGGTGGTCGCGCAGGGTGCGCTCCGTTTCCCGGCCGAGGCGCTCCTCCCGGGCGCGGGCCTGGGCGACGATCTCCGCCGCCTGCGCCTGGGCGTCCTCCTGGCGCAGCCGTGCGGCCTGCTCGGCCATCGCGTACTCACGCTTGGCGTCGGCCAGTCTGGCCTGGGTGAACTCCTCCAGCTGGGCCAGCCGGGCGGTCATCGCGCTGTCGCGCTCGGCCAGCTCGCGGCCCGCCGACTCCCAGCGCTCCCCGTGCTCGCGCTCCTGACCGGACAGCACATCGGCGGTGCGCTGCCGCATGTCCTTGAGGGCGGCCAGCGCCTCGCTCCGCCACTCCTTCACATCCTGGCGGGAGACCGTCCGCACCTCCTCGACCTCGGCCTGGGCCGCCTCCAGGGTGCTGCGCGCCGACGCCTCGGCGGCCTCGCGCACCCGCTCGGCCTCGTCCCGCGCCGCGTCGCGCACCCTGCGGGCGTCGGCCTGCGCGGCCTCCCACTGCTCCCGCCCCCAGGCTTCGGCCTGGGACCGGAGGTGGGTGTCCTCCTCCTCGGCCGCCATCAGGATCAGCTGGGCACGGTCGCCCAGCGATTCGTACGTCTGGGGGGCCAGCTGGGAGACCGTCTCGCGCAGCTGCTCCGCGTCGGCGGACAGCTCATTGGCGAGCACGGTGAGGCGCGCGGCTCGCTCCCACGCCGCGTCACGCGCCTGGGACAGCTCCGCCAGATAGCGGTCGACCTGCGCGGGACGATAGCCCCGGCCCCGTCCGACGGTGGTGAAGCCCTGTGGTGACACCGATGCGCCCATCCTTGGAACCCCTTTTGTCCGGCATGCAACGCGCTTCGGCGCACATCTTGATGGATCACCCCTAATCGCCCATAACGCGACACTCCGCCCATCCGCCCCCTCGGCCGGCGTCCGGATCCCGCCGGAAATCCGCTGACAACAACGACGAGGCGCCCGCCCCCGTCACGGGGGTCGGGCGCCTCGGCGCTCGCGCTCGGTCGGACCGGTCAGCTCAGAGCAGGCCGTCCCACATCTGCTCCAGCAGCACCGCCCACCAGTTGTCCGGTGCGGACAGCGCCGCCGGGTCCAGGGCGGCGAGCTGTGCCTGGAAGTCGACCGTCCAGCGGCCCGCCTGCTCGGGCGTCAGCCCGTACCGCAGCCGCCACATCCGGCCCAGCAGGGCCATACAGCGCACGAACTCCGGCAGACCGGTGTTCACGAACTGCGGCGGCACCGGCTGCGCCGCGGCCTCCAGCGGGATGGCCACGATATGCGCGGTGCCGTACTGCACACACAGCTGCCGGCCGAAGTCATTGCCCATGACCAGGTACGAACCCGCGTCGGCGGCGGGCTGCACCCCGCGCTCGGCGGCCAGCTCGGCCAGCGTCGGCACCGGACGGCCCGGCTGGGCCTGCGCCCAGAAGAACGGTCCGAAGTCCACCGGGAGGCCCGCCCAGACCAGCGTCTGCGCGACCACGTCCGGTACGCCCATCCGCGAGACCGCGCGCTGGTCGAAGCGGAAGATGCCGGGACCGAACGCCTGGCCCAGCTCATGTGCGAGACCCTCGGGCGGAACCGGCGGCACCGGCTGCACCTGGCTGGGGTGCGGAAGCGGTACCCGGTTCGGTGCCGGACGGGCCGGTCCGTCCGCCACCTGGTGCAGTTCGCCCTGGTGTTCCAGCAGGTGACGGACGCCCTGCTGACGAGTGGCGTGGTCACGGCCGTACGGGGCGGTGTGGCTGATCCGCACCTGCGGCCAGGTCTCGCGGATCATCCGGGCGCAGTAGCCGCCGGGCAGATCGCAGGACTCCAGCTCGGTGTGGAGCTCCAGCACCTGCTGCGGCGGGACGTTCATCGACCGCAGCTCGTGCAGGATCTGCCACTCCGGATGCGGGGTGCCCGGTGCGGAACGGCGGATGAGCTGCTGCTCGGAGCCGTCCTGGGCGCGGTAGCGCAGGACCGCCATATAGCCGGGGCCCACGGTCGGCTGACCGGGCGGCGGCTGCGGATACGCGTATCCGGGCGGGGCCATACCGGGCGCGGCGGCACCACCGGGCGGCGGCGCCATCCCGGGCGCCGGAGGACCGCTGGGCGGGGCCATACCGGGGCCGCCCGGGGCACCGGGTGCGCCGGGGCCACCGGCCAGCATCGTGGCGGCGGCGTGCATCCCGTCACCGGGAGCGCCGGGAGCACCGGGGAACGGAGCGGGCGGCGGCGTCGCGGAACCACCCACACCGGGGACCCCGGGTGGGCCGGGCGGGTGCGGGCCGGATGGGGCAGCCTGGCCGGGAGCGCCCGGAGCACCGGGCGGCGCCGGGAAACCCGGACCGCCGGGACCGGGCGGCTGGGTCTGACCGGGAGCGCCGGGCTGACCGGGGCCACCGGCGAGCATCGTCGCGGCGGCGTGCACACCACCGGGCGCGCCGGGGACACCGGGCGCACCGGGTGCCTGGGGCGGCTGCGGAGCGCCGGGCGGCGGGGTCTGCCCGGGGGCACCGGGCGCACCCGGCTGACCAGGCGCACCGGGCTGGCCGGGACCACCGGCGAGCATCGTGGCGGCGGCGTGCACGGGGCCGCCGCCGGGACCGCCCGGACCGCCGGGCGGCGGCGTCGGCCCGCCGGGCCCCGCGTCGGGGTCGAGCTGCGAGACCAGCTGGGTCGGTACGTAACCCCCGGCCGGAGCGCCCGGGGCACCCGGCCCGGACGGGGCGGGCGGCGGAGGCGGGGGCGGCGGGGTCTGCGCACCCGGCCCCGGCCGGGCGCCGGGCGCGCCCGGGGCACCGGGCGGCGGCGGAGGCGTCGGCCCGCCGGGGGACGCCTTGCGGGTGGCCTCGTTCGCGATGTCGGCCGCGCCGGGAGCGGCACCGGCGGCCGGTCCGGCACCGGGCACGGCGCCCGGACCCCCGGGGAGTTCGACCTGGGGGGCGATGGCCGTGGGCGGCAGCGCGCTGCCGGCGGACAGCAGCTCGGTCTTGGCGTCCGGCCGCACGCCCGGCACCGGGGTGTCCTCGTCGTCGGAACCCGCCAGCGCCGGGGCGAAGACCGTCGCGGGCGGCGCGACCGAACGGTCGCCGTCGTCGCCGCCGGAGTTGGTGTCGGCCCACGGCGTCCCGCCGGAGGGCGCCGACGCGGCGGAGGAGCCGGACGAGGCGGCAGCCGCTGCGGGCGGAGGGGGAGGAGCCGCCGGTGTGGACGGCGCGGACGGCGTACCCGGCACCGGCGGCGCGCCCCGCGACGGCTCCCCGGCCCCGGCCGTACCGGATCCCGGACCGGCCCCGGCGTCCGACCGCTGGTCGGGAATGTCCAGCCGCTGGTCCGGCAGGCTCATCGCGTCCGCCGCCTCCTGCAACCACTCCGGCGGAGTGAGCAGGAAGGACGTGGCGTTGAGGTCGATGCGCTGCTGGCGGCCGCCGGTGGTGTCCGCGGGGGCGGCCTCGGCCGTCGCCCCGTAGCACTCCTCGTACCGGCGGATGACCTCGCCGACCGGCAGTCCGGGCCACAGCGTGGTCTCCCCGCTGTCGCGGGCGATCACCATCCGCGCGCCGTCGGCGGCCGAGTCCGAGACCGGACCGTCGGCCCGGTCCTCGGCCCAGACCACGAAGCCGAGGTCGAACTCCCGGACCCGCGCCTCGCGCTGCTGGTACGCGGGCACATCACCGTTGATCCAGAGTTCCGCGCGCTCCTGCGCCTGTGCGAAGGTCACCATCGCGCTCACTCCTCCACCGGGACGGCGTACGCGAATCCGCCGTCCACCATCAGGTTCGCCACGGTCTCCAGCTCCGGCGGATTGCCCGCCAGCCGCAGCAGGAAGGCGTCGAAGTCATCGCCGCACGGCAGCATGAGCTCCGTCACCCGCTCCTGGACCGTCCAGCCGTCGCGGTCGCGCGCGTCGTCGTACGCGCAGAACCACACCGAGCCGATCGCGTCGCCCTTCACCTTCACGGCGATCACTCCGCCCTGGACGAGGCCGACGCCGAGGTAGTCCTTGGTGAAGTGGTCGCGCAGACACTTGTTCATATAGACGAGGTCGTTGACCGCGGCCTCGTCGCGCACCGTGAAGAAGGGCTGGTCTATCAGCAGCCCCAGCTCCGGGTCGAGGGCCGCGCCGATCGGGGCGCAGCCACCCGCCGCCTTGAGGAACGAGCGGTACGCGCCGGGCAGCCGGTAGCCGAGGTCCTCCTCGACGCCGAGCATCTGCTCCTCGGTGACCGACAGACCGCGGACCGGCAGCCCGAAGTGGATCGGCCGGGTCTCCTGGAGCGGCCGGGTGCCGCGCTTGTCCTGGTCGACCTGGGCGGTGGCCAGTCCGCCGTGGTGCCGCAGCAGCGCCTTCACCTCGGCCGGGATCAGCTCCATCCGGCGGGTGCCCGCGACGTGGTGCCAGGTCCAGCCGTGCGGGGTGGCGACCGGCGCGGAGTCCTTCCACAGCTCATGACCGGCGGCGAACTGTGCCGCGTTCGCCGAGACGTAGTCCGTCAGCCGCAGCTCGTCGACGCCGAAGCCCTCGGGGGGTTCGGCGATTTCGGCCGCCGCGCGGGCATAGGGCGAGAAGTCCGGAAAGCCGTTTTCATCCATCCGGACGCCCTTGGGGTGGCGAGCGGCCCGGACCGGGTCCGGGAAGTGCACGACCTGCCCGGCGTAGGCCGTGTTCGGTGGCGCGGCTTGCTGCCCGAGCCGACCTGTCGTCATGGCGGTTGCCCCCTGCTGATGCTGTCTACTGCACACAGCCTATGCGTTGGCGCAACGGGCGGAACCGGTCGGTGGCCCCGGCCGCCGCCACCCCGGGGCGGTCGCGCGGGGGGCGCCGCGCCGCGTCACCTGGCGGTACAAGCCCGGACTACCGCACCACCCGGCACATTTGGCAATCTGATCACTGCAACCGGGGGATTGCGGTAGGGAGGGAACCACCACATGCAGACCACGCGGAGCGACGGGAGCGGCATTGACGCCGCCCCCGCGGCCAGTGACCCCCGGCTGGGCTGGAGCAGCGTCGACCCCGATGCCGGACCGCCCGCGGTGCACCACCGGCGTGACGGCATCCTGCCCGCCGTGGCCGCCGCGCTCTCCGTCCGCGGCGAGACCCTCACCTGCACCGGCGTCAAGGGTGATCAGCCGCCCACACTGCACCCCCTGGTCCAGGAGTTCCTGGACGCGCTCCCGACCGGCCAGCGGGAACGCTTCACCGGGCGCTGCGCCGAGGCGATCCTGCTCTCCCGCCATCTGACGGCCTTCGAGGCGAACCGCTCCAAGCGCGCCTCCCGCAAACCGCTCGGGCAGGGCGAGGCCCGCCGCTCCTTGAAGCAGGCCAAGCTCACCACCCGCCGCATCCGCGAGGCCGGCGACCCGCGGCACGGCAGCTACGCCCCGCCCTGTCTGTCCTGCACGGCGCTGCTGGCCCACTTCGGCGTACGGGTCGTGGGTGAGACCGGGTGAAACAGGCATACGACCGCATGGACGTCACCCGCTTCCCGATCGCCGTGGACGCCGCGCTGCGCGAGGCGGGCTGGCAGCCCGGCCGCTGGGACATCCGGCGCGCCGAGGTCTGGGCCGACACCCTGCGCGCCCACACCTCCCCCGCCGGACACCAGCACGCGGTCTTCCCGGCGGCCGTCGAGGCGTGGGCGGAGTTCGGCGAACTGGAGGTGCGGCCGCCCGCGACGGGGCGGCAGATCGCCCCGACCCCGTTCCGGATCGACCCCCTGCCCGGCCTCCACCTGGCCCGCACCCTGAGCGACCTGGGCCGGGCACTGGAGACGGAGGTCTGCCCGCTGGGCGAAGAGGCGGACGGCCAGGCCCTGCTGACGATCGACGCGGAGGGGCGGGTGTACAGCATGGACCACTGCGGTGACTGGTACCTGGGGGCGAGCGTGGACGCGGCGCTGGCCACGCTGGTCTCCGGCACGCTCCCGCCACGGCTCCCCCGCGCCTGACCCCTCCCCGGGGCCTGAGCCCCGCCCCCGTCCCGGGGCAGGCGGCCCGCCCCCGGCACCGGCAGGCGCGGACGAACCGACCGGCGCCTGTCCGGCGGCCCACCCGAAGACCCGCCGGTCATCCGGTGCGCCGCCCCGCTCCCGGCCTCCGCCCCGGCCCGATGGTCCGGACGCGCGTCCGGACCGCTCCGGGCAGGGACACCGCCGTGCCGTGACCGAGCTGGTCGACCGCGGCGAAAGCCGCGCCCCGCTAGGCGCTCCTGGCGCGTTCCACGTCTTCGAACTCCTCGGCGGGAGCCTCCACAGGACCCGCCGCCTCCTCGCCCGTACGGTCCGGGATGACCGCCGAGACGCGGAAGCCGCCCGCCTCCGTCGGGCCCGAGACGAAGCCTCCGCCCAGTGTGGAGACCCGCTCGCGCATACCGACCAGACCGTTGCCCCCACTGGGCAGCCCGGCGTCCGCCGCACCGCGCTCACCCGGGCCGTTCTCCACCAGTACGGCGATCTCGTCCGGGCGGTGGGCGACCCGCACCCGGGCGCTGGCGCCCGGGGCGTGCTTGTGGACGTTGGTGAGCGCTTCCTGCACCACCCGGTACGCGGTCCGCTCGACCCGTGCGGCGTAGCGCCGCTCCTCGCCCTCCACCGAGAGCTCCACCGTCATCCCGGCCGTGCGCGACTGCCCGACCAGCGCCTCCAGCTCCGCCAGACAGGGCCCGCCCAGGTCATCCGACTCCCGCTCGGCCGCCGATGCCTGTGCGGCGGCCGTCGCGGCCACCGCCACCGCGGCCAGCGGCACCCGGCGCTCCTCGGGGGCGGCCGGAGCGGCCGCCGCGGTGCCGGGCCGCTGGCCGTCCTCGGAGCGCAGCACCCCCAGCATCTGCCGCAGCTCGGTGAGGGCCTGCCGTCCCATGTCGCCGACCAGCGCGGCGTTCTTCGACGCCTTCTCCGGGTCCTTCAGCGCCACCGCCTGGAGGGCTGCCGCGTGCACCACCATCAGGCTCACGCGGTGCGCCACCACGTCGTGCATCTCGCGGGCGATCCGGGTGCGCTCCTCGTTGCGGGCCCACTCGGCCCGTTCCTCCGCGCGGTCCGCGAGCAGCGACAGCTCCCGTTCGAGTCCGTCGGCCCGCTCCCGCAGGCTCTCCACCAGCCGCCGCCGGGCCCTGACGTAGAGGCCGAGCAGCACCGGCGGGGCGGTCATCCCCAGCGCCATCACCACCGAGACCAGCGGCACGACCCAGAGCCCGGGCTCCCAGCCGTCCTTCTTGATGTCCTCCTGGAACCGGATCATGGTGATGATGAGCGTCCCCGAGCCCGCCATCCCGGCGAGCACGGCCGTGATCCGCCGCGGCACCTCGGAGGCGGCCAGGGTGTAGAGACCGACCACACCGAGGAGCAGCCCCATCTCGGCCGGGGTGACCGCGATCGATATCAGGACGACGGCGATCGCCCACCGGCGGCGCAGCACCAGCGTCGAGCCGACGACGACCCCGAGCACCACCCCGAGCAGGGTGGGAATGCGGGCGTCCTGCGCGAAACCGACGCCCTCCGCGGCGCACTCCACCGACGACGCGACGGCGAGCCCCACGTCGAGCAGCATGCTCCGCCGCCGCGACCACCACCACGGACCAGCGGGCGCGCCCCGCGCACTCGCTGCCTCGACTACCCCCGTAGCACTCATAGCGACCAGACTACGGCCGGACCGCAAGGCTTTTCCCAGGGACACGACGGGGTGCGGGTCACTCGAACGGCGCACGGCGCCGCGCTCCGGAAACGGGGCAACGACGCTGATCCATACCGTCGCACGGAGGGCTGGTGGTACGGCATAGTGGTGGGGGCCGGATCGACACCCTGACAGGATGTCCGATTTGATGGCTTTTCTATCCCCTGTGGTGTAATAGGCAACACTACCGGTTTTGGTCCGGTTGTTCCGGGTTCGAGTCCTGGCAGGGGAGCTCTTCTTCTCCGTCCGCACGGGTCCTGATCACCCCGATCGGGACCCGCACACGTTTCCGTCCGGAAACCTCTCGGTATCCTGCGGGTGTCCACCCCCGAAGCCGAAGGGCACACCCGTGAGCGCCAACCGCCCGGCAGCCGTCGTCGTCCTCGCAGCGGGTGAGGGCACCCGTATGAAGTCGGCGACCCCCAAGGTCCTCCACGCGATCTGCGGCCGATCCCTCGTCGGACATGTCGTCGCCGCCTCCCGCGAGCTCTCCCCCGAGCACCTGGTGGTCGTCGTCGGACACGCCCGCGAACAGGTCACCGCACATCTCGCCGAGATCGACGCCGAGGTGCGCACCGCCGTCCAGCACGAGCAGAACGGCACCGGCCACGCCGTCCGCATGGGGCTGGAGGAGCTGTCCGGCAGCGGGGTCGCCCTCGACGGCACCGTGATCGTCGTCTGCGGGGACACACCGCTGCTGACCGGCGCCACCCTGGAGCGGCTGGCCTCGGCGCACACCGCCGACGGGAACGCGGTGACGGTGCTCACCGCCGAGGTGCCGGACTCCACCGGCTACGGCCGGATCGTGCGGGACGCGGCCAGCGGCGCCGTCACCGCGATCGTCGAGCACAAGGACGCCACCGACGCCCAGCGCGCGATCCGCGAGATCAACTCCGGTGTCTTCGCCTTCGACGCCCAGCTGCTCACCGACGCGCTGGGCAAGGTCCGCACCGACAACAGCCAGGGCGAGGAGTACCTCACCGATGTGCTCGGCATCCTGCGCGAGGCCGGCCACCGGGTGGGCGCCGCCGTGGCCGGTGACCACCGCGAGATCCTCGGCATCAACAACCGCGTCCAGCTGGCCGAGGCCCGCCGGCTGCTCAACGAGCGGCTGCTGGAGCGCGCCATGCTCAGCGGGGTGACCGTGGTCGACCCGGGCACCACCTGGATCGACGCGACCGTGACCTTCGAGCCGGACGCGCTGGTCCATCCCGGCACCCAGCTGCTGGGCGCCACCCACCTCGCCGCGCACAGCGAGGTCGGCCCGAACTCCCGGCTCACCGACACCACCGTGGGCGAGGGCGCCGTCGTCTCGTTCACCGTCGCCGACCGCGCCGAGGTCGGCGCCGGCGCCGGAGTGGGGCCCTACGCGTATCTGCGCCCCGGCTCCCGGCTGGGCGCCAAGTCCAAGGCCGGCACCTACGTGGAGATGAAGAACGCCTCGCTCGGCGAGGGCAGCAAGGTGCCGCATCTGTCCTACGTGGGCGACGCCACGATCGGCGACCACACCAACATCGGTGCCGCGAGCGTCTTCGTGAACTACGACGGCGTCAGCAAGCACCACACCACCATCGGCAGCCACTGCCGCACCGGAGCCGACAACATGCTTGTGGCTCCCGTCACGATCGGGGACGGCGCGTACACCGCCGCCGGCTCGGTCATCACCAAGGATGTGCCCCCCGGCTCGCTGGCCGTCGCCCGCGGACAGCAGCGGAATATCGAGGGCTGGGTGGCCCGCAAGCGCCCCGGAAGCGCCGCGGCGCGGGCCGCGGAAAACGCTCATCAGGACAACCAGAGCGATCAGTGACCCATGCACGGGTATGCCGTGCGGGGCGTACCGTGTGAAGCGCACCAAAGTGACATCCAAGGAGACTTGCTGTGACCGGGATCAAGACGACCGGCGAGAAGAAGCTGATGCTCTTCTCCGGCCGCGCCCACCCCGAGCTGGCCGAGGAGGTCGCCCACGAGCTGGGCGTCAGCTTGGTCCCGACCAAGGCTTTCGACTTCGCCAATGGCGAGATCTACGTCCGTTTCCAGGAGTCCGCGCGGGGCGCCGACTGCTTCCTGATCCAGAGCCACACCGCTCCGATCAATAAGTGGATCATGGAGCAGCTCATCATGATCGACGCGCTGAAGCGGGCTTCCGCGCGGTCCATCACGGTGATCGTCCCCTTCTACGGCTATGCCCGCCAGGACAAGAAGCACCGCGGCCGCGAGCCCATCTCGGCCCGTCTGATCGCGGATCTGCTGAAGACCTCCGGCGCCGACCGCATCCTCACCGTCGATCTGCACACCGACCAGATCCAGGGCTTCTTCGACGGTCCGGTGGACCACCTCTTCGCCCTTCCGGTGCTCGCCGACTACGTGGGCGCCAAGGTGGACCGCACCAAGCTCACCGTGGTCTCCCCGGACGCCGGCCGGGTGCGCGTCGCCGACCGCTGGTGCGACCGGCTGGGCGCCCCGCTGGCGATCGTGCACAAGCGGCGCGACCCGGACGTGGCCAACCGGGTCACCGTGCACGAGGTCGTCGGTGATGTACAGGGCCGGGTCTGCGTCCTGGTCGACGACATGATCGACACCGGTGGCACCATCTGCGCCGCGGCCGACGCGCTGTTCGCCAACGGCGCCGAGGACGTGATCGTGACCGCCACCCACGGTGTGCTGTCCGGTCCGGCCGCCGACCGGCTGAAGAACTCGAAGGTCAGCGAGTTCATCTTCACCAACACGCTGCCCACCCCGAGCGAGGTCGAGCTCGACAAGGTCACCGTGCTGTCGATGGCGCCCACCATCGCCCGCGCGGTCCAGGAGGTCTTCGAGGACGGCTCGGTGACCAGCCTCTTCGAGGAGCAGGGCTGATGGGCTTAGCCGCTGAGCGCACCGGTTGAGGCCACCCCGCCACGGGGTGGCCTCAGCCATGTTCCGGCCCTTGGTAGACTCCCAGGGTTGCTCGGCGAGGGAGGCTGTGCTCGGCACAGCTGTCCGTTATCGACGCGCTCTTCGTAGCAGGTCTGTCGTGGGCCGGGTGACGCCCACATATCAGGACCCGATCTACGAGGAGTGCCCCATGGCCGAGGTCAAGATCTCCGCTCAGCCCCGTACCGAGTTCGGCAAGGGTGCGGCCCGCCGTACCCGCGTTGCCGGCCGCGTCCCCGGTGTCATCTACGGCCACGGCGCCGAGCCGGTGCACGTGACCCTCCCGGGCCACGACCTGCTGATGGCGCTGAAGACCGCGAACGTGCTGATCCGCCTGGACATCGAGGGCGGCAAGAGCGAGCTGGTCATCCCCAAGGCCGTGCAGCGCCACCCCATCAAGATCGGTGTCCTTGAGCACATCGACCTGCTGCTGGTGAAGAAGGGCGAGAAGGTCACCGTCGAGGTGCCGATCAACACCGAGGGCGAGCTCGCCCCCGGCGGCAACCTGCTCGAGCACGTGCTGAACGCCCTGCCGGTCGAGACCGAGGCCACCCACATCCCCGAGGGTGTCACCATCTCCATCGAGGGCCTGGACGCGGGTGCCACCATCCACGCCAAGGACATCAAGCTGCCCTCCGGCACCACCCTCGCCGTCGAGGACGACGCCCCGGTGCTGCACGTGGTCGCCGCCCAGGCCGAGGCTCCGGCCGAGGAGGCCGCCGAGGGCGAGGAAGAGGCCGAGGAGGCGTAAGCTCCGGCTCCCTTCTTCCCTTTCTCCGGCCGCCGTTCCGTCCCGCCGCCCCCGCTCACGGGTGTGGCGGGGCGGGGCGGCGGCCGTCCCTCCAGGAGAGACACAGGCATGACGACGGACGACACGAGCCCCTGGCTGGTGGTGGGTCTCGGCAACCCCGGGGGCGAGTACGCCGCCAACCGCCACAACGTCGGCTTCATGGTGGCCGATCTGCTGGCCGAACGGATGGGCGCCCGGTTCAAGGCGCACAAGTCGCGGGCCCAGGTCGTCGAGGGGCGGATCGGCCCGCCCGGCCCGGGAAGCCGCCGGGTCGTCATCGCCAAGCCGATGTCGTTCATGAACCTCTCGGGCGGACCGACCACCGCGCTGCGCGACTTCTACAAGGTGCCGGTGGGCCATGTCGTGGCGGTCCATGACGAATTGGACATCGACTACGGGGCGCTCCGGCTGAAGGTCGGCGGTGGTGACAATGGCCACAACGGACTGAAGTCGATCACCAAGTCGCTGGGGCCGGACTACGCCCGGGTGCGCTTCGGGATCGGCCGTCCGCCCGGCCGGATGGATGTCGCGGCGTTCGTCCTGAAGGACTTCTCCTCTGCTGAGCGGCGGGAGTTGGACTACTTCGTGGACCGCGCGGCCGATGCGGTGGAGACACTGATCGTGGACGGTCTGGAGCGCGCGCAGACCACGTACAACTCCTGACAAACGCCTGTTCGCCCGTTTCTTCACCCGAGGTTGACCCCGGGTCCCGTCATGGCCAGTATCCCGCCATGGCTTCCCCCGGTGTGACCACTGTGACCTCCAAGCGCAGCCGCACCCGGCGTGCGAGCGAGAGCGCGTACGGACTGCTGCTGCTCGCGAAGAACGCGGTGGTGGCGCTGATCGCGCTGTTCCTGCTGGCCGCCGGTGTGTGGTCGTCCTGGAGCGACGCCCGTCCGGCCATGCTCACCAAGGGACTTGACCGGGGTGTGGTCACGGTCCGCGCATGCGGTGACGACTGGTGCACCGGCTCCTTCACCCCGGCCCGCGAAGGCGGGGAGGACCCCGAACGGGTCCGGATCGACAAGGCCGTCACCGACGGGACCGGCGACCGGCTGGCGGTGGCGCTCAAACCGGGGACCGACGAGGGCGTCCGCACCGGCCCGGCCGGAGTGCTGCACGCCTGGGTGCCGTTGGGCGGCTCGCTGCTGCTGGCCGCGCTGCTGGTGGCGGGCGGTCTGCGGATGCGGCGGACGGCCTGGGTGACCGGGCTGCTGGGCGCGGCCCTGCTCGGCGCCTCGTTCGCCGCGCTCACCTTCTGACGCGCCTCCCGGCGCGGCCCTCCTGACGACGACACCGGGCGGTGGCCCTCTGGATGAGGGGGCCACCGCCCGGTGTCATGGGGTGCGTGACCGGGGTCAGCCGGTGTTGCGCAGACCCGCCGCGACCCCGTTGACGGTGAGCAGCAGGGCGCGGGCGAGCACCGGATCGGCCTCCTCGCCGTTCTCCCGGGCGGTGCGCTGCCGGTGCAGCAGCGAGACCTGGAGGTAGGAGATCGGGTCGAGATAGGCGTCCCGGACATGGAAGGTCTGCTTCAGCACCGGGTTGGAGTCCAGCAGCTCGGTCCCGCCGGTGATCCGCAGCACCTCGCGGACGGTCAGCTCGTGTTCGGCCACGATGGTGTCGAAGACGTGCCTCAGCTCATCGGGCACCAGGGTGTCGACGTAGTGGCGGGCGATCCGCAGATCCGTCTTGGCGAGCGTCATCTCCACGTTGGACAGGAAGTTGCGGAAGAAGTGCCAGTGCTGGTGCATCTCGTCCAGCACACCGTCGAGACCGGCCTCCCGGGCGGCCTTCAGACCGGAGCCCACTCCGAACCAGCCGGGCACGATCTGCCGGGACTGGGTCCAGCCGAACACCCACGGGATGGCCCGCAGCCCGTCCAGTCCGGCACCCGAGTCGGGACGGCGGGAGGGCCGGGAGCCCAGGTGGAGTTCGGCGAGCTGGTCGACCGGGGTGGAGGCGAAGAAGTAGGCGGGCAGATCGGGGTCCTCGACCAGCCTGCGGTACGCGGAGTGGGCGGCTTCGGAGACGGTCTCCATCGCCGAGTCCCAGCGGGTGAGCGCCTCGTCCGACTGGCGGGGCGCGGTGTGCAGGGCGGACGCCTGGAGGGTGGCCGCCACGGTCAGCTCCAGGTTCTCCCGGGCGAGCGCCGGGACGAGGTACTTGTCGGAGATGACCTCGCCCTGTTCGGTCACCTTGATCTCGCCCTCCAGGGTGCCCCAGGGCTGGGCGAGGATCGCGTCGTGGGTGGGGCCGCCACCGCGGCCGACGGTGCCGCCGCGGCCGTGGAAGAGCCGCAGCCGTACACCGTGCCGGTGGGCGACGTCGCGCAGCAGCCGCTGGGCGCGGTGGATCTCCCACTGGGAGGTGGTGATACCGCCGAACTTGGAGGAGTCGGAGTAGCCGAGCATGACCTCCTGGACATCGCCGCGGAGGGCGACGAGCCGCCGGTAGGAGGGGTCGGCCAGCATCTCGTCGAGCAGCTTGTCGGCGATCTTCAGCTCATCGGTGGTCTCCAGCAGCGGCACGATGCCGATCTTGGCCCAGCCCGCGTGCAGATCGATCAGCCCGGCCTCACGGGCGAGGACGGCCGCGGCGAACACGTCGTCGGAGCCCTGGCACATGGAGATGATGTAGGACTCGACGATCTCCGGGCCGAACCGCTCGAAGGAGTCCCGGATGGTGCGGAAGACACCGAGGGTCTTGGTCCCGGCGGCGTCCAGCGGGGCCGGGGACGGAGCGAGCGGACGGCGTGAGCGCAGCTCCTTGGCCAGCAGCTTGCGGCGGTAGTCGCGCGGCATGTCGGCGTAGCGCCAGGACTCCTCGCCGAGCCGGTCGAAGAGCTGGCCGAGCGCGTGGTGGTGGGCGTCGGCGTGTTCCCGGACGTCCATGGTGGCGAGCTGGAGGCCGAACGCGGCCAGGGTGCGCAGGGCGCGCTCCAGCCGGCCGTCGGCGATCAGCCGTCCGCGGTGGGCGCGCAGCGAGTCCTGGATGAGGTGCAGGTCGGCGAGGAGCTCAGCGGTGCCGAGGTAGTCGCGGCCGGGCTGGTGGGGGGTGTCCGAGGCGAGCCGCTCCCGGGTGTTGATCAGCTTCTGCCGCATACAGGTGGCCTTGAGCCGGTAGGGCTCCTCGGCGTTGAGCCGCTTGTAGCGGGGGCTGATCTCCGGGAGGAGTTCCAGGTCGCGCTGGAGGGAGTCGAGCAGTTCCTCGGACGCCTCGGAGTTGCGGATGGAGCTGGAGAGGGCCGCGCGCAGATCGTCGATGATCTCCAGCGCGTCGGTGATGCCGTGCTCGTGCTGGAGGATCAGCACCTCACGGGTGACCTCGGGGGTGACGTTGGGGTTGCCGTCGCGGTCGCCGCCGATCCAGGTGCCGAAGGTGAGCGGGCGGGTGGTGGCGGGCAGCTCCAGGCCGACCCGGTCGAGCTCGGCGGAGAGGTCCTCCAGGACGTCCCCGACGGCGTGGGCGTGTAGCTCGTCCAGGTAGTAGATGGCGTTACGGGCCTCGTCGGCGGGCTCGGGGCGGGCCACCCGCAGTTCATCGGTCTGCCAGAGCAGGTCGATGTTCTCGGCGAGGCGCAGATCGGTGCGGCGCTCCTCGCCCCCGGCGGCGAGTGCGTCGAGCAGCTCGGCGATCCGGCGGAGCTTGTTGAGGACGGTGCGGCGGGCGGCCTCGGTGGGGTGCGCGGTGAAGACCGGGCGCACATTGAGCCGCTCGACGGTCTGCCGGACGTGCTCGGGGTCGGCGTCCTTGAGCTGGTCGGCGGTGCGGGTGAGGATGCTGCCCTCGGCGTCCCGGCGGGCGCGCAGCTCACGGCCGCGGTGCACCTGCTCGGTGACATTCGCCAGATGGAAGTAGGTGGAGAACGCCCGCACCAGCTTGGCAGCGGTCGCGAGGTCGGTCGAGCCCAGCAGCTCCGCCGCGGCCTCGCCGTCACTGCGGGTGAGGGCGCGCACGCGCTCGACGAGGTCGAGGAGGTCGGGGCCCTCCTGGCGGACGAGTGTCTCGCCGAGCAGATCGCCCAGACGGCGGATATCGGCGCGCAGGGCGGCATTGGTGTGGTCGGCACTGCTCACAGGTGCGGGCTCCTTGCAGTGAACGGGGTTCGTCAAGCGGGGCGAAGCGCCTGCGCGGCGGGTACCGCGCGCCATGGCCCCCATGCTTTCGGCCAGGTGCGGACCGCGCTGTCCGACGCACCCAGGATAGGCGGCGCGTCCCTGAGAGGGACCAGAGCCCTCTTGCCCCGCTTCGAGGCCCTGCCATACTTACGTCGCCGTAGGTTACGGATCCGTAGCCCAGCCCCCGAGCCCCACGAGGGATCCCATGACTGCAAGCCCCGACGTGGTAGACGACGCGCCGAAGGCCCAGGAAAACCCCATTCCCTCCGCCACGCTCGGCGGGGACAGCAAGCGTTCCATCGAGCAGCTCACCCTGCTGCTGTTCATCACCGTCCCGTTCCTCGCCCTGCTCGCCGCCATCCCCCTGGCCTGGGGCTGGGGGGTGAGCTGGCTGGACCTGGGACTGATGGTGGCCATGTACTACATCGGCTGCCACGGCATCACCATCGGCTTCCACCGCTACTTCACCCATGGCTCCTTCAAGGCCAAGCGCCCGCTGCGGATCGCGCTGGCCATCGCCGGGTCACTGGCGGTGGAGGGCCCGCTGGTGCGCTGGGTGGCCGACCACCGCAAGCACCACAAGTTCTCCGACGCCGAAGGCGACCCTCACTCTCCGTGGCGGTACGGGGAGACCGTCCCGGCTCTGCTGAAGGGGTTGTGGTGGGCACATATCGCATGGATGTTCGACGAGGAGCAGACCTCGCAGCAGAAGTACGCACCGGACCTGGTCAAGGACAGCGCCCTGCGCGCGATCTCCCGGCAGTTCGCGCTGTGGACCGTGGTCTCGCTGATGCTGCCCGCGCTGATCGGCGGTCTGGTGACCTGGTCGTGGCAGGGCGCGGCGACCGCGTTCTTCTGGGGGTCGCTCGTCCGGGTGGCATTGCTGCACCACGTCACCTGGTCGATCAACTCGATCTGCCACGCGGTGGGCAAGCGCCCCTTCAAATCGCGTGACCGCTCCGGCAACGTCTGGTGGCTCGCCGTGCTCTCGTGCGGTGAGTCGTGGCACAACCTGCACCACGCGGACCCGACCTCGGCCCGGCACGGTGTGATGCGGGGACAGCTGGACTCCAGCGCCCGGATCATCCGCTGGTTCGAGAAGGCGGGCTGGGCCTATGACGTCCGGTGGCCGAACGAGGCCCGTATCGACGCCCGGCGTAAAGAGGAGTCCGTCGGAGCGGCATGATGGAGCCTGTGGCGACCGATAGTAATACCAGCGGCAACAGGGACCGGCCCGCCAGGGCCGCCCGGCACTCAGGTTCCGGGACCCGGCGTACCCGCCGGGTCCGGATGACGGGCAAGGAACGCCGGGAGCAGTTGCTGGACATCGGTCGCACGCTCTTCGCCGAGCGGGGCTTCGGGGGCACCTCGGTGGAGGAGATCGCGGCCAAGGCCGGGGTCTCCAAGCCGGTGGTCTACGAGCACTTCGGCGGCAAGGAGGGTCTCTACGCGGTCGTGGTGGACCGCGAGATGCGCCAGCTGCTGGACATGGTGACCGGAGCTCTGACCGCGGGCCACCCCCGCGAACTGCTGGAGCAGGCCGCGTTCGCACTCCTCGACTACATCGAGGCGTACACCGACGGCTTCCGGATCCTGGTCCGTGACTCGCCGGTGGCCCAGTCGACGGGCACCTTCGCCTCGCTGATCAGCGATATCGCCACCCAGGTGGAGGACATCCTCGGCCTGGAGTTCAAGGCGCGCGGATTCGACGCCAAGCTGGCCCCGCTCTACGCCCAGGCGCTGGTGGGCATGGTGGCGCTGACCGGCCAGTGGTGGCTGGATGTCCGCAAGCCCAAGAAGGCCGAGGTCGCGGCCCATCTGGTGAATCTGGCCTGGCACGGTCTGGACGGCCTGGAGCCCAAGCCGCGGCTGATCGGCCACCGCAAGAACTAGGCCCTGTCCCGGCCGTGTCGTCGGGATCTCCGCTGGTGCGCGGAGATCCCGACGGCACGGCGTCACCCCTTCGGCCAGACCCCCGTCCCGGCCGAAGGGGTCATCCGAGGGGCTCCAGGAACTCCAGCCGGTTGCCCACCGGGTCCTCGGAGGTGAAGCGACGGTGGCCGGGGAGGTCACCATCCCAGGTGACCGGGGCGCCCCGCTCGGTGAGCCGGGCCGCGAACTCCTCGATACCGGTGACCCGCAGCCCCGGATGGGCCTTGCGGGCGGGCCGGAAGTCCTGCTCGATGCCCAGGTGGAGCTGGACCGGACCGGTCTGGAACCACACCCCGCCGCGCGCGGCGAGCACGGGCGGCTTGGGGATCTCGGTCATACCGAGCACCTCGCCGTAGTAGGCGCGCAGCGCGGCTTCGCTGCCCGGCGGGGCCGCGAGCTGGACGTGGTCGAGGGCGGCGATCACTTCGTCCCCTTCCGGGCGACCACGAAGATGCGGCGGAACGGGAAGGGCGTGCCGTACGGCCGGGGCGGGTACGCCTCGCGCAGCAGCTCGCGGTACTCGGCGGTGAACCCCTCGGCCGCCTGCGGATCGTCCGCGAGGGCGGTCAGCACCGGGCGCAGCCCGGTCCCCTTGACCCAGTCGAGCACGGGATCGGGGCCGCTGAGGACCTGTACATAGGTGGTCTCCCAGACGTCGGCCTCGCAGCCGAGCGCGGCCAGCCGGTCCTGGTAGCCGACCGGGTCCAGTACCGCGCCGCGGTGCCGGAGCGTTTCACCGAGCCGGTCGCGCCAGCGGGGTGACGCGCACAGCTCGCGCAGCAGGCGGTGGCTGGGGGCGCCGAAGTTGCCGGGGATCTGGAAGGCGAGGGAGCCGCCGGGGCGCAGCGCGTCCAGCCAGGTGGGGAAGGCCTCGACATGGCCGGGCACCCATTGCAGGGCCGCGTTGGAGGCGATCAGGTCGTAGGTCTCATCGGGGGCCCAGCGCAGGATGTCGGCGGAGCGGAAGTCCAGATGGCCGCCGCCGGTGGTCGGGCCCGCCAGCGGCTTGGCGGACTCCAGCATCTCGGCCGAGTTGTCCAGACCGGTGACCCGGGCGTCGGGCCAGCGGTCGAAGAGCAGCGTGGTGACATTGCCGGGGCCGCAGCCGAGGTCGGCGATCCGGGGGCCGTGGCCGGCCTCGGCGGGCAGCCGGGGGACCCGGGCCAGCAGGTCGAGGAAGGGCCGGGTGCGGTAGCCGGAGTGACGCAGGTACTGCTGTGGATCCCAGTGCGGTGCGGTGGTCATGGTCGTCAAGCCCCCTGCGGGTACGGTCGGGACGTCGTGATCGCGTTTCCAGGCTCCCTCACGGTGCTCCACGATATCTCTTGATGTCAAGAGACTTCATGTCGACAGACCTATTACACTGATCGCCATGGAGGACGAGGTCGATCGGCTGGTCGCGGCGTGGCGGCGGGAGCGCCCCGATCTCGATGTGGAACCGCTCGAAGTGCTCAGCCGGGTCAGCCGGCTCGCCCGCCATCTGGACCGGGCGCGGCGGATCGCCTTCTCCGAGCACCAGCTGGAGCCCTGGGAGTTCGACGTCCTGACCTCACTGCGCCGGGCCGGGCCTCCGTACCAGCTCTCCCCCGGGCAGCTGCTCACCCAGACCCTGGTGACCTCCGGCACCATGACCAACCGGATCGACCGGCTCGCCAAGAAGGGCCTGGTGCAGCGGGAGCCCGACCCCAGCGACCGGCGCGGGGTGCTGGTCCGGCTGACCACCGAGGGACGGGACCGCGCGGACCAGGCACTGGCCGGACTGCTGGATCAGGAGCACGCGATCCTCGCCGAGCTCTCGCAGGCCCAGCGCGCGCAACTGGCGGCGCTGCTACGCCAGCTGACCGCCCCGTTCGACAATTTCCCCGGCTAGGTCGACCGGACCGACCCCGGCCCGCCGGGCCAGCGCCACGGCCGCCAGGGTGGAGTGCACCCCCAGCTTGCCCAGCACGTTCTGCATATGGGTGCGGACGGTGTGCGGGGAGAGGAACAGCCGCTCGGCCACCGCCTTGCGGCCGAGCCCGGCCACCATGCAGCGCAGCACCTCACGCTCCCTCGGGGTCAGCGACTCCACCAGCCGCTCGCTCTCGGTGCGGTGCTTGCGCGCGGCGGTCAACTCCCGCAGGACGCCGGTGAGCAGAGCGGGCGGCAGATGCGTCTCGTCCCGCAGCACCCCCCGGATCACCGCGAGCAGCCGGACCAGTGAGCAGTCCTTGGCGACCCAGCCGCAGGCTCCGGCCTGGAGGGCCGCGGCCGCCCGGCGCGGATCGTCCCGCTCGGCCAGCACCACGGTACGCACCCCCGGCTGGGCGGTGCGGACCCCGCCGACCAGTGATATCCCGTCCGCCACACGGCCGTTGACCGGGCGGGCGGGCACGGCGGACCCCGGCGGGCGGGCCCCACCGTAGGCCGCGTCCGGCTGGGTGGGCAGCGGTACCGGCGCGTTGTCACCGGCCGCGGTACCCAGATCGGCGTCGACCAACAGGACGTCGAACCGGCGCCCCTCGGCGGCGCCCCGCTCCAGACAGCGCAGCGCCGCCGGACCGCTCCCCGCCGCCGCCACGTCCACGTCCTGCTCCGCCGCGAGGGCGGCTGCCAGTGACTCGGCGAAAATGCGATGGTCGTCGACCACGAGAACCCGAATACGTGCCACGGACACCCCCCACGTCACCGGAACTTCCCGGACTGCTCCGAGCATCAGTGCGGGTACGGCGCCCGGCAAGAGGTCAGCACGATCCGCGCGGCCGCCGCCGCGCCGTCATCGCTACCCCGCCCCGGGCGTCGTACCTGACTGTCTCGCCCCCTGATGAAGCACCGGCCCCCACCGGTGCTGTACTCAGCGTAAGGCCGGGACCCACAATCCGGAGCCGTTTCGCGAAACTGTCCGTCCTCACCCGTTTACTGTGAGTTTTGTGTTCGGTCTTGGGGAGTATGTCGGCCCAGAACGGCGAAAACCGATCGCGGAGTGGCCGAGGGTCCGGGGCTAGAGCCGCCGTGCCCCCGCACTCGGCACCGCGGTGAAGATCCGCGGCGCCCGGTACCCCGCCCCGGCGAACGCCTCAGTGACCGCCTTGCCCACCGCGTCCGCGGCGGCCTCCTCGACCAGGACGATGGCCGAGCCGCCGAAGCCGCCACCGGTCATCCGCGCCCCCAGCGCGCCCGCGGCGTTCGCGGACTCCACGACCAGGTCCAGTTCCGGGCAGGAGATCTCGAAATCGTCGCGGCAGGAAGCGTGTCCGTCGGTCAGCACCGGTCCGATCGCCCGGACATCGCCCGCGTCGAGCCGTGCGACGACCTTCTCCACCCGGCGGTTCTCGGTCACCACATGCCGGACCCGCCGCAGCACGGTAGCGTCCTGGCCCGCCGTCGTGAGCCGCGCCAGCGCCGCGTCCAGCCCCTCGGGGGACACCTCGCGCAGCGCCCGCACCCCGAGCTCCCGCGCCGCGGCCTCGCACGCGGCCCGCCGCTCGGCGTAGGCGCCGTCGCCCAGCTCATGGGTGACCCGGGTGTCCACCACCAGCAGGCGCAGCCCCTCCGCCGCCAGGTCGAACGGCACCTGACGGCCGGCCAGGTCCCGGGCGTCGAGGAAGAGCGCGTGGCCCTCGGTACAGCAGGCGGACGCGGTCTGGTCCATGATCCCGCAGGGCACGCCCACGAACTCGTTCTCCGCGCGCTGGCACAGCCGGGCGATCTCCCCGGGCGTGAGGCCCAGTCGGTAGAGGTCGTTCAGCGCGGTCGCGGTGACCACCTCCAGCGCCGCGGAGGAGGAGAGCCCGGCACCGGTGGGCACGGTGGACGTGAAGTACAGGTCCGCGCCGGCCGGGCCCGCGGCGTCGTCCGGAAGCAGCCCGGCCGCCCTCATCGCCCAGACCACACCCGCCGGATAGGCCGCCCAGCCGCCCTGGTCGCCGCCCGCCCCGCCGGTCCCGGCCGGGGCCAGATCGGCGACGCGCAGGGCGACGGTGCCGCCCGGCGCCTCCCCGGAGTGCACCCGCAGCACACCGTCACGGCGCGGGGCCGCGGCCGCCAGACAGGTGTGCGGCAGGGCGAGCGGCATGACGAAACCGTCGTTGTAGTCGGTGTGCTCACCGATCAGATTGACCCGCCCGGGGGCCGCCCACACCCCGGCCGGATCGGTTCCGTGGACCTCGCGGAACCGGTCCGCCGCCCGCCGCGCCCGGTCGCCGTCGCTGTCGGTCACTCGCTCTCCCTCCGCCGTGCGAACTCCCATGCGTCCGCCACGATTCCGGCCAGGTCGGCACGGCTCGGGCGCCAGCCCAGCCGCTCCTTGGCGCGCTCGGCCGAGGCCACCAGCACGGCCGGGTCACCGCCGCGGCGGGGGGCCGCGGTCTCCGGGACGGGATGGCCGGTGACCCGGCGCACGGTCTCGATGACCTCACGGACGGAGAAGCCGTTCCCGTTGCCGAGGTTGCAGATCAGGTGTTCGCCGGAGACGGCCGCGTCCAGCGCCAGCAGATGCGCCTCGGCCAGGTCGGCGACATGGATGTAGTCACGCACGCACGTGCCGTCGGGGGTCGGATAGTCATCGCCGTAGACGGAGATCGTCTCGCGGCGGCCCTGGGCGACCTGGAGCACCAGCGGGATCAGATGGGACTCGGGCTCATGGCGCTCGCCGTACGCCCCGTACGCGCCCGCGACGTTGAAGTACCGCAGGGAGACGGCGGCCAGGCCGTGGGCCGCGCACTCGTCGCCGATCATGTGGTCGACGGCCAGCTTGGTGGCGCCGTAGGGGTTGGTGGGCGCGGTGGCGGCGTCCTCGGTGATCGGGACCTCGTCGGGTTCGCCGTAGGTGGCGGCGGTGGAGGAGAAGACCAGGGTGCGCACCCCCGCGTCGCGCATCGCGGCGAGCAGGTCGGTGGTGCCGCCGACGTTGTTGTCCCAGTACTTCTCCGGGCGCACCACGGACTCGCCGACCTGTGAGGAGGCGGCGAAGTGCAGCACCGCGTCGAAGGAGGGGTCGAGCCACTTGCCCGCGTCCTGGACGCGGCCCTCGATGAACTCCGCGCCCGCGGGGACGCCCGCGCGGTGCCCGGTGGACAGGTCGTCCAGGACGGTCACCTGGTGACCGGCCTCCAGCAGATGCGCCGCGACCACGCTGCCGACATAGCCCGCACCGCCGGTGACCAGGTACTTCTTCTGCTGCGCATTGCTCACTTGCTCGCTACCTCTCGCAGTCGCTCGGCCGCGGCCTCAGGCGGCACATCATTGATGAACACGTTCATGCCGGATTCGGAACCCGCGAGAAACTTCAGCTTGCCGGAAGTGCGGCGAATGGTGAAAAGCTCGAGGTGCAGAGCGAAATCCCGCCGGTTCACCACGGTGAACGGCGCCTGGTGCCAGGCGGCGATGTACGGCGTGGGCGACTCCCCCTCCCCGAAGATCCGGTCGAAGCGCTGCAAGAGTTCCAGATAGACCTGTGGGAATTCTTTGCGTGCGGCGTCCTCCAGCTCGGTGAGGTCCGCGACCCGCCGCTTCGGGTAGAGGTGGACCTCGTACGGCCAGTGGGCGGCGTAGGGGACGAAAGCGGTCCAGTGCTCTCCGTCGATCACCACCCGCTCTCCGCCGGCCAGCTCCCCGGCCACCACATCGTCGAACAGATTCCGACCGGTCCGCTCATGGTGGGCGGCGACCGAGTCCAGCATCCGGCGCGTCCGCGGGGTCACGAAGGGATAGCCGTAGATCTGGCCGTGCGGATGGCCGAGGGTGACGCCGATCTCCCGGCCGCGGTTCTCGAAGCAGAAGACCTGTTCGACGGCGGGGAGCCGGGACAGCTCCGCGGTGCGGTCCGCCCACACGTCGAGCACCAGACCGGCGCGCTCGAGGGACAGCTCGGCGAACGAGGCGTCGTGGTCCGAGGTGAAGCAGACCACCTCGCACCGGCCCGACTCCCCCGCGAGCGACGGAAAGCGGTTCTCGAAGACGGCGACGTCGTAGTCGGCCGCGGGGATCTCGGTGTGCCGCCCGTCCCGGGAGGGGCACAGCGGGCATTCGTCGGCGGGCGGGTGGTAGGTACGCCCCTGACGGTGTGAGGCGACGGCCACGTCATCACCGAGCAGCGGGTCGTGACGGATACCGGAGCGGGTGGTGATGGGGTCGAGCGGCCGCTGGTCGACGGCGTCGCGCACCGCGTCACCGTGCGCGTCGTAGTAGATGAGCTCGCGTCCGTCCGCGAGCCGCGTCGCCGTCTTCTTCACTCCGCCGGCTCCTTACTTGCCATCCTCACTCAACACAACTAAACATAATGAACCACAAGCGCACAGCGCCGTCAATGGACAGTGAAGGGACCGGACAAAGATGGAGAATTCGGATACCTTCACCGCACGTTTGTGGTGCATTCCGTTCACGCAATGAAGCGAGTCACCTATGCACTATCTGGCCGAAGGGCTACGGCTCCCCACCAACGCGCTCGACTACTCGATCCTGATCCTCTACTTCGCCGTGGTGCTCGGCGTCGGGTTCGCCGCCAGACGGAGCGTGCAGACCAGCCTCGACTTCTTCCTCTCCGGGCGGTCGCTGCCCGCGTGGGTCACCGGACTCGCCTTCGTCGCGGCCAACCTCGGCGCCCTGGAGATCCTGGGCATGGCGGCCAACGGCGCGCAGTACGGGGTGTACACCGTGCACTGGTACTGGGTGGGCGCGATCCCGGCCATGGTCTTCCTCGGCCTGGTGATGATGCCCTTCTACTACGGGTCGAAGGTGCGGTCCGTGCCCGAGTTCCTGCTGCACCGCTACGGGCCGTCCTCGCATCTGCTCAGCTCGGTGATCTTCTCCGTGGCGTCCGTGCTGATCGCGGGCGTCAACCTGTACGCGATGGCGATCGTGGTGGAGGCGCTGCTCGGCTGGCCGCAGTGGGTGGCCATCGTGGTCGCGGGCTTCTTCGTGCTGGCATACATCACCCTGGGCGGTCTGTCCTCGGCGATCTACAACGAGGTGCTCCAGTTCTTCGTCATCCTCGCCGCCCTGATCCCGCTGACCGTCGTCGGCCTCAAGCGGGTCGGCGGCTTCGGCGGGCTGAAGGACTCCCTCGAGAGCTCCCACGGCGCCGACTTCACCTCGGCGTGGGGCGGCACCGGTATCGGCTCCGGCAACCCGCTGGGCGCCAACTGGCTGACCATCGTGCTGGGCCTGGGCTTCTGTCTGAGCTTCGGCTACTGGACGACCAACTTCGCCGAGGTGCAGCGCGCCCTGTCGGCCAAGAACCTCTCGGCCGCCCAGCGCACCCCGCTGATCGCGGCCTTCCCCAAGATGTTCATCCCGCTGATCGTGGTGGTCCCCGGGCTGATCGCGCTGGTCCTCGAACCGGGTATCGGCACCGAGAAGAGCGGTACGCAGTACAACGACGCGATCCCGCTGCTCATGCGGGACCTGCTGCCCAACGGGGTGCTGGGACTGGCGGTGACGGGTCTGCTGGCCGCCTTCATGGCGGGCATGGCGGCCAATGTCTCCTCGTTCAACACGGTGTTCACCAACGACATCTGGGGCGCCTACATCCGCAAGGGCCGCCCGGATGAGTACTACCTGCTCACCGGGCGGGTGGTCACCGCCGTCGGGGTGGTGTGCGGTATGGGGACGGCGTTCATCGCCTCCTCGTTCAGCAACATCATGAACTACCTCCAGACCCTGTTCTCCTTCTTCAACGTGCCGCTGTTCTGCGTCTTCATCATCGGGATGTTCTGGAAGCGCGCCACCGCCGCGGCCGGGTTCTGGGGACTGCTCAGCGGCACCGTGGCCGCGATGATCAACTACTTCTGGTTCTACCAGGAGGGCGTGATCTCGATCCCCAGCGACCAGGGCGCCAACTTCGTCTCCGCGATCGTGGCGTTCGTCGTCGGCGGTGTGGTGATGGTGGGCGTCTCGCTGTTCACCCGGCCCAAGCCGGTGGAGTCGCTGGCCGGGCTGGTCTACGGCACCACCTCGCCCGGGATGGCCGAACCCCCGGCCGCGGGCGACGAGGCGTGGTACCGCAAGCCCGCCCTGCTGGGCTGGGGCGCGATCATCCTCGCCGCCCTGTGCTACGTCCCGTTCTCCCTGTGACCCCGGCCGGAAAGGAGATCGCGCCATGAGTGACGAGTACGAGTACCAGCACCAGGTCGAGGAACTCGCGGAGAAGTCGGCGACCGCGGCCCGGCTGTTCGACGTCCGGCGGCTCATCGGCGGACTGTTCGTGGTCTACGGGATCATCGTGACGATCGCCGGGATCACCGCCTCCGACGCGGACCTGAAGAAGGCCCAGAACATCAACATCAACCTGTGGACGGGGCTGGCGATGCTCATCGTCGGGGTGCTGTTCCTGGTCTGGATGTGGCTGCGGCCCGCGACCACCCCGGAGCCCGCCCCCGGACCGTCGTCGGGTCCGGCCCGGCCCGGGGACGAGACGGTCTGACGGACAGGGCCTAGGCGGGCGGCGACGCGCGGTGCGCCGCCGCCCGCTCCAGCAGTCCGGTGCGCGCCGCGAGCGCGGCGGCCTCCAGCCGCGACCCGACGCCCAGCTTCATCAGCACCCGCTGCACATGGGTGCGGGCGGTGCTGGGCGCGATCCCCATGCCGGCCGCGATCAGCCGGGTGTCCTCGCCCTCCGCGACCCGCACCAGCACCTCCACCTCGCGCGGGGTGAGCATCCGCAGCAGCCGGGCGCCCTCGTCGTCGGGCTGGGCCGCGGGGTTGAGCAGCTCCGCGAAGGCTCCCTGGAGCAACTGCGGTGCCACGGCGGCCTCTCCGGCCCGCGCCTTCATCATGGCGCGCTCCACGCCCTCGACCCGCTCGTCGTGGCGCACATAGCCGGACGCCCCGGCCGCGAACGCGGCCGCTATGCCGCGCGGACTCGGCACCGGGCCGAGCACCACCACCGCGATCTGCGGCCGTTCCTTCTTGATCCGCACGACCGGATCGAAGACCCCCGGCTCGGCCGGTGTCGCGGTGCCCAGCAGACACACCTCCGGTGCCCGGCTCACCACCAGATCGGCCGCCCCCGCGCTCGGCGCGGCCGCGGCGAGCACCCGGTGCCCGCGCAGCTTCAACGCCGAGGCGAGCGCCTCCGCGAGCAGACGGTGATCGTCGACCACCATGAGTCGCACGCCCATGAGCTCCCCCCATTTCGCCCACGGGGGAAGCTACACGCTTGTTCGACGTCGCGCGCCCCCTACCGGGAAGAAGCCCCCCGGAATGCCGAAATCCAGGCCATTCGCGCCTACTTGACATCCGATCGACGTCCGAAACCGACCGATGCGAGCGGTCCGGCCGATCGAAGACGACGGTTCATGAGCCGGAGCGCACAACGGCGGCCCCGCCCGTACCGGGGTACGGGCGGGGCCGCCGGAGGTGTGGGCGGGGCCGGGGTCAGCTCGCGCCGAAGATGACCGCCAGCGGGTCGTCCTTGTCGTACTGGCCCGACGGCTTGCTGGCGTAGCGGTCGGCCATGAAGAGCCGCTTGCCGTCGAAGAGGAGCTCCGAGAACTCGGCGCTGAAGTCCGACTCGGCCTCGGCGGTCGAGTTGTCGTTCTGGAGCAGCTTGCTCTTCTCGTACGACTTCGGGTCGATCCGCCACACGGCGCCGCCGCGGGAGTAACCGCCGTCCTGGTAGGCGATCACATAGCCGTCCTTGTCGGTGCCGAGCGGCGTCAGGGTGGCGGCGGTGACGCCCTCGGTCTTCCCGATCGGCTTGCCCGTCTTCAGGCTGAAGGCGACGATCTCGTTACGGGGACCTTCGGAGCTGAAACTGCGGTCCTCCGTCGCCATGAAGAGGCTGTTCGTCGCCTTGCTGATGCCGATCCGCTTGCAGCCCTCGACGTTGGTCGACTCGCACTTGGGTTCGTACTTGCCGTTCTCGGTGCTGGTCTTGCTCACGACCTTGCCGGTCTTGCCGCTGTCGTCGATCGTCAGGAAGTCGGAGACGCTGCTGCCGGTGTCGCCGCCCGCGTCCAGCCCGATCACCAGCGGGTCGGTGGAGGCGATGTGCACGTAGTCCAGGCCCCGGGAGACCTTGTAGCTCGACTTCACCGCGCCCGACTTCGGGTTCAGCGTCTGGACCGTGATCTGCTCGTTGCCGTAGTCACCGCACTTGCGCACCGCGACCAGCTTGTCCCCGCCGCCCGCGTAGCCGTTGTCGCGGCACTCGTCGTCCTCCTTGGGCTTCCACAGCTGCTTGCCGTCGAGGGACCAGGCGGCACCACCCCTGCTGCCGCCCGCGGCCACGGTGCCGCCGCCGATGGTCACCTCGTCGAAGCGCATCTTGGAGTAGTCGCCGTCGAGCTGCTTGTGCCAGCGCAGCTTGCCCTGCTTGAGGTCGACCAGTCCGACCTGGGTGCAGTCGCCGCCGTACTTCCGCTCCTTGGAGGGCTTGGCGTCCTTGTAGACCACCGAGGTCAGTCCGTCCTCGGTGACATGGGCGGAGGCCCAGCAGATCTCACCGGAGAGCGGTATCTCCCACTTCGGGCTGCCGCCGTCCAGCGGATAACCGGCGATCTTGTAGACGCCGACCTTCGCGTAGACATCGTCGGTCACCCAGCTGCCGTAGACCGTGACCTGGTCCTTGACCTTGGGCATCGGGATCTTGTCGAGCAGCTTGCCCGAGGCCGTCTCCGGGGCGGGCTTCTTCTCGAAGCCGCCGGAGGAGCCGCCGTCATTGCCGCTCGAACTGCCCTGGCTGCTCTTCTTGTCGTCGTCCTTGGCCTCGCTGCCGCCCTTGTCCTTGGTGGCGAACCAGATGCCGCCGCCGATGACCAGCGCGACCGCGACCACGGCCGCCACGATGATCATCATGCGCTGCTTGGACTGGGGGGAACCGCCGCCACCGGGGCCCGGCGCCGCGGCGCCGGGGTACTGGTACTGCCCCTGGGGCGGGTAGCCGTACTGCTGCTGACCGGACGGGAACGGCGAGGGCATGCCCACCTGGGTCGGCTGGGCGTGCACCGACTGCCCCGGGTAGCCGTAGCCACCGGCGCCCTGCGGGGGCGTCTGCGGCGCGGCCGGCGGGGTCACCGGCGGAGGCGGAGGCGGACCCTGCGGCGGCTGGCCCGGCCCCTGCTGGGGCGGGGCGGGCGGCTGCTGCGGATAGCCGTAACCAGGATCCTGCGGCGCGCCAAAGCCGCCCTGCGGCGGCTGGTTCGGCGGCGGAGGCGGCTGTGACATGCGGATTCCTTCTTGCGCGGGGACCCATCGTCCGATCGGCCTCCCCCGCGATCCTGGAGGTCGAAGTCCCCCAGGAAGGAGCGAATCGGACATGAGATCCGCCAGTGAACGGCAGGCAGGCGGGAGTTCTTTGTATCACCCGGCGCCGACACGCTCCGGTCCGGTCTCCGCCTCATCGAACAGCTGAGACCGGCCTGTGACGCGACTGTTGCCGGCAAGCGTCACACGGCGGGCGCCGTGTCAGGTAACGGACGGCCCGCCGGATCAGCTGTCGTCGGCCAGCTCCAGCCAGCGGGTCTCCAGGTCCTCGCGCTCCCTGGCCAGCTCCCGCAACTGGGCGTCGAGTTCCGCCACCTTGGTGAAGTCCGTGGCGTTCTGGGCGATCTGGTCGTGGAGGGCGGACTCCTGCTCGCTGACCCGGTCCAGCCGCCGCTCGATCCGCTGGAGCTCCTTCTTGGCGGCGCGCTGCTCGGCGGCGGACGGACGGCCGTCCGCGGGCTGTTCGGCGGCCTTCTGCCGGGCGGGAGCGGCCGCGGCCGCCTCGGCCTGGACGCGCTGCCGCCGCTCCAGGTACTCGTCCACACCGCGCGGCAGCATCCGCAGGGCGGCGTCGCCGAGCAGTGCCAGCACCCGGTCGGTGGTGCGCTCGATGAAGTACCGGTCGTGGCTGATGACCACCAGCGAACCGGGCCAGCCGTCGAGCAGGTCCTCCAGCTGGGTCAGGGTCTCGATGTCCAGGTCGTTGGTGGGCTCGTCGAGGAAGAGCACATTGGGCTCGTCCATCAGCAGCCGCAGGATCTGGAGGCGGCGGCGCTCACCGCCGGACAGATCGCCGACCGGGGTCCACTGCTTCTCCTTGGTGAACCCGAACTTCTCGCACAGCTGGGAGGCGGTCATCTCCCGGCCCTTGCCGAGGTCCACCCGCTGCCGGATCTGCTCGACGGCCTCCAGGACCCGCCAGTCCGGGTCCAGTTCCGCCACTTCCTGGGACAGATAGGCCAGTTTGACGGTCTTGCCGACGCTGATCCGGCCCGCCTCGGGCTGGGACTCGCCCTCGGTACGCGCCGCCTCGGCCAGGGCGCGCAGCAGCGAGGTCTTGCCCGCGCCGTTCACGCCCACCAGACCGATCCGGTCGCCCGGCCCCAACTGCCAGGTGAGATGGCGCAGCAGCGTCTTGGGCCCGGCGGTGACGGTCACGTCCTCCAGCTCGAAAACGGTCTTGCCGAGACGGGAGTTGGCGAACTTCATCAGCTCGGCGCTGTCGCGCGGCGGCGGCACGTCGGCGATCAGCGCGTTGGCCGCCTCGATCCGGAAGCGCGGTTTGCTGGTGCGGGCCGGGGCGCCGCGGCGCAGCCAGGCCAGCTCCTTGCGCATCAGGTTCTGCCGCTTGGCCTCCTCGGTCGCGGCGATGCGCTCCCGCTCGGCGCGGGCGAAGACGTAGTCGCTGTAGCCGCCCTCGTACTCGTGGACCACACCGCGCTGGACGTCCCACATCCGGGTGCAGACCTGGTCGAGGAACCAGCGGTCGTGGGTGACGACCACCAACGCCGAGCGGCGCGCCCGCAGATGGGCGGCCAGCCAGGAGATGCCCTCGACGTCGAGGTGGTTGGTGGGCTCGTCCAGGACGATCAGGTCCTGTTCGGCGATGAGGAGTTTGGCCAGCGCGATCCTGCGGCGCTCACCGCCGGAGAGCGGAGCGATGACGGTGTCGAGCCCCTGCGGGAAGGCGGGCAGGTCCAGCCCGCCGAAGAGCCCGGTGAGCACGTCCCGGATCCGGGCGTCGCCCGCCCACTCGTGATCGGCGAGATCGCCGATCACCTCGTGGCGGACGGTGGCCGCGGGGTCGAGCGAGTCGTGCTGGGTGAGCACCCCCAGCCGCAGGCCCCCGGAGTGGGTGACCCGGCCGGTGTCGGCGGACTCCAGCTTGGCGAGGATCCGGATGAGAGTGGTCTTGCCGTCGCCGTTGCGGCCGACGACGCCGATCCGGTCGCCCTCGTTGACTCCGAGGGAGATGCCGTCGAGCAGTGCACGGGTGCCGTACACCTTGCCGACGGCTTCGACGTTGACCAGGTTGGTGGCCATCACACTCCTGTTGCGCGGATCGATCGACGTCCCAGCCTAGTCGCCGCGGCCGACCGCCCGCTCAGCCGGTCAGCAGCGTCGCACCGGGCGCCGGACCGGAGGCCGTCCGCACCGCGCGGCAGGTGCCGGAGGCGGCCAGCGCGGCGGCCACGGTCCGGGCGGCCTCGGCGTCCTTGGCCAGGAAGGCGCAGGTCGGGCCGGAGCCGGAGACCAGCGGGGCGAGCGCTCCGGCATCCGCCCCGGCGCGCAGCGTCCCGGCGAGCGAGGGGCGCAGGGAGAGGGCTGCGGGCTGGAGGTCGTTGGTGACCGCGGCGGCGAGCGCCGCCGGGTCCCCGGTGCGCAGGGCCTCCAGGAGCGCCGGGGAGGGCTCGGGGTCGGGGATGTCCGCGACGGTGGCGCCGGTGCCGGACGCCTCGCGGAGCCGGTCGCACTCGCGGTAGACGGCGGGGGTGGACAGACCGCCGTCGGCGACCGCGAACACCCAGTGGAAGGCAGCGCCGGTCTCCAGGGGTTCGAGCAGCTCACCCCGGCCCCGGCCCAGCGCCGCGCCGCCGACCAGGCTGAACGGGACGTCGCTGCCCAGCTCGGCGCAGATCTCCAGCAGCTCCTCACGGGTGGCGCCGGTGCCCCACAACGCGTCACACGCGACCAGCGCCCCGGCCGCGTCCGCGCTGCCGCCCGCCATGCCACCGGCGACCGGGATGTCCTTGGCGATGTGGAGGTGGACGGCGGGGTCGACGCCGTGCCGCGCGGCGAGGGCGAGCGCCGCGCGGGCGGCCAGGTTGTCGTGGTTTTGGGGCACCTGGTGGGCGTCGGCGCCCGCGACGGTGATCCGCAGCGTGTCCGCGGGGGTGGCGGTGACCTCGTCGTAGAGGCCCACCGCGAGGAAGACGTTGGCCAGGTCGTGGAAGCCGTCGGGGCGCAGGCCGCCGACCGCGAGCTGGACATTGACCTTCGCGGGGACGCGGGCGGTCACGGGGCGGATCACGGGTGCGGGGCTCCTCGGGGCGCTGCGGTGCGGGGCTGTGCTGTGTGGTGCGGTGGTACCGGTGGCCATTGTCCCGCGGCCGCGGGGCGGCCCTCGCCGGGGCCCGGCGAGGAGACGGTCAGCCGCCGGCCGGTCCGTGCTCGGCGATGGCCGCGAAGTCCTCCACGGTGAGCGCCTCCCCGCGGGCCTGGGGCGAGATCCCGGCGGCCGTGAGCGCAGCCTCGGCCGCGGCGGCCGAACCGGCCCAGCCCGCGAGTGCCGCCCGCAGCGTCTTGCGGCGCTGTGCGAAGGCGGCGTCCACGACCGCGAAGACCTGTTCCCGGGAGGCGGTGGTGCGGACCGGTTCGGTACGCCGCTCCAGGGAGACCAGTCCGGAGTCCACGTTGGGCGCGGGCCAGAACACAGTGCGCCCGATCGCGCCCGCGCGCTTGACCCGGGCGTACCAGGCGGCCTTCACCGAGGGCACGCCGTAGACCTTGGACCCCGGGGCCGCGGCGAGCCGGTCGGCGACCTCGGACTGCACCATGACGAGCGTCCGCTCGATGCTCGGGAAACCGGCGAGCATATGGAGCAGCACCGGCACGGCGACGTTGTACGGGAGGTTGGCGACCAGCGCGGTCGGGGCGGGCCCGGGGAGCTCGGTGACCCGCAGCGCGTCCTGGTGCACCAGCTCGAACCGGTCGGCACGGCCGGGCAGCCGGGCCTCGACGGTGGCGGGCAGGGCCGCGGCCAGTACGTCGTCGATCTCCACGGCGGTGACCCGGTCGGCGGCCTCCAGCAGGGCGAGGGTCAGCGAGCCCAGTCCGGGGCCGATCTCGACGACCACGTCGTCGGGCCGGACACCGGCGGTGCGCACGATCCGGCGGACTGTGTTGGCGTCGATGACGAAGTTCTGGCCGCGCTGCTTGGTGGGGCGTACGCCGAGCCGGGCCGCGAGCGCGCGGACGTCGGCGGGGCCGAGCAGGACATCGGGGTCGGTGGAGCTCACCGGGGAAGTCTAGGCCGACTTTGCGGCGGGCCGGTCCGGGCTCCGGCGGGAGGGGCCGGGGGCACCCCGGGCGGGCGGGGTGCCCCCGGGTGGCTCACCGGTGCAGGTTGCTGCCGCAGTTCGGCCAGGGGCTGGCACCGCGCTGCACATACAGCTTCTTGGCCCGCTGGGTCTGTTCGGAGGCGGGCGCGTCCTGCGGATTGCCGCTGCCGCCGACCGAGCGCCAGGTCTGCCGGTCCATCTGGTAGAGCCCGCCGTAGCGGCCGCTGGGGTCCACCGCGTCGGCCCGGCCGCCGGACTCGCAGCGCGCCACCGCGTTCCAGTTGAGCCCGTCGCCGCCACCACCGCCACCGGCACCGCCACCACCGGGGGGCGTCGCCGGGGGCGGAGCCGCCCGGGTGCCCACCCGCACGACCTTGGGCACCGGCTCCTTGACCACCTCCGAGCTCAGCTTGTGCGGCCGCTCGCGGACACCGTCGACCGTGAGCACCCGGTAGGTGGTGCGCACCGAGCCCGGCCGTCCCTGGCGTTCGACGATCTCGGTGCCCCTGGGCACCGTGGGGTCCGCGCGCCGGACGGTGGTGAAGGCCAGCGGCTTGTGACGGACCTCCTTGTCGCGGGTGATCCGCGTCACCTTCACGGTCTGGCCGTCGCGCGGGAAGCTGCCCTCGGGCGCAGAGGTGGTGTCGTGGCGGCGCAGGGTGATCCCGGCGTCGTCGAGCGCCTCGCCCACCGTCGCGACGTTGGTGCGCACGGTGTGCTCGCGTCCGTCGGCCGTGAAAGTGACGGTGCGCTCGGTGCGGACGTCCAGGGCCAGTCCGCGCCGGGAGATCCCGGCGGAGCGCGAGGCGGAGAGGAAGGCGCCGTCGGCGCGCACCCCGAGCTGGTTCAGCGCGCCGTCGACGGTACCGGCGGTGGTCCACACCTCGCGGCGTCGGCCGTCGAGGGTGAGGGCGACCGGGCGGCCGTAGCGCACGGCCACCTCGTCACCGTCCTTGAGGCTCTGGCCGGGGGCGGGGGCCACGATGTCGTGACGGCCCACCCGCACCTTCTCCTCGGCCAGCAGTTCGCCGACGTCGTCGGCGAAGGTGTGCAGGGTGCGCTGCTCACCGTCCACGGTGAGGTGCACCGCCTTGTCATGGGCCACGAAGGCGGAGGTGCCTCCGGCCAGAGCGGCGACGACGAGTGCCTGGGGCAGCAGCCGTCGCATGGGATCGGTCCGGGCGGCTGTGCGTTTGCGCCGGGCGGCACGGCGCGCGACGGCGCGTCCGCCCGGGACGGGGTGGCTGTCCTGCGTTCGGCTCACGACCACACTCCACACGTCCGGGGATGGGGCGTATGGGTCCGGGACTGTAGCGGGTGATCGTCACTCTCCAAAGTCACGGCGTCACGCTGTGTCGTGACGCCGTGCGTCCGGCGTCCGGCGTCAGTAACCGAAGGCGCGGGCCGTATTGGCTGCTACGGCGGCCGCGAGCTCGTCCTCGGGGACTCCCTTGACCTCGGCCATGGCCCGCAGGGTGATCGGAATCAAATACGGAGCGTTGGGCCGTCCGCGGTACGGGGCGGGGGTCAGGAAGGGCGCGTCCGTCTCGACCAGGACCCGGTCGAGGGGCGCGACGGCGAGGGCGTCGCGGAGCGGCTGGGCGTTCTTGAACGTCATGTTGCCCGCGAAGGACAGGTAATAGCCCCGTTCGGCGCACACCTCGGCCATGGCGGCGTCACCCGAGTAGCAGTGGAAGACGACGTTCTCGGGCGTACCCTCCTCCGCCAGGATCCGCAACACGTCGTCATGGGCGTCGCGGTCATGGATGACCAGCGCCTTGCCGTGGTCCTTGGCGATGCCGATGTGGCGTCGGAAGGAGTACTCCTGGGCGGCCATGCCCTCGGGGCCGGTGCGGAAGTGGTCCAGGCCGGTCTCGCCGACCCCGCGCACCTGGTCCAGTGCGGCCAGCGTGTCTATCTCGGCGAGGGCGGCGTCCAGCGCCGCCTGGCCGCCGGGCTGCCGCGCGCCCTGGCGGGACCAGCCGTCCGGGTCGCCCAGCACGATCCGGGGCGCCTCGTTGGGGTGCAGGGCGACGGTCGCCCACACGCTCTCGTGGGCGGCGGCGGTCTCCGCCGCCCAGCGGGACCCGGCGACATCACAGCCCACCTGGACGACGGTGGTCACCCCGACGGACGCCGCCTTGGCGAGCGCCTCCTCGACCGTGCCGGTCTGCATGTCCAGATGGGTGTGGGAGTCGGCCACCGGCACCCGCAGCGGTTCGGGCAGCGGCGGGGGCGCGTCCTTTTCCTTTCGCGCTCCGTTCGCCTTCTCGCTGCCGCCGGGTGCCGGTCCTGTTTTCGCCATGACGGCGATTCTATGAATGCCGGTGAATGCGCGGTGAATCGCGTCCGGCCGCTCAGGTGTTCCGCATCGGGCTCATCGGTGCCGGACGGCCCGGTTCTCAGGTGCGGTGGTGCTGAAACGGGTGCAGCAGATCCGAGAGGTGCCAGTGATGCCTGCGGCGCCTGGCGCCGTCCTCGTCCCCCGCCGTGTCCCCCGTCATGCCGCTGCCCTGCGCCGCCGACGCCCCCAGGACGGTGCGCCGCCGCCCGCGCCGCGCACCCTCCAGCGCCGACGCGACCTGGCCCGCCCGCATGATGCGCACCAGATGGCCACCGCAGTTGACGCAGTCGGGGCTCGTGAGCGGGGACCGGACGCGCGTCCCGTCCGTGAAGTACACGACGAAGGCGCGGCCCTCACCGTCCACATGGTGCTCGATGTCGTACGACCGCTCCCAGCCGTGCCCGCACTTCATACAGGCGAAGGCATACGCCTCGTGGGCCACTTCGCCGACCGCCGGGCCGAGAGGGAGACGGGCCGTCGGCCGGACACCGCTCGGGGTTCCCGCTATATCGCTCATGGCAGCTCCTCTTGTCGCGCGGGACAAGGGATCCGGGATGGCCCCGCCCGCGCCGTCCCCACCAGTGGACGCCTTTCCGCGCGATACCGCAGCAGCTGTTCCCCGAGTTTGAGGCAGTTTTGGCGACCGCCTTTGCGAAAGGCCCCGGCGGCTGACCCCGCCTTTGCCTATCCCTACCGCCCTTTACCTTCGCGTGGCCCGTTTCCTGCCGCGTTCTTTGCCGCCACGACGGCGTCGAAGACCTCCCGTTTGGGCACACCCGCCGCCTGGGCGACCGCCGCGATGGCCTCCTTGCGGCGCTCCCCCGCCTCCTCGCGCACCGCGACCCGCCGGGCCAGCTCCTCGGGACCGGCGTCCTCCGGCCCGGGTTCGGCGGCCCCTTCCACCACCACGGTGATCTCGCCGCGCACCCCTTCGGCCGCCCAGGCGGCCAGCTCCCCGAGCGGGCCGCGCCGGACCTCCTCATAGGTCTTGGTCAGCTCCCGGCAGACCGCGGCACGCCGGTCGGCGCCGAACACCTCGGCCATGGCGGCCAGAGTGTCGTCCAGCCGGTGCGGGGCCTCGAAGTACACCAGCGTGCGGCGCTCGGCCTCGACCTCGCGCAGCCGCCCCAGCCGCTCCCCCGCCTTGCGCGGCAGGAAGCCCTCGAAGCAGAAGCGGTCCACCGGCAGCCCGGAGAGCGCCAGCGCGGTGAGCACCGCGGACGGCCCGGGCACCGCGGTGACCTTGATGCCGTGCTCCACGGCGGCGGCGACCAGCCGGTAGCCGGGGTCGGAGACCGAGGGCATCCCGGCGTCGGTGACCAGCAGCACCCGGGCGCCGCCCATGAGCGCCTCGACCAGCTCGGGCGTACGGGCCGACTCATTGCCCTCGAAATAGGACACCACCCGGCCGCCGGGCGTGACCTCCAGCGCCTGGGTGAGACGGCGCAGCCGCCGGGTGTCCTCGGCGGCCACCACATCGGCCGCGGCGAGCTCGGCCGCCAGCCGCGGCGGCGCGTCCGCGGTGTCGCCGATGGGGGTCCCTGCCAGTACGAGCGTTCCAGTCACGCCCACCATCCTCGCAGCCGCGCCGCGCCGCCGTGACGGTGACGACAGCCCGGCCCACCGCAAGTGGACGCCAGTCACAGTCCGCTTCCTTACGATGGCCCGGTGAGCAGTGACACCGCGACCCACGCGCAGCCGGGCCACGCCGCCGGCCAGCACCCCCCGGCCTGGCAGCGCCGGCTGCGCCGCTTCGGCTACGCGGGCCGGCCCCGGTCCGACGTACGCGAGCGGCTGGTCCCGCCGTACCCGCAGCAGGGCGCCCGGCTGTGGGAGACGCTCGGTGCGACCCCCACCGCGGCGGCCCGGATCGCCCGCTGGTCGGGCTGGGCCGGACCGCTGCTCGTCGCGCTCTGCGCCGGGCTGGTCCGCTTCTGGCGGCTGGGCAGCCCGGACAACGTCATATTCGACGAGACGTACTACGCCAAGGACGCCTGGTCACTCTGGGAGTTCGGCTACGAGGGCACCTGGCCGAAGAACGCCAACGAGCAGATCCTCGGCACCCCGCAGCACATCCCGCTCGGCGACGCCGCCGCGTACGTGGTCCACCCGCCGGTCGGCAAGTGGGTCATCGGCATCGGCGAGCAGATCTTCGGGCTGAACCCGTACGGCTGGCGGTTCGTGGTCGCGCTGCTCGGCACGCTGTCGGTGCTGATGCTGTGCCGGATCGGACGGCGGCTGTTCCGCTCGACGTTCCTCGGCTGTCTGGCGGGCGCGCTGCTCGCGGTGGACGGACTGCACTACGTGATGAGCCGCACCGCCCTGCTCGACCTGGTGCTGATGTTCTTCGTGCTGGCCGCCTTCGGCTGTCTGCTGGTGGACCGGGACCATGCGCGGGCCCGGCTCGCCGCGGCGCTGCCGACCCGTGAGGACGGTACGGCCCGGCCGGACCCGGCGGTCGCCTGGAGCCTGAAGCTGGGCCCGCGGCCCTGGCGGATCGCGGCCGCGGTGATGGTGGGCCTGGCCATCGGCACCAAGTGGAGCGGGCTCTACGTGCTGGCCGCCTTCGGGCTGATGACCGTCCTGTGGGACGTGGGCGCACGCCGTCTGGCGGGGGTCAGCAGCCCCTACCGGGCGGTGCTCCGGCGCGATCTGGGCTGGGCGTTCCTGTCCACGGTGCCGGTCGCGCTGGTCACCTACATCGTCTCCTGGTCCGGCTGGTTCGCGACCGCCGGTTCGTACAGCAAGCGCACCGGCTGGCGGGACAGCGGCTACTTCCGCCACTGGGCCGAGACCGACGGCGGCTACAGCAGCGGCGGGGCGTTCTCCTGGCTGCTCAACCCGCTGCGCAGCCTGTGGCACTACGAGACCGAGGTCTACCAGTTCCACGTGGACCTGGACTCGAAGCACGTCTACCAGTCCCAGCCCTGGAGCTGGCTGGTCCAGGGCCGTCCGGTCTCCTACTTCTACGAGTCGCCCAAACCGGGCGAGGCGGGCTGCCCCTCCGGCACCACCGAGAAGTGCGCCCGCGAGGTCCTGGCCATCGGCACCCCGCTGCTGTGGTGGGCGGCCTGCTTCGCGCTGGTGTACCTGCTGTACCGCTGGGCGCTGCGGCGCGACTGGCGGGCGGGCGCGATCCTGTGCGGGGTGGCGGCGGGCTATCTGCCGTGGTTCCTCTACCCGGACCGCACGATCTTCTCCTTCTACGCCGTGGTCTTCGTGCCGTTCCTGTGCCTGGCGGTGGCGATGATGATCGGCGCGATGCTGGGGCCGCCGGGGGCCTCGGAGACCCGGCGGGTGGTGGGCACCGTCGGCTCCGGAGCGCTGATCCTGCTCATCATCTGGAACTTCATCTACTTCTTCCCGCTCTACACCGGCCAGACCCTTCCGATCGACGCCTGGCGGGCGCGGATGTGGCTGGACTCCTGGATCTGAACCGGGCCCCGGAACCCGCCGTCCGCCGGGCTTCCGGGCCCCCGGACGGGGGCTCCGGCGGTGGCGGCGGACCCCGTCGGGGATGCCGGTAGAGTGCCTCCACCACGGCCTCCATCGGACTGGTGGGGGAATTCGAGGACTGTGGGGGTCTGCAATGCGGAGTGGCGCGAGAGCCGCGATCGCCGGTGCGCTGTTCGCCGCCATGATCGGTACGGCCGGTTGCGGCGGGGGTGGGGACGACACGTCGGGAGGGAAGAACGGCGCGAACGCCGGGGGCGACAACAACTCCCTGAAGAGCGCGAAGACCGGCCCGCCCAGCGCGGCCGAGGTCAGGACCACCGCCAGGGAGTTCCTCGCGGCGTGGTCGTCCGGATCGGCGGCGAAGGCCGCGGCGCTCACCGATGACACCGAGGCGGCCACCACGGCACTCACCGGGTACCGGAAGAAGGCCCATGTCGGCAAGGTGGCGCTGGAGCCGGGGAAGCCGAGCGGCCGGACCGTGCCGTTCTCGGTGAACGCCCGGATCTCCTACGGCGGCCGCCAGGTCCCGCTGACCTACGCCTCCTCGCTCACGGTCACCCGCGACACCGGCTCGGGCAAGGCCGTCGTCGACTGGAAGCCGTCGGTGGTGCACCCCAAGCTGCGCGCCGGTGACACCCTGAGGACCGGTGAGGCCGACGCCCCGCCGATCAAGGCCGTGGACCGCGACGGCGCGGAGCTGAGCGCCGAGGACCACCCGACGCTGAAGACCGTCCTCGCCGGACTGCGCGAGCGCTACGGCAAGAAGGCGGGCGGCACGGCCGGGGTCGAGACCTGGATCGCCCGCGCCAAGGGGTCCAAGTCCCCCGACGAGACGCTGAAGGTGCTCTCCAAGGGCACCCCCGGCACCCTGCGCACCACGATCGACGCGGGGCTCCAGCGCACCGCCGAGCGGGCGGTGAGCAAGCGTGCCAAGGCGTCGGTGGTCGCCGTGAAGCCCAGCACCGGGGAGATACTGGCGGTGGCCAACTCCCCCGCGAACGGCTTCAACGCGGCCCTCCAGGGCTCCTACGCACCCGGCTCCACGATGAAGGTCATCACCTCGGCCACCCTGATCGACAAGGGTCTGGCCGCGTACGGCAAGGCGCACCCGTGCCCCAAGTACTCCTCGTACGGCGGCTGGAAGTTCCAGAACGACGACAAGTTCGAGATCAAGGGCGGCACCTTCGAGCAGAGCTTCGCCCGCTCCTGCAACACCGCCTTCATCAGCCAGGCCGCGAAGCTGAAGGACGACGACCTCACCAAGGAGGCCCGGGACGTCTTCGGCATCGGCCTCAACTGGCAGACGGGCGTGCCCTCCTTCGACGGCGCGGTGCCGGTGCAGTCCGCGGCCTCCAAGGCCGCCTCGCTGATCGGCCAGGGCGGGGTGCGGATGAACCCGCTCAACATGGCGTCGGTCTCGGCCACCGCCTCCACCGGTGTCTTCCGCCAGCCGTACCTGGTCGCGCCGTCGCTGGACGACCGGACGCTGGCCAAGGCCCCGCGCACCATGAAGCCGGGCACCCGCGAGCAGCTGCGCAAGCTGATGCACCTGACCGCCACCTCCGGCACCGCCGCGGAGGCCATGTCCGGGATGAGCGGCGACTTCGGCGCCAAGACCGGTTCGGCCGAGGTCGACGGCCAGAAGCAGCCCAACGGCTGGTTCACCGCCTACCGCGGTGACCTGGCCGCGGCCGGTGTGGTCCCCGAGGGCGGCCACGGCGGTGACACCGCGGGCCCGATCGTGGCCTCGGTGCTGCGCGCGGGCTGACGGCGGACCCGGACGGGCAAAGGGGGCCGGGCGGGCGCGGGAACTCCGCGTCCGCCCGGCCCTTCTGGCTGCCGGTCAGCTGAGCGGGTGGCCCGTGGTGCTGTCCACATGGGTCGGGATCCCGCCCTCGTGGCGGTCCCCGGTCGTCCGCGTGCCGGAGGGCTCGACCATGAGGATCGAGGCCCCGGGAGAGGACGGCTTGTGCTCGGTGCCCCGGGGGACGGTGAAGGTGTCGCCGCGCCGCAGGACGACGGTGGTCTCGGTGCCGTCGGCGTCCCTCAGCGCGATGTCGAAGCGGCCGTCGAGGACGAGGAAGAACTCGTCGGTGTCGTCGTGGACGTGCCAGATGTGTTCGCCCCGGGTGTGGGCGATCCGGATGTCGTAGTCGTTGATCCGGCCCACGACGCGGGGGCTGTAGACGTCGTCGAAGGAGGCCAGCGCCTCGGTGAGGTTGACGGGTGCAAGGTCCATGCCCCGATCCTCCGCGGCGGGTCCGGACGCCGTCTTGAACGCCGGTGCGCGTCCCGGACGGGGCCTAGCGGCTCCCGGCGGACAGTTCGCCCAGCAGCCGCCAGGTGCGCCGCCGGTCCTCCGCGGTGCCCATACCGGTCTGGGAGACGATCAGCTCGGTGGCGCCCGCCTCGATGTGGCGGCGGAGCTCGGCCGCCACGGTCTCCTCGTCGCCGATCGCCATGACGTCCCCGGCCCGTTCCACCCCCGCGCGGTCCAGGATCTCGCGGTAGGACGGGATGCCCTCGTAGAAGGCGAACTGTTCGCGGGCCCGCCGCCGTACCGCGTCCGTATCGACCGTGACCAGCGCGGGGACCATGGCGACCACCCGCGGGGCGGGCCTCCCGGCCGCCCGTGCCGCGGCGCCGATGGTGGGCATGACGTAGTCCGCCAGCGCCCGGGGCGCGGCGAGGAAGGGCACCGTACCGTCGGCCAGTTCCCCGGTGGCGCGCAGCGCCTGCGGGCCCATCGCGGCGACCAGGACCGGGGGCGCCTCCGCTCCCGCCACGGAGACCGGGCCGTAGACGGTGCGGGCGCGCAGGGTCTCGCCGACGAAGTCGGCCGCGCCCTCGCGCAGCAGACCGCCCAGCACCGTGAGGTACTCGCGCAGGTGCCGGATGGGCCGGTCGAAGGGGACCCCGAAGCTCTCCTCCACGAAGCTCTTGCCGGAGAGCCCCAGGCCGAGCTGGAACCGTCCGGCGGAGGCCGCCTGGGCGGTGCGCGCCTGCGCGGCGAGGGTGATCGGATGCCGGGGGTAGACCGGCACCACACTGGTGCCGGTCCGGATCCCGGGGACGGCCTGACCGGCGAGCGCGGCCAGCGTCACCGCGTCGACGTCCTGGCGCTGGGCGAACCACACCGCGCCGATCCCGGCCGCGGCGGCCTCCTGGACCTGACCGAGCAGTTCGGTGACCAGATTGCCGGTGTGGTCGTCACCGGCGGGCAGGGCGATACCCAGCAACATCCGCATATCTCCTCTTCAGGGCGTTATCGGTCTTTCAGGGTGATGTAGAGCTTCCGGGTCTTGTGACATTGCTGACGTCCCGCTGGTGCGCGGCGTACGGACGAGCCGCCTCCAAGCGCGTGAAACCGCTAACCCGGCGGGTCCGGACCTCATTCCGGTACCGGGGAAATGCCCTCGCGTGGCTCAGCGGCGCCCCGATAGCGTCAAGGCCATGGCCATTCCGGATTCCGCAGCTCATCCACGGTTCGCCGACGCCTTGCGCGAACTCGGCCTGGAGGTGGAGGTGCGGGCCTTCCCCGACGCGGTCCGCACCGCGGCCCAGGCCGCCGCGGCGCTCGGCTGCGAACTCAGCCAGATCGTGAAGTCCCTGGTCTTCGAGGCCGACGGCACACCGGTGCTGGTGCTGGTGGACGGCGCCTCACGGGTCGACGTCGAGCGGGTGCGCGAGGAGCTCGGCGCCGGATCCGTCCGGCGCGCCGACCCGTCGGTGGTCCGGGAGACCACGGGCTACGCCATCGGCGGGGTGCCGCCCTTCGGCCACCGGGTGCGCACCCGGGTGCTGGCCGACCGCGGACTGCTCGGCCACCCGGTGGTGTGGGCCGCCGCGGGCACCCCGCACACGGTGTTCCCGCTGCCCCCGGCCGAGTTGGTCACCCACGCCGGAGCCACCGTGGCGGACGTGCGCGAGCGCACCGCGTGACCCCGCTCGTCGCGGTCGCGGTGCTCATCGCGGCCATCACCCACGCCAGTTGGAACGCCATCGCGCACGGCATACGCGACCAGCTGCTCGCCTTCACCCTGGTCGGCGGCGGCGGGGCGGTGTGCGGCCTTGCGATGGCCGCCTTCACCCCGGTGCCGGACGCCGCCGCCTGGCCGTATCTGCTGGCCTCCGCGGTGGTGCACGTCATCTACTACGTCCTGCTGATGCGGTCGTTCCACCTCGGTGACTTCGGCCAGATGTATCCCATCGCACGTGGCACCGCGCCCCTGGTGGTGACCGTGCTGGCCGCGGTCTTCGTCGGCGAGACCCCGGACGCCTGGCAGGCGACGGGGATCGCGCTCGCCTCGGCGGGGCTGCTGGGCGTGGCGCTGTGGGGCGTCCGGGGCGGCCGTCGGGCCGCTGCCGACGCCACGGCGAACGGCTCCACGGCGAACGGCGGACGGCCCTGGCTGGCGCTCACCGCGGCGGTCGCCACCGGTCTGTCCATCGCCGCGTACACGGTGATCGACGGCCTCGGTGTGCGCGCCTCCGGCAGCTCGATGGGCTATATCGCCTGGCTGATGATCCTGGAGGGCTTCGCCGTCCCGGTGTACGCCCTGGCGGTCCGCCGCCGCGCGCTGATCGGGCAGCTGCGCCCGGTCGCGCTGCGCGGGCTGCTCGGCGGGGTGCTGTCGGTCTTCGCGTACGGCCTGGTGCTGTGGGCGCAGACACGGGCGCCGCTGGCCCCGATCGCGGCGCTCCGCGAGTCGTCGATCATCGTGGGCGCGGCGATCGGCGCGCTCTTCTTCAAGGAGCGGTTCGGCGCCCCGAGGATCGTGGCGGCCGGGCTGATGGTGGCGGGCATCGGCCTGATGCTGCACGCCGGTTGACCCCTCGCGACGGCCCGCGACACACCGCGGCGCCCGGGTGGAGCCGGTCCAGCCGGTGCCCGCACCGGGGCATATGGGAGCGGTCGCCGAGATGCTCCTGCTGATCAGCGACAACGCGTGGAGCACGGCGATCGTCAAAGCGCTGGTCGACGACGCCGCCTACGTACCGCTCCTCTTCCAGCGGGGCTACAGCTGGCGCGGCACCCGGCTCACCAATGTGCACACCAGTGACGCGTACTCCGGCGGCTATGACGTGGCGACCCTGGGGGTCAAGGGCTGACGCCGTACGCGGAAGGGCCCCCGCCCGGGGGCACGGCCGGGCGGGGACGGCTGGGGCGGGTCACCCCTCGCGGGGTGACGGCACGGCGTTCGCGACGGCTTCGGCGACACCGGGTGGCGCGGGTACCGGGGTGGGTGCCGGAGCGGATGGCGCGGTGGGTTCCCCACGGCGGGGCCGTCCCGCCTTGATGCGCTCCACGGCGTCGAGCAGATCCCGCTGCCCGACCCGGTTCCGCCCGGTGCGCAGCACCTCCGCCGCCGCGTCGATCACCGCGCGGCAGATGTCCCGCCCGGTGACGTCGTCGACCTCGGCCAGGGCCTCGGGTGAGACGGTGTCGTCCCGGGGCAGGGCCTCGGGGAGGTGGCGCCGCCAGATCTCGGTGCGGGCCGCCCGATCCGGGTTGGGGAACCGGACATGCCACACCCTGCTGTCGAACGCGGTGTCATACGCGGTCACCAGGTTGGTGGCGAACACCACCAGCCCCTCATGGCTGTCCAGCGCGGTGAGCATCTCGCTGCGCATGGCGTTCACCGCGGTCTCCGAGCCGTGGCTCGTGGTCTCGAACCGCGCGGACATCAGTGAGTCCGCCTCGTCGAGGAAGAGCACCGCGCCCTGCTCACGGGCGGCGTGGAAGAGCGCCGCGAGGTTCTTCGGACCCTCCCCGTGGAACTTGCTCTCCAACTGCGAGCCCCGGGCCGCGATCACGGGGCGGCCCAGCCGGTCGGCGATGGCGTGCGCGGCGAGGGTCTTACCGGTGCCTGGCCCGCCTTCGAGGTTCACCGCCGAGCTGGGGTGCGGCTGGATGCTCCGCAGCCCCCAGTCGTCGAACAGCACCCCGCGCCGCTCCACGGTGTGCACCGCGCGCAGCAACTGGTCCAGGGTCCCTTCGGGCAGCACCAGGCGTTCGAAGGTGTACAGCGGGGCGGTCGCGGTGAACCACCGGGCCCGTTCGGCCGTCGACGGTTCGTCCGGGCCGGGCACCGGGTCCGCCGCGTCCGGTATCCGCTCGTCCGCCGGCCGGGGGCGGTTGGTGAGGGTCACGGTGAGCGGGCGCGGCCCGTGGCTGACGCTGAACGCCTTGGCGGCGGCGATCAGCCGGGTTCGCAGCAGCCCCGCCTCGACGGCGTCGGCGCTCCGGGGGATACCGCTGACCGCGAAGGAGTGGCGGACGGCCCCCGCCGTGTGTGCCCCGGGGTGTTCGGTGGCCGCGGTGGCGCGGGCCCCGGTCCGTCCATGGCTCTTCACCGGGCTCTCTCCTCCCTGGGTGGCGGCGCGGATGGCGGCTCGGCGGGTCATCCCCATACGGCGACCTGGTGGGCGGCGTGGGCGCGGCGTACCCGCTCGTCGGCCTGTTTGCCCTCGACGCGGCGGCTGTCGACGAACTTCTCCAGGGAGGTGTCGAACAGGCCCTGGATATAGGTGACGTTGCCGTTGCGGATGTCCTCGGCGACGGTGATGGCGCGCAGGTCGGGGTCGGTCTGGAGCCGCTCGCCACGGGCGCGGAACCAGTCGGTGAGGAATTCGATGGTCACCATGACGACGTAGACCACCGCGACGGCGCCCAGGCCGCCGAGCGCGACGAGGACCATGGCCAGCAGACTCAGCATGACGGTGCAGCCTCTCCGAAGACGATGAGATCGGTGTCCCCGAAGGCGTCGGACAGTTCGTCGTCCAGCCTCCGGGCCCGGCAGATCCAGACCGGGGCGGGCGTGCCGGTCCCGCCGTCGCCACCGCCGTCGCGGCTCCGGCCCCGCCGGTGCTCGCGGTTCCGCCGGTCCTCGCGGTGGCCGTCGCTCTCGCCGCGGCCGTCGCCCAGCGGGGTGCCCTCCGCGTCCAGGAAGAAGGTCTGGACGAGGAACTCATCGCCCGTGCGGCGGCGGAGGACCGCGCCGGCCGTCGCGCCGGGCGCCTGGGAATGGTTGGTGACCAGGAAGTCGACCACGTCGGCGTAGCCGAGGACATCACGCAGCGGCGGGCGCTTGGCGTTGAGTTCGTCCCTGGCCTCGCTGATGCGGTCGCCCCATTTGATGAGGGATTCGATCCGGCGGAGCATGGTGTCGGCGGTGCCCAGCAGACGGTCGGACGTCGCCCCGTCCCGCGCTGCGCGGTGTTCGGACATGGCTTCTCCGTTTCTCGGATGGCGGGCCCTCGCTCTCCCCTCGAGGGCCCGCCTCCGATCCTCCGCGCCGGGGGTGTCACTCCGCGTCCCACGCCGGTGCGGGGAATTCCGGCGGCCGGTGTCGTCTCCCGTGACGACAGAATCCGACAGCGGCCTCCCAGGGCGTGTCCGCGAAGTCCCGCCGGGCCCGCGACCTCGTGGATGGGGCCTAGACCCCGCGCCGCGGCGGATGGGCGCCCAGCGCGCTGAGCCTGCGCAGCAGCAGATCCGGCTTGCTGTGCCGGGAGCAGACGTACATCGCGAACATCATGCGGACGTCGGCGGGCTTGGAGCGGATGCCGCAGACCGTCATGGCCCGTTCGATCTGGGTGCGGACGGTCGAGACCTTCACATCGAGCTGGGCGGCGGTCTCCTCGTAGGAGTAGCCGTCCGCGTACCACTCCAGCGCCCTGACCATTCCGTCGCTCAGCCCGGCCGCCCAGCTGGAGAACACCACCGGCTCATGGGCCATGGCCGGTTGGCCGGGTGCCGCCGGGTCCGGTACGTCCGGCAGGGTGAGCCGGCCGAGCCCGGCCGCGGCGCAGCGGGTGCGCAGCAGATGGAGGTCCTCGCGGTAGCGCTCCTCGGTGACGTCCAGTTCGTCCAGGATCCAGGCCACCCGCCCGCCGCGGGCGGTGCGGGCCAGCACATCGGCGAGATAGGGCTCCACGGTGAGGCCGCACTCGCGCACGGCCGCCTCCAGCGCGGAGGCCAGATGCGGTTTGAGCCAGTGCGGATGGTGGCGGGCATCCCATACGGCATTGGCCAGCACGACCGCGCTCACCGTCTTGCCGAACACCGCGCGCGCCCCGCACACCCACGGCGCGACCCGCTGCCGCCACTGCTCGGAGGCGGTGCACACCACCACGTCCGAGCGCCGCACCAGTTCGGTGAACCGCTCGGCGGTGCCGACGCCCCGCAGATCGGCCACGCACACGTCGTACTCGGCGCCGCTGACGGTCAGCCGCTCCACCGAGGGAACGTCGCTCACCACCGTCAGCCGTGGGTCCGCGTCGAGCGCGGCGACCAGACCCCGCCGGGTCATCTCGTGGTCCTCGACCACCGCCACCTGGAGCGGCGGTCCGCCACCGTGCTCCGCAGTGCCGTCCCTCATGCCGATCCCCCCTGTTCCGGCACATGGGTGTGCCGTGTTCCGTGCCCGCGCCGCGCGGGACAGGGATCGGCACGGTGCGCGGGCGGAAGTCCGCCGTGCCACGGGGGGTGGTGGAGCGCGCGCCGCTCGTCCGCGCACGGCCGCCGGCCGTCTCCGTACGCTCCACCTGGTTCCCCCGTCGTCCCCCGGCCTCCGGCAGGGCGGCGCCGTTGCCCACGGCGTCCGTTCTCATGCCAGGGGCATTGCCCTGCCGGAAGACCTCCCAGTCTGGGCAGACCGGGGAAGGCGCAATAGGGACCCTTGGCCCTTGATCAGGTGACCGGCGCGGATATCTGAGGGCGCATGGAGGCATTCAAGGGGCGTGCGAACGAACGGAGTTCACGCCGGGGGCCGTGCGTGCGGACACGCCCTACCCCTCCCGGGCCGCCAGGGACGTCCGCACCGCGCGTACCAGCGCCTGCGCCCGCGGATCCGCGGTGACCCCGCGCTGCATCCCGTTGGTGACGTAGCCGAAGCCGATCCGGGCCCCGGGGTCGGCGAAGGCGAGCGAGCCACCGCGGCCCGGATGGCCGAAGGAACCGGGCCCGAGCAGCGGGGACGCCGGTCCGTGCAGCATGTAGCCGAGCCCGAAGCGGGTACCGACCACCAGCACCCGGTCCGGCCCCGCCGACTCCTCGGTACGGGCCAGGGTCAGGGTCGCCGGGGCGAAGAGCCGTCCCCCCGCGCGGGCGGTGCGGGCCGAGGGCAGCGGCCCGATCAGCGCCGCGTAGAAGCGGGCCAGCGCGTCGGCGGTGGCCACCCCGCCCGAGGCGGGCAGTTCGGCGGCGAGGTACGCCGGGTCGTTCTCGTCCGGCAGCGGGGTGATCGCGGCGAACGCCCGCCGCGTCAGCGACTCCGGGTCCTGGTACGCCTCGGTCACCGACCTCTTGGGACGCAGCCGCAGCCCCTGGGCGGCGGGACCCGCGGGCGCCTCGACGGACGCGATCCGGCCGACGCGGGCGCGCTGCTCCGCGGGGAGTCCGAGCCACAGGTCGAGGCCGAGGGGACCGCTGATCTCCTCGGCGATCCAGCGTCCGATGGTCCGTCCGGTCACCCGGCGCACCAGCTCGCTCATCAGCCAGCTGTAGGTCTGGGCGTGGTAGCCGTGGTCGGTGCCGGGTTCCCACACGGGACGCTGGGCGGCGACGGCCCGCGGACCGGATGTCCCGTCCACCGCCTCGTCCGGGGTCAGCGGGGTGTCGAGCACCGGTATCCCGGTCCGGTGGCCCAGCAGATGCCGTACCAGCACCCGCTCCTTGCCGTTCACCTTGAACTCCGGCCAGTAGGTGCCGACCCGCCCGTCCAGGTCGAGCTGACCGCGCTGGTGGAGCAGCAGCGGCACCGCGGCGGCGACGCCCTTGGTGACGGACCGGACGACCTGCGCGGTGTGCCGGGTCCACGGCTCCGCGGTGCCGTCCTCCCCGGTGCCGTCGGCCGGGTCGTCCGCGTACCGGACACCGCCCCACAGGTCGACGACCTTCTCGCCCTCCCGGTAGAGCACCACGGCCGCGCCGCGCTCACCGCGGCGGGCGAAGTTCTCGGCGAAAGCGTCCCGGACCGGTTCGAAACCGTCGGCCACCGTGCCCTGGACGTCCACCACTGATCCGACTCCTGCCCTGCCGACCCGACCGAGTGCGCTGTGTCTTCCGCTGTGCCCCCCTTATGGTGCAACGGACCCCGGCGCAGGTCCGGACCGGGCCCCCTTCCGCGGACACCACCGGACGGCCCGCGGCAGGAGTCCGCTCAGCCGCCGGATCCGCTCACCCGCCGGGGACCGTCACCGAGCCGGGGTCGAAGCCGAACGGCAGCTCCAGCCGGTGGGCGCGCATCAGCTCCTCGTCGCACAGCAGCCGCTGGGTGGTGCCGTCGGCGGTGATCACCCCGCCGGAGAGCACCACGGAGCGCGGGCACAGCTCCAGCGCGTACGGCAGGTCGTGGGTGACCATCAGCACCGTGACGTCCAGCGAGCGCAGGATGTCGGCCAGTTCACGGCGCGAGGCCGGGTCGAGGTTGGACGACGGCTCGTCCAGGACGAGGATCTCCGGCTCCATCGCGAGCACCGTGGCGACGGCGACCCGCCGCCGCTGGCCGAAGGAGAGGTGGTGCGGCGGCCGGTCGGCGAAGTCCGCCATCCCGACCCGCTCCAGCGCGGTGCGCACCCGCTCCTCCAACTCCGCGCCGCGCAGCCCGGCCGCGGCCGGGCCGAACGCCACGTCCTCCCGCACGGTCGGCATGAACAGCTGGTCGTCGGGGTCCTGGAAGACGATCCCCACCCGGCGGCGGATCTCCGGCAGGTTCCGCTTGGCCACCGGCAGTCCGGCGACGGTGACCGTCCCCGCGCCCGCGTTCAGGATCCCGTTGAGGTGCAGCACCAGGGTGGTCTTGCCCGCCCCGTTGGGACCGAGCAGGGCCACCCGCTCCCCGCGGGCGACGGTGAGGTCCACTCCGAAGAGGGCCTGGTGGCCGTCGGGATAGGCGTAGGCGAGACCGGACACCTGGAGCGAGGGCGGCGCCTCGGGCCCGGTGGCCGGTGTCTTCGGGGTCTCGGCTGCGGTCACGTGAGCATCCATCCGGTCAGGCAGACCGCCAGCGCGGTCAGCGGGAGTGCGGCGGCGTACGTCCACTGGGCCCGGGACGCCGTCACCTCGTCGATCACCGGCATGGTGCCCGTGTAACCGCGGCTGACCATCGCCAGATGGACCCGCTCGCCCCGCTCGTAGGAGCGGATGAACAGCGCACCGGCCGATTTCGCGAGCACCCCCCAGTGCTGGATCCCCCGCGCCTCGAAACCGCGTGAGCGGCGGGCGATCCGCATCCGGCGCATCTCGTCGGTGATCACGTCCCCGTAGCGGATCATGAACGAGGCGATCTGCACCATCAGCGGGGGCATCCGCAGCCGCTGGAGCCCGAGCAGCAGAGAACGCAGTTCGGTCGTGGACGCCAGCAGCACCGAGGCGGCGACGCCCAGGGTGCCCTTGGCCAGGATGTTCCAGGCGCTCCACAGCCCGGACTGGCTGAGCGACATCCCCAGCACCGTGGTCCGCTCGCCCTCCGCGACGAACGGCATCAGCAGGGCGAAGGCCACGAACGGGATCTCGATCAGCAGCCGCCGCAGCAGGAAGCCCGCCGGGATCCGGGCCACCGCCGCCACTCCCGCCAGCAGCAGCGCGTACGCCCCGAAGGCCCAGACCGCCTCGCGCGGGGTGGAGACCACCACCACGACGAAGCAGAACACCGCGGCGATCTTGCAGTGCGGGGCCAGCGTGTGCACGGGAGAGCGGCCCTCCCGGTAGAGCTGGTGGGCGTGGCCCGCGCCCATGTCAGGACGTCTCGGCGGGCTCGGCCGACCTGCGCCTGCGCACCACCACGAAGACCCCGGTCCCCACGGCGAGGGTGGCGCCGACACCGATGACCCCGGCGAGACCGCCGGACAGCCGGGTGTCGGTGATGTCCTTCACGCCGTAGTCGGCGAGCGGGGAGTCCTTGGTGGCGTGGTCCTCGGTCTTCTTGTCGATGCCCTTGTCGGCGGCGACCTTCTCCAGCCCGTCCGGGCTGGCGGAGGCGTAGAAGCTGACCACACCCGCGCAGAGCAGGGCGGCGGCCAGACCGGCCAGCCAGACCCGGCGCGCGGAGCGGCGCGGGGTGGCGGCGGCCGGGGCCGGGGCGGTGCCGGCCGCGGGCTCCGGCGCCGCCGCGGCCCCGGGCTCGTCCGCCGTCCGCGCGGCGGCGGGGGCCGCGGCGGGCGCGCCGGGGGTGGCCACCGGACCGGTGTTGCGCAGCTCCAGGGGGCGGGCGGCCACTCCGCGGGCGCCGTGGACCAGGTCCGGGCGGACGGCCATGACCGCGCCGACGGTCAGGGCGGTGATCGCCGCCTCGCCGATGCCGATCAGTACGTGCACCCCGAACATGGCCGTGAAGACCTTGCCGATGGGGACGTCGGTGGTGCCGCCCAGCGCGTAGAGCCCGGTGAAGGCGGCCGCCGCGGCCGGGACGGAGACGAGCGCCGCCACGAAGGAGGCGACGGTGACGGTGCGGCGGCGGCCCGGGGCCAGCTTCAGCAGCCCGCGGAAGATCGCGTAGGCCACGACCGTGGCGACCACCGCCATGTCCGTGATGTTCACACCGAGCGCGGTGAGGCCGCCGTCGGCGAACAGCACCCCCTGCATCAGCAGGACCACGGAGACGCAGAGCACCCCCGTGCAGGGGCCGACGAGTATCGCCGCCAGCGCTCCGCCCAGCAGATGTCCGCTGGTCCCGGCGGCCACCGGGAAGTTCAGCATCTGCACGGCGAAGATGAAGGCGGCGACCAGGCCCGCCAGGGGCGCGGTGCGCTCCCCGCCGCCCGTACCGGCGTCGCCGGCGGGCCCGCCCGCCGTGTCCAGCAGCTCCCGGCGGGCACCGCGGAGACTGACCGCGACGGCGGCAGCGGCGACCACACCGGTCGCCGCGGACACCGGGGCGTTGATGAATCCGTCGGGGACATGCATCCGGGGGCTCCACTCCTGAGCTGCGCGTTTCGGCTCGATGGTAGCGCCTGTCTGCGAATGGTTCGCAAGAGCGGAGACATCGCAAAAAACGCCGATGGCGGCCTTCCTTGTGTGGGAAGGCCGCCATCGGCGCCGTGGGCGCCCCCATGGACACCCGTGGATCAGGCGTGGATCAGACGCGGGTCAGCTCCGCGTCCTTCTCCGGTGACGTGGTGCCGGTGCCGAGCTGCTTCTGCAGCTGCTCACCCTCCACGTCCACGTTCGGCAGCGCCTTGTCCAGCCAGCGCGGCAGCCACCACGCGGACTTGCCGAGCAGGGCGAGCACCGCCGGGACGATGGCCATGCGGACGATGAACGCGTCGAAGAGGACCGCGATGGCGAGACCGAAGCCGATCATCTTCACCATCGAGTCGGTGGAGCCGATGAACCCGGAGAAGACGCTGATCATGATGACCGCGGCGGCGGTGACCACCCGGGCACCGTGCCGGAAGCCGGTGACGATGGCCTGGCCGGGACGCTCGCCGTGGACGAACGCCTCTCGCATCCGGGTCACGAGGAAGACCTCGTAGTCCATCGCGAGACCGAACACCACACCGATCATGAAGATCGGCATCATGCTCATGATCGGGCCGGTCTCCTCCACATTGAGCAGACCCGCCAGCCAGCCCCACTGGAAGACCGCCACGACCGCGCCGAGCGCCGCGACCACGGAGAGCAGGAAGCCGAGCGCCGCCTTGAGCGGGACCAGGACGGACCGGAAGACGACCATCAGCAGGAGGAAGGCCAGACCCACCACCAGTGCCAGATACGGCACCAGTGCGTCATTGAGCTTCTTCGAGATGTCGATGTTCATCGCGGTCTGCCCGGTGACCAGCATGTCGGCGCCGGTGTCGGACTTGATCGAATCCGCCTCGTCGCGGATGTCGGCGACCACGTGCTCGGTGTCGATGCTGCTGGGCTTGTACTTGGCCACCACCGACAGCATGGCGGTGTCACCGGCCTTGTTGAAGGTGGCCGGGCTGACCCCGGCGACACCGTCGATGCCCGCGATGGTCTTGCGGACCTGGTTGGCGGCGCCCTTGGCGTCGTCGCTGTTCTTGGTGTCGACGGTGATCATCAACGGCCCGTTGAACCCGGGGCCGAAGCCCTCGGACACCATGTCGTACGCCTTGCGCTTGGTGGTGCTGGTCGGCTGCGAACCGTCGTCGGGCAGGCCGAGCTCCAGGCTCGCCACCGGGGCGGCGGCGACACCCAGGCCGAGGACGGCCACCACCAGCACCATCACCGGGCGGCGCAGCACGAACCGGGCCCAGCGGGTACCGGCGTTCTCCTTCTTCTCGCCCGTGTCAGCGCCCGCCTCGGCCGCCTTGCGGGCCTTGCGGCTGACGATCCGCTTGCCGGCGAACCCGAGCAGCGCCGGGATGAGGCTGATCGCGATCAGGACGGCGATCACCACGGTGCCCGCGGCGGCGAAGCCCATCTTGGACAGCATCGGGATGTTGACCACGGCGAGACCGACCAGGGCGATGACCACCGTGAGCCCGGCGAAGACCACCGCGGAGCCCGCGGTGCCCACGGCCCGTCCGGCCGCTTCCTCGTGGTCCCGTCCCTCGGCCAGCTCCGCCCGGTAGCGGGAGACGATGAACAGCGCGTAGTCGATACCGACCGCGAGGCCGATCATCATCGCCAGCGTCGACGTGGTGCTGGAGAGTCCGAGGGTGGAGGCCAGCGCGGTGATCGAGGAGATACCGATACCGACACCGATCAGCGCGGTCAGCAGCGGCATTCCGGCCGCGATCAGCGAGCCGAAGGTGATGGCGAGGACCACGGCGGAGACCGCGATACCGATCACCTCGGTGGCGCCGGTCTCGGGCATCTCCTGGAGCGCGTCACCGCCGATCTCCACGGTCATCCCGGAGTCACGGGCGTGTTCGCCGGTGTCCTCCAGCGCGTCCCGCGTCTTGTCCTCCAGCTCCATGGAGTTGACCTTGTAGGTGGTCAGGATGTACGCCGTGGAGCCGTCCTTGCTGACCCCCTTCGAGACATAGGGGTCGGCGACCGAAGCGACCTGGTCGGAGCTGGACTTGAGCTCGGCGATGACCTTCTTGACGGCCTTCTTGTTCGCCGGGTCGGTCATCTTCTCGCCGTCCGGCGCGTGGAAGACCACACGGGCCGTGGCGCCATCGGCGCTGCTGCCCGGGAAGCGCTCCTCCAGCAGGTCGAACGCCTTCTGCGCCTCCGTACCCGGGACGGAGAAGTTTTCATTGGCGGGCGGAGAGGCGGTGGCCGCGCCGACACCGGCGACCACCAGCAACGCCACCCATATCAGGGAGACCAAACCGCGTCGCCGGAAGGCGAAGCGACCGAGTTTATAGAGGAACGTGGCCACGAGAAGAGATGCTCCCGTCGAATAGATGACACGAACAGGTGGGGATGACCAGTCGGCGACGAGAGCGGCGCGCCGGCTGGCGACTATGGGGTTATGTGGGGAAGTTCGGGGAGTGTGGGGAGGTCAGGCGCCGAGAGCGGGGAGGATCACGGCATCGATGAAGTCCTCGAGGTACTCGAGATCAGGCTCTTTCGCCTCGATGAACGGGCGGGCGACATAGGCGCCGCACACGATGTGCGGGATGTAGCGCAGGGCGGGCGATTCGGCGGCGATCTCCCCCCGGTCGACGGCACGTCCCAGCAGGGCGTTGAGTGCCTCGAGCTCGGGGTAGATCAACAATTCGCGCAGGGCCTCCTGGAGGTCCTCGTTCTGATGAACGGCCTGGGCGAGCCCTCTCATCAGCGCCGCGTCCCGCTCCCGGGCGGGCTCGGAGCACCTGACGATCTCATGGAGGTCGCCGCGCAGCGATCCGGTGTCGATGTCCTCGAGCAGAATCGGCTTGGTACATCGCAGGGCGGTGGCGACCAGCTGCGGCTTGCTCTTCCACTGGCGGTAGAGCGTGGCCTTGCTGGAGTGGGTGCGGGCCGCGACGGCGTCCATCGTCAGGGCGTCGTACCCGACCTCCTGGAGCATGTCGACCACGGCTTCGCAGAGCTCGCGCTCACGCTCGGGGGACAACCGACTGCGGCGCACCCGGGCGGTGGGCTGGTCTTCTGTCTGCTGGTCCGTCGCCTGCATGGGGCGCCTCCCTCCGAACGAAACGGTTTCGTACTCGACCAGCATAAGCCCCTCACTAGCGAAACCGAGCCGTTTCGCTGGTGGTGTCCGTCACAGAACCGAGTTGCTCCCGGTCGCCGGGCCCGAAAACATGGGTGGAGTGAGCGACGCACACCGCGAACCACCGCGCCCCGGCAGCGATCATGCCTCCGCCTATCTGCGATTCCCGCATCTCCACGGCGAGTTGATCTGCTTCTCCGCCGAAGACGATCTGTGGGTGGCGCCGCTGGCCGCCCCGGGAGAGGCCCCGGGGCGTGCCTGGCGGCTGACCGCGGACCGTACCCGGGTGGGCCATCCCCGGTTCTCCCCGGACGGCTCGCAGATCGCCTTCACCACCTGGCGCAGCCTGGATCCCGAGATCCATCTCGTCCCGGTGGACGGCGGGCCGACCCGCCGGCTGACCTACTGGGGCAGTACGGATGCCCGGGTCTGCGGCTGGACGCCCCCCGACGCCGACGGCCGCTCCCAGATCCTCGCCGTCTCCTCCCACGGCCAGCCCTTCTCCTACTTCTCCTGGGCCTACGGCCTGGCCACCGACGGCGGCCCCGGGGGACGGCTGCCGTGGGGGCCGGTGTCCGACATCGCCGTGGCCGACCGGGACGGTGAGCACCGCACCCTCCTGCTCACCGGCAAACCGCCGCATGAACCCGCCTCCTGGAAGCGCTACCGGGGCGGTGCCACCGGACGGCTGTGGCTGCACGGCACCCGGCTGCTGCCCGACATCGGCGGCCATCTGGACTCGGTGATGTTCGTCGGCGACCGGATCGCCTTCCTCTCCGACCACGAGGGCATCGGCAACCTCTACTCCTGTCTGCCCGACGGCTCCGATCTGCGCCGCCACACCGACCACGCGGACTTCTACGCCCGGCACGCCTCGACCGACGGCTCCCGCGTGGTCTACCAGTGCGCGGGCGACCTGTGGCTGGTGGACGACCTGGCCCCGGAGTCCGTACCGCGCCGGCTGGCCGTACGGCTGGGCGGACCGCGCACCGGGCGGCGGCCCTACCAGATCCCGGCCGCCTCGCACGTCGACTCACTGGCGGTGGACACCACCGGCCGGGCCAGCGCGGTGTGCGTACGCGGCAGCCTGTACTGGCTGACCCACCGCGACGGCCCCGCCCGTACCCTCGCCGACACCCCCGGGGTCCGGGTCCGGCTCCCCTCGGTCCTGGGCGCCACGGGCCGGGTGGCGTATGTGACGGACGCCGAGGGCGAGGACGCGATCGAGATCGGCTACCTGCCGCGGGCCACCGAGGCGGGCGAACCGCGGCGGCTGGCCGCCGGGAAGCTGGGCCGGGTGCACGAGGTGGAGCCCGCCCCGGACGGGGATCTGCTGGCGGTGGCCTCCCATGACGGGCGGCTGCTGCTGGTGGACACCTCCCCCGACGGAAACGGCGAGGTCACCGAGCTGGTGCGGTCGCTCAACGGCCCGGTGGGCGATCTCGCCTTCTCGCCCGACTCCGCCTGGCTGGCCTGGTCCCACCCGGGCATCGGGCGTTCACTGCGCTCGATCAAGATCGCCCGGCTGTCGGACCGGACGACGGTGGATGTGACCAACGGCCGGTTCGAGGACGAGGAGCCGGTCTTCACCAGCGACGGCCGCTATCTCGCCTTCCTCTCCTGGCGCGGTTTCGACCCCGTCTACGACGTGCACACCGGCGATCTCTCCTTCCCCCTGGGCTGCCGCCCCTATCTGGTGCCGCTGTCCTCCGCGACCCCCTCCCCCTTCGCGCTGTCCCCCGAGGGGCGGCCGGCGGCGGGCGGGCTGGACCCGGACGACGGCGCGGCCGAAGGCGACGGCACCGTCACGGTCGAGGTGGAGGGGCTGCCCAGCCGGGTCACCGTCTTCCCGGTGCCCGCCTCCAAGTACTCCTCGCTCTATCCGGTCAGCGGCGGCGGACTGGTGTGGCTGCGCTGGCCGATCTCCGGCGCGCTCGGCGAGACCTTCGCCAACCCGGCCGACACCTCCGCCCGTCCCACCCTGGAACACTTCGACCTGGCGAAGGCCAAGCGCAGTGAACTCAGCGCCGAACTGGACTGGTTCGCGGTCAGCGGCGACGGCTCCCGGCTGGTGGTCAACGACGAGGGCGATCTGCGGGCGGTGCCCGCCACCGAGTCCGGCGACGGCGACTCCACCGTCCACATCGACATGCGCCGGATCCAGCACACCGTCGATCCGGCCGCCGAGTGGCGGCAGGCCTATGAGGAGGCGGGCCGGATCACCCGGGCCTACTTCTGGGAACCGGATATGTGCGGTATCGACTGGGGCGGGGTGCTCGACCAGTACCGGCCGCTGGTCGAACGGGTTGCCTCCCCCGATGAGTTCGCCGATCTGCTGCGCGAGGTGATGGGCGAACTGGGCACCTCCCACGCCTATGTCAGCCCCGCGCGCCGCAACGAGGGCCCGGCCCACTACCAGCGCCCCATCGGGCTGCTGGGCGCCAACTTCGCCCGCACCAAGGACGGCGCCTGGATCGTCTCCCGCATCCTGCCCGGGGAGTCCTCCGACTCCCGGGCGCGATCGCCGCTGGCGGGGGCGGGCATCCGGGAGGGCGCCACCCTCACCCATGTCGACGGGCGCCCGGTGGACCCGCTGTCCGGGCCCTATCCGCTGCTGACCGCCGCGGGCGGCACCACGGTGGAGCTCACCTTCGCCCCGTCCGAGGGGGACGGGCCGCCGCGCCGGGTCGCCGTGGTCCCGCTGATCGACGACCGGCCGCTGCGCTACCAGGACTGGGTGGCCAAACGCCGGGCGGTGGTGCGGGAGTTGAGCGACGGACGGTGCGGCTATCTGCACATCCCCGATATGGGCGGCTCCGGCTGGGCCCAGTTCAACCGGGATGTGCGCCGGGAGATGTCGCTGCCCGCCCTGATCGTGGACGTCCGGGGCAACGCGGGCGGCAACATCAGCGAGCTGGTGGTCGAGAAGCTCACCCGCACGGTGATGGGCTGGGACCTCACCCGCAACGCCCAGCCCGTGTCGTACACCAGCAACGCGCCGCGCGGGCCGGTCGTCGCCGTCGCCGACGAGATGACCTCCTCCGACGGGGACATGATCGCCGCGGCGATCAAGGTGCAGGGCATCGGCCCGGTGGTGGGGCTGCGCACCTGGGGCGGGGTGGTCGGGATGACCGGCCGTCATCTGCTGGGCGACGGTACGGCGATCACCGTGCCGATGAACGCCGCCTGGTTCGACGCCTACGGCTGGGGCGTGGAGAACCACGGGGTGGAGCCGGACATCGAGGCGCCGCGCTCCCCGGTGGACTGGGCCGAGGGACGCCATCCGCAGCTCGGGGTGGCGGTCCGTACGGCGCTGGAACTGCTGGAGCGCCATCCGGCGGCGAGCCCGCCCGGCTACGCGGACGTCCCGGATCTGCGGCGCCCCGAACTCCCGCCGCGCAACGGGAACTGAGCCCGGCTCCGGGCACGGCGAAGGGGCGCGCCCGGAGCTGGAGCGCGCCCCTTGACCGTGCCCTCGTGGCTGACGCCGGGCGGCGCCCGGCGTCAGCCACGGGAGATCACATCTCCTCGAAGGGCTCCTGCTCGCGCGTCTCCTTGCCCCGGCCCTCGCCCTGCTGACGGCGCTGCTCCTGGCCGGTGCGCTGGGCCCGTTCACGGTCCTGGGGCCGGCTGCGCGGCCGGTCCTGCGGGATGGCACCCATGTCCTGACGGGCACGTTCTTCCATGCGCTCACCGGACTCCACGCGCTCACCGGCCTTCTGGCCGCGCTGCTGCTGGCGGCCGCGCTCGCCCTGCGCTTGGCGCTTGCCCTGCTGAGCCTTCTCGTTGAACTCGTCCATCGTGCCCATGAGTGTCACTCCTCATCGGGTGAAAGGGGGTCGGGCCCGACAAGAGTTACACGCAGCGACACACTCCGCATTTCGGTTCCTGGATCATCAGGAAAGCCCAGGTCAGCGCGGGGCACAGAGCGTCACCGGTGACTCTGCGTGGCTGCCGTACGGGCCTGTTCATCGGCCGCGCCGCCCTGCCCCACCAGACCGCCGCGCTCCGCCCGGGTGGCCGCGAGCCGCGGTGCGGCCCGGCGCATCTCACGTCCGCCCACCATCCCGATGATCGCGGGCAGATAGCCGCGCACCGACTGCGTCCCGCGCAGCCACCACTGCGCGTACACATGCGCCGAGCGGCGCTCGATCCCGGCCACCAGCCGGTCCACCGCCGGGCCGAGCGGATAGGTGCGGTTCGCGGGCCAGGGCAGCCGCTGCCGCAGCTCCCGCATCACCTCGTCCTGGTCGGCGCCGCGCACCATATCGGTGTCGGTCCAGCTGAGATAGCCGACGCCGACCCGCACCCCGCGGTGGGCGACCTCGGCCCGCAGACAGTGGGCGAACGCCTCGACACCCGACTTGGACGCGCAGTATGCCGTCATCATCGGCGCCGGGGTGATCGCGGCGAGCGAGGCGATCTGGAGCAGATAGCCACGGCTGGCGATCAGGGCGGGCAGGAAGGCGCGCGCGGTGGTGGCGCTGCCCAGCAGATTGACCTCGATCACCCGCCGCCAGGACGTCTCGTCCGTGTCCAGGAACGGACCACCCTGCGCCACACCGGCGTTGGCGCACACGATGTCCACCGAGCCGAAGCGCTCCACGACCTCCCGCGCGACCTGCGCCATCGCCTCCGCGTCGGTGACATCGGCGCACCAGTGCTCGGACTCGGTCATCAGCCGCTCCGACACCGCCTTCAGCTCATCCGGCTCCAGGCCCACCAGCGCCACCCGGGCACCCCGCGCGGACAGCTTGCGGGCGAGCAGTTCACCGACGCCCCGCGCCGCACCCGTCACCACCGCGACCTTGCCGTCCAGGCTCCTGCGCGCACTCATGTCGTCTGCTCCTCCGCGTCGGTGACTGCTTCCGCAGCCGGTTCAACCGGCAGTCCATGGGCGGCCACAAGGCCGCGGATCACACCGCTGACCGCCGCCGGGTCCTCGACCGGGGTCATATGGCCGAGCCCCGGCAGCTCGGTGAGGCCCACGCACCGCGGCAGCCCGGCGACCAGCGCATGGGCGTGCTCGGGCGGGGTGAGCCGGTCGGCGGTGCCGACGATCACGGCCGTGGGCATGGTGAGCCCGGCGATCCGCGCGTCGAGGTCCAGTTCGGCGAGCACATGGGCCCATTCGGCGCGCACGGTGCGGGGACAGGCGTGCACGATCCGGGCGCACGCCTCCACCATCGCGGGCTCCGCGCCGCGCCCCATGGTCACGTACCGCAGCACCCGCTTGCCGAGCGGGGTGACCGGGCCGAGCGGGGCGCGCGAGCCCAGCACCGCACGCTGCACCCGGGTGCGCAGCCGCCCGGCGCGCAGCGGCACCACCCGCGCCCGCTCCACCAGCCGCGCGGCCCCGGTGCTGCACAGCAGCAGTGCGGCGGCGCGCTCGTGCAGCTGGGAACGTCCGGCGGCGGCCATCAGCGTCATCCCGCCCAGCGAATGACCCGCCACCACGGCCCGGCGGCCCCGCGGCAGCGCCTGGTCGAGCACGGCCACCAGGTCGTCGGCGAGCGCGCGGTGACTGTAACCACCGGGGCCTGGGGCCGGGCTGCGGCCGTGGCCGCGCTGGTCGTACACCACCACCCGGTGGTCGGCGGCGAGTTGGTGCAGCACCGGCGCCCAGAAGGCGGTGGAGCAGGTCCAGCCATGGGCGAGGACCACGGCGGGGGCATCCTCCGGACCGTGCACCTCGGCGTGGAGACGGCTGCCGTCCGCCGAGACCACGGTCAGCTCACGGGCCGGGACGAGCGGGGCGTACGGGCCCGTGACGAGGGCCGCGGACCGCCTCACCGCGCTCCCCGCCCCGCGTCGGCGGTGGAGACGGTGGCCTTGGCGGGCACGGCGGGGGGACGCACCACCGTGTACTCGGAGAGGTCCACCCGGCGGGTGACCTTCTTGAACTCACTGGTCGTGCCGGGCCACAGGGTGGTGTTGCGCCCGTTGTCCAGATACCAGCTGTCACAGCCGCCGGAGTTCCAGACGGTGCGCTCCATCCGCCGCTGGACCATGTCGTTGTAGGCGCGCACGGCGGACGGCTTGGCGTCCAGCGCGACCTTGCCGCCCAGGACATCCAACTGCCGTATGAAGTCGGCCATGTAGTTCAGCTGGGCCTCGATCATCAGGATCATCGAGCTGTTCCCGAGCCCGGTGTTGGGCCCGATGATGGTCAGGAAGTTCGGGAATCCGGCGGAGGTGCTGCCGCGCAGCGCCTCCATTCCGCCCTTCCACTCCTCCGCGAGCGTGGTGCCGCCCGCTCCGGTCACCCGCTGGGCGATGGGCACGTCGGTGACGTGGAAGCCGGTGCCGAAGATGATCGCGTCGGCCTCGGTCTCGGTGCCATCGGCGGCCACCAGGGTGGAGCCGCGCACCTCCTTCAGCCCGGAGGCGACCACATCCACATGCGGCCGGGTCAGTGCCGGGTAGTACTCGTTGGAGAGCAGGATGCGCTTGCAGCCGATGCGGTAGTCGGGGGTCAGCACGGTCCGCAGCCGCGGGTCCTTGACCGCGCGCCTCATATGCGCGGCGGCCATCCGCTCGATCAGCCCGAGCTCGTTCGGCCGCTTGGTGAAGGCGCCGACCTGGAGCTCACGCAGCCCCCACAGCACTCCGCGGCGCAGTGCGCGGGTGGCCGGGACCTTGCCGTGCAGCCAGCGCTCGACTCCGCTGATCCGGCGGTCCATCCGGGGCAGTACCCAGGGCGGGGTGCGCTGGAAGAGGGTGAGCCTGCCCACCTCCTCCTGGATGGCGGGGACGATCTGGATGGCCGAGGCACCGGTGCCGATCATCGCGACCCGCTTGCCGCGCAGCGAGAAGCCGTGGTCCCAGCGGGCGGAGTGGAAGACCTTGCCGGGGAAGCCATCGAGGCCGGGGATGTCCGGGATCTGCGGATCGGACAGCGGTCCGGTGGCGCTGACCACCACATCGGCGGTCAGGGTGCCGCGGACGGTCTCGACCTCCCAGTGCAGCGCGGCGGTGTCCCAGCGCAGGGACCGCACCTCGGCGCCGAAGCGCAGATGCGGGCGCAGTCCGAAGGTGTCGGTGACGCGCTCCAGATAGGCGCGGATATGCGGCTGCCCGGAGAAGTTGCGCGGCCAGTCCGGATTGGGCGCGAAGGAGAAGGAGTACAGATGGGACGGAACGTCACAGGCGCAGCCCGGATAGCTGTTGTCGCGCCAGGTCCCGCCTACGGCGTCCGCCCGCTCCAGGATCACGAAGTCGGTGATGCCCGCGCGGCGCAGCCGGACGGCCGCCCCCAGCCCGCCGAACCCGGATCCGATCACCGCCACCCGTACGTGCTCACGCGTCAGCCCAGCCATGCCGCCGCCTCCCGCAACGTTCGAAACCGCGCCAGCAATCACTGGCACGATGGGAGCGTAAGGCAGGGAGATATCGAGCGGTAGGGGCTGTGGACAACGAAGTTACCCACGGTCGCATTTCAACGGCGGCCGCATAGGCTGCCCCTGTGGCGACGAGCGGAGCGGACGAGGTGGCCGAGTACCGGATGGGCGAGCTGGCCGACAAGGCCGGTATCACCGTGCGCACCCTGCGCTTCTACCGGGAACGCAAGCTCATTCCGCCACCCCGCCGGGAAGGCCGTATCGGCTGGTACGGCGAGCACCACCTGGCCCGGCTGCGCACGATCGGGGCCCTGCTGGAGCGCGGTCACACCCTGGGCGGGATCGCGGAGTTGATAGCCGCCTTCGAGAGCGGCCGCCGGGACGTGGGCGAACTGCTCGGGCTGGACGGCATGCCGTCGTGGTCCGAGGAGACCCCGGTCCGGCTCACCCCCGAGGCGCTCGCCGACTACTTCGAGGGCGAGGTCACCCCGGAGAACCTGAGCACCTCCCTCGACATCGGCTACCTCCGGGTCGACGGCGATGAGATCGTGCACGTCAGCAGACGGCTGCTGGATGCCTCGCACACCCTCGTCGAACGGGGCGTACCGCTGGCCGCCGTACTCGCCGCCGGACGCGAACTGCGCGTCCATGTGGACGCGATCGCCGGGACCTTCACCGAACTGCTGCGCACCCACGTCCTGGCCGACGTCATGGCCGAGGCGGCGGACTGCCCGGGGCCGGACGCGGAGCACACAGCGGAGCACACCGCCCGGATCAGCGAGACGGTGGAGCGGCTGCGGCCGCTGGCCAAGGCCGTGGTGGACGCGGAGCTGTCGATGGCCATGGACCGCCGGATGCGGGAGGGGGTCGAGGCGTGGCTGCGCGAACGCGCCGGTGACGACGCCAGGGGCGGGACCGGAGCCGCCGGTCAGCGGGCGGAGCCGTAGGTCACGGTCACCGGCGCGTGGTCACTCCACCGCTGGTCGTACGCGGCGGCGCGCTCCACGACGGCCTTCAGCGCACGCCCGGCCAGCCCGGCCGTCGCGAGCTGGTAGTCGATCCGCCAGCCGGCGTCGTTGTCGAACGCCCGGCCCCGGTAGGACCACCAGGAGTACGGACCCGCGGCCTCCGGGTGCAGCGCGCGGACCACATCGGCGTACTCCGCCTCGTCCAGCACCCGGGACAGCCAGGCACGCTCCTCGGGCAGGAAGCCCGACTTCTTCCGGTTGGCCTTCCAGTTCTTCAGGTCGGCCTCCTGGTGGGCGATGTTCCAGTCGCCGCACACCAGCGCCTCCCGGCCACCGGCCGCCGCCCGCCCCCGCAGCTCCTTCAGATACGGCAGGAACTCGGCCATGAAGCGCGTCTTCTCGTCCTGCCGCTCGGTACCGACCTCGCCCGAGGGCAGATAGAGGCTGCCGACCGTGACGCCCGGCAGATCGACCTCGACATAGCGGCCGCTGCCGTCGAACTCGGCGGACCCGAACCCGACGCGCACCGCCTCCGGCTCGCGCCGCGCGTACACCGAGACCCCCGCCCGGCCCTTGGCCGCCGCCGGGGCGTGCACCACATGCCAGCCGTCGGGCTCCCGTACGGATTCGGGCAGCTCATGGGGTTCGGCGCGGACCTCCTGGAGGCAGACCACATCGGCCGCGGTGCCGTCGAGCCAGGGCATGAAGCCCTTCTTGGCCGCGGCGCGCAGCCCGTTCACATTCACGGTCGTCACGGTGAGCACCACGGCACGATACGACAGAAAAACCCCATGGCCGCCACGGCCGCATAGACGTACGATCCTCCGCATGTATATCCGGACCGTGGGGTACGGCCACCCCGATGCCGTCGCGCTCGACCGCGAGGTGCAGGCCGAGTACGCGGAGCGCTACGGCGAGGGGGACACGACCCCGGTGGACGCCGCCCAGTTCGACCCGCCGCACGGGATCTATCTCATCGCCTATGACCCGGACGGCACCCCGCTGGCCAGCGGAGGCTGGCGCGGCCGGGACAGCGGCGAGGAGGGCTACGCGGACGGCGCGCCGAGGTCAAGCGGATGCTCCGGCCTCGGGGAACAGCGGTACAGCGGTTAACGCTAAGCCGATGATCATGGGTTCGGTGCAGGTCGGGAGCGGATCTACCGCAGCTCGGCGTTCGGATGGGGCTGGGCCTGGAGCCGTTCGCGCAGGGCGATCTCCTCGGCGGTGAGCGGCTCTGCGGGCCGGCGGACGCGGACGGGCTTGGGCCGCGGTGGCAGGCTGGCGTCGGCCGTGGCTTCCTCGGCTTCCGCGAGGGCCCGGTAGAGCGAGGCGACCGACGGGGACTTGCCCGCGTTCTTCCCGGTCTTGATGGTCAGCTTCTTCGCGATCTCGGGGACGGGGATGCCCTTGTCCTTGAGCGCGACGGCGAAGGTGAGCATGTCGTCGTCGATGACCTTCGGGCGTCCGCCGTGGTTACCCTTGGCTGCGGCGATGACCTGGCCTTCAAGGGTCTTCTCCCGGATGTAGTTGCGCTCGATCTGCCCGGCGACGGCGAGGACGGCGAAGAACATGGCGCCCATGCCGTTGGGGTCGTAGATGCCGGTGAGGGGGCCGGTGAGGAGTTCGAGCTGGATGCCGCCGGCCTGGAGTTCGGCGGACAGCGTCATCAGCTCGGCCGCGTTCCTGGCAAGGCGCTTGAGCTCGTGGACGGTGAGGATGACCGAAGTCTCGGGGGCGGCCTCCTTGAACTGGTGGGCCAGGGCGAGCGCCTTCTCCAGCTCGGGCCGGATCTTCACCCGGGTGCTGATCTGCTCCTGGAAGACCTTGCGGCACTCGGCCCGGTGGAGGGCTTCGAGCTGGCTCGCCAGCTCCTGCCGCGCGGTCGAGGTCCTGGCGTACCCGATGCGGACCGGGCGCTCGGTGCGGGGCGCGGGCACGACGGCGAGCGCCGGGCCCTGCTGCCACGCGCGGCCGGGGTGGCGGTCGGCGGGGATGAGGACTTCGAGTTCCTCGCGGAGCGCGGGGACGAGGACGAAGCGGGGGGTGTGGTACTTCGCGGCGGTCTTCCCGCCGCGGGTGCGGCAGGCGGAGCCGGCGGGCGCGGCACAGTTCGGGCAGTCGTGACGTTCTACCGCCAATGCGGCCCGATCGGGCGTGAGATCCATTCGGAAAGACTCTCAGAAGTGCCTCGCACAACATGCGGGTTTCGAGAGGACTTTTGCGAACGGCGACCTGCGAAAACGTGATCAGCGCGGGGGCTCTCGCAGAACTCTCACAGATGAACGTTTGTGAGGCGCCGAAGTTGACAACTCCTGGGCACGTGCAAATAATTACTTGCATGTGCCTAGGAGTTCTATGGAAACTGCTGATCTGACGGGCGACGGCCTGGTGAAAGTCTTGGCAACCCTCGCCAGTCCACATCGGATGCGTGTACTCGCTGCTCTGGCGACGGGCCCTACCTATGTCAGCCAACTGGCCCGAGACCTGGGCATCAGCAGGGCACTGCTCCAAGTGCACCTCAAGCGGCTGCAGACGGTTGGGCTGGTCTCTGACCGCATCGAAGTGTCAGACGACGGCAAGGCGATGAAGTTCTACGAAGTAGTGCCGTTCGCACTGTGCCTCACGCCGCAAACACTGGCGGCCGCATCCGAGTCGCTGACGGACAGCGCCGAATCCACAAAGAAGGGGACCTGAAACAAATGTCCGATTGGCTCATCGAAGAGATAGTCCTCTTCCTCGTTGTCGGCGCCGTGCTGGTGGCCACGATCTGGCTGATAGCGGTCAAGCAACGCTCGAAGGCAGAGCTGGCCAGGGATACCAGTTTCCGCACGATCGCGGAGCGGGCAGTCGCAACCCAGGAAGCCATGCAGCGCGATCTGGCCAACCTGGATGCACGGATGGCCAAGATCGAGCACGTCCTCAAGGATGTGGACTGAACACCCCTCTACCCGACGCCAACCGACGCCGTCCACCGCCTCAGCGGGGACGGCGCCTTCACGTCTTGTCGAACCCACCGATGGTCAGTTGTCCGAGCCGTCCTCGTCGTCGAGTGCAACCGCGTCCGGGTCGCGCAGCGGGCGCAGGGCGCCGGCGGCCGGTGTGGAGGCGGTGAAGCTGTAGCGGCCGAGCTCGTTGAGGTTCGCGTGCTTGAGCGGGGAGAGCCGGGCGATGTCCTCGTCCCGGATCTCGTGGCCCTCGGCGCGGAGCTGGGAGCTGCTCCAGCACGCACACCACGTACGCATCCCGGTCCACCGCCCCCTGCGGCAACTCGGCGTTCGCGTAGACCGCCTTGCGCCACGCTGGCGGCACCAGCTTCTCGTCCACCTCGCGCGGCAGCAGCGGCTTGTCCTTCACCCGCCGCCGCGCCAGCGCGGGCAGCCGCTTCACCCCGGCGAGCACCCGCGCACCGCCGGTCGACGCCGCCAGCGCCTTCGACTCGCCCAGCAGCGCCAGGAACGGGCGCACCGTGTTGTAGCGGGTGGTCAGCGCCGCTCGCATCGCGACGTCGGCGGAGTCCTCGTCCTCGGGCACCAGCGACGCCACGAGGGCGGCTGCGGTCATCACCGTCTCCCGCGGAGCGACCTCCTCGACCGCCGCCCACAGCGCCGCCGCGTCCAGGTCGGCACCGTGCGTCTCCACCAGCTCCAGTTCCTCGAACAGCACCTTCGCCGCCCGCGCGAGCGTCCTCGACGCCTTCTCCAACTGCGGCAGCGTCGACAGGCGCTCCTTCTCCGTCGCCCGCCTCGCGGTGCTGAGCAGCCGGGTCGCCATCAGCACCTGGAACAGGTCCAGAGCCTCGTCGATGGCCTTCGCCTCCAGGTGCCGCATCACCGCGGTGAGCATCGCCGTGCGCTTGGGCTCCTCGGCCCGCTCCAGGCTCGCCGCCTTCGACCCCAACCCGTACCGAGCCAGCGCCGCCAGCCGGTTCGGCGGGACCTGCGAGAGCCGCACCCGGCCCAGACCGAACGCGCCAATCTCATCGACCCGCTCCAGCGACCGGGCGAACGCCGTCCCGGTCGTCCGCGTCGGCGGGCGACGCAGCCGTTCCAGCTCCGAGAACCGGGCGCCCTCCCGCACCGCCAGCGTGGCCACCAGGTCCCCGGGCAGCGCCGCGTCCGCCCGGTGCGTGGCTCTGGCGACCGTGGTGTGCAGCCGCTTCTCCGCGACCACCCGGACCTCCGACACCTTCCGGGCCAGCACCGACACCCCCGGCAGCAGCACCCGGTGACGGCGCAGCCAGCCCACCGCCTGGTTGAACAGCGCCACCGGCCCCTCCGCGTGCGTCCACGCCCGGCCGTGCAGGAACGTACGGAACTTCCGCCCCCACTGGGCATCGTCGTACTCGTGATACTCGTACGCGTCCCGGATCTCCCACGCGTGCTCGTACGCCGTCGGCTTACGCTCGGTGTACTGCTTCACGCAGCTGACGTCCTCGATGCCGAGCTGTTCCCCGAGGTACTCCACCACCGCCCACGGAACATCCAGCGGGTCGTCCGGGAGGAACCGGCCGATATAGCGCACGGTGCACATCTGGAGAGCGAACCCGAGCCGGTTGTGATCACCCCGCCGCTTCGCGACCAGCTTGCGGTCCTCGTCGTCGAGGAAGAAGAACCGCTCCAGCTCCGGCCGGGTCGGCTCCTCGTTGAACTTCCCGTACGAAGCCGCCTGCTCATCAGTCAGAAACTCCACTGGCATGGACCTGACGCTAACGACGCCCGCCGCCACTCAACGATCTTCCGCCGAACCCCGGCGCCAGACCGATCGGCTGTGCTAGAAGTCCATGATCACCGGCTTAGCGTTAACCGCTGTACCGCTGTTCCTACCGACGCCAATTGCATCGGATGCGAATAGGTGACACCCGTCCTGGAGATTGGCCATGGAGCGCATGGACCTGGTCTCACCAGGGACACTGACCTCGGAACCACGGTAGCGGTCTCCTCGGTGGACAGCTGGAGGTCTCACTCCATCGAGCGATTGAACTGCGAAGACGCCCCCGGGTCGCATCTGATGCGAAATTCTCGCGTCAGATGCGATGGACGGAGGGTGATGGCGGATGGGTGGGGACGGTCTCGTTCCAGGTTCTGCTCGGCTGCACTTGGTGGATGGCCTGCCGTTGCTGCGGCCGGACGAGCAGGTCTTCGAGGCGATGATCAAGGGCTGGCGTAACCAGCAGCTCGCCCGGAATCTCTCGCTGGGGTACGTCAATGACCAAGAACGCACGGTCCGGGCCTTCACCCGGCACGCCGATGTGATGCCGTGGCAGTGGACGCCGCAGCACGTGGACGAATGGTCGGCCGATCTTCGGGCCGTGCACGGCTGCGTCCGCTCCACCCTGCGCAACTACCAGGGCTCCGTGCGCCAGTTCTGCGACTTCCTGACCAACCCGGCCTACGGCTGGAGCGACGAGTGCCTGCGGTACTTCGGTACTCACCCAGTCCAAGTGGTCTACGACTGGAATGCTGCAACGCACGCCGACGAAGCCGAGGGCGAGCCGGAACGACGGGCGTTCACCAAGCCCGAGCTGGAGCAGGTCTTCGATCACGCCGTGGGGGGTGCTGCGCGTTCGCGGCAAGGGCCGCAAGGGCTGGCTGCCGGCCTTCCGGGACGCCGCCTTGTTCAAGGTCGCGTACGCCTACGGGCTGCGACGCAATGAGACCCGGATGCTGGATCTCACCGACTTCGGTCGAAATCCGGAGGGCCGGGAGTTCGGTGAGTTCGGCACCCTGCTGGTCCGCTACGGCAAGGCCAAGAGGGGGTCTCCGCCCAAGCGCCGCAGCGTTCTGACCGTCTGGCACTGGACGCCCGGCACGATCGAGGAGTGGATCAGCGAGGTCCGGCCCGGGATGCGGCATTCGACCGGCCGAGCCCTTTGGCCGTCCGAGCGCGGCCCGCGGGTCGGGGTCCAGCGGCTGGACTCCCGCTTCGCCGCCTACCGGGATGCTGTCGGCCTGGATCCCGCCCTGGAGTTTCACTCGCTGCGCAGGTCGTACATCACCCACCTGATTGAGGACGGCCACGACCCGCTGTTCGTCCAGCAGCAGGTCGGTCATGACCACGCCTCCACCACCGCGATCTACACCTGCGTCTCCTCCGACTTCCGCACACGCTCTCTCCGTCGCGTCCTGGACGCCACCGTCGAGGCCGCTCTGCGGCCGGGAAGGACTTCCTGATGCCACGCCAGATCAGCTACCGGTGGCGCCTGCGCGAGCTGATGGCCGCCCGCGGCATGTTCACCGTCGCCGAGCTCATGCCGCACCTGACCGAACGCGGCATCACGCTGTCCTCCTCCCAGGTCCACCGCCTGGTCTCCGGCACCCCGGAACGGCTCTCCCTGCCGGTGCTGGCCACCCTCTGCGACATCCTCGACTGCACGCCCGCCGATCTGATCGCCACATCGGCCCAGAACCTCCCAGCCCGTCGCGCCGCTGGCGAGGAGGCACCGATCAACCTCGCTGCCCGACGACCCACGCGGGTCCGGCTGACTCCCGAGGGCTGAGCGATGACGCCGGAAGAGTACGAGCGGTGGCATGTCCGGAACTGCGCACGCTGCGGCCGTCGGGCGGCGAAGTCGGCGGAGTGGTCAGACGGCCCGATTTGCCGGACCTGCTACGACCGCGCAATGCGCGTCCGGGGCTTCTGCCCCTACTGCCGAGCCGACCGGCTACTACCCGGCCGCGACATCGCTGGCGATCCGATCTGCCGCGACTGCTCGGGCATCACCCGCGACTTCTTCTGCGACCGTTGCGCCTTCGAAGGGCTCCTACTCGGCGGGCGTCTCTGCGAACGCTGCACCCTCGCCGACACTCTCACCCGCCTCCTCGACGGCGGCACCGGGCACGTCGCGCTTCCGCTCCAACCACTGGTCCCCACCCTGCTGGAGATGGACCGGCCCAAGAGCCGACTCATCTGGCTCCGCAACCCCAACGTCGTCCGGCTCCTCCGGGGCTTGGCCACCGGCACGATCCCGCTCACCCACGACGGGCTGCACCAGGAAGCACCCTGGCGAACCGTCGCTCACCTACGTGATCTGCTGATGGACAGCGGCGTCCTGCCACGCGTCGACCGGCAGCTCATGCTCTATCAGCGTTGGCTGACCGAACGGCTCGCCGTCATCGAAGACACCGAACACCGTCGGCGTCTACAGCACTTCGTCACCTGGCACCAGATGCGGCGCCTGCGGAGCAAGGCGGAGAAGGGGCCTCTGGGACGCTCCCAGATCAGCCAGGCGAAACAGGAGATCACCCAGGCCGGCGCCTTCCTCGCCTGGCTCGCCGACCGAGACCGCACCATCGAACACTGCCAGCAGGCTGACCTCGACGCCTGGCACACCGAGAAGCTGGCCACCCGGCGCCCGGCCCAGACGTTTCTGCGCTGGTGCATGAAGACGAGCCGGATGCCCCGCCTCACCCTGCCACCCCAGGTCATCAACCAGGACGAAGCGCCGCTGCACCAGCACCGCCGACTCGCCATTCTCCGGCGGATCCTCAACGACGACTCGCTGCCTCTGCGGGCCCGGATCGCCGCCGCGCTCGTTCTCCTCTACGCGCAATCCGTCACCCGCATCGTCCGCCTCACTGTCGACGACATCATCGACGACGGGGCCACCGTCACAGTCCGGCTGGGAGACCCGCCGTCCCCGCTTCCGGAGCCCGTCGCTGACCTCATGCGGGCCTACGTCCAGTCCTGCCAACACCTGCCCTACGCCAGCAGCAGAAGCTCACAGTGGCTCTTCCCCGGCCGCCAGCCCGGACAGTCGATGAACCCGGTCAGCCTCCAAGTCCACCTGCGGAAAATCGGCGTCCCGCCGCAGCGGGGCAGGACCTCCGCGATCCGTCAACTCGTCCTCCAGGCCCCGGCCCCCGTCATCGCGAAGGCGCTCGGGAAATGAGAACCCCAGTTCACGCAGGCGGGGCAGGCAGACTTCGAGGCACTGCTCCACCGACGCAGCATCGGTACGCACGAGGATGTCGTCACGCAATGGGGCGCCACTGGCCACGAACGTCCAAGGCTTCCGCCTCTCTGCCATCCGCTCAGCATCAGCCTTGAACAGCACGGTTACGCCCTGTTCAGCCAGCGCTTCCATGATCGCGACAACGTCCACCGGTGACCCCTCCAGAAGTGCCTCGGACACAACACAGGAACCTATCCGCCCAAGGACGGACCACGAACACGGGCCTCGCCACCCAGAGTGACCACCGACGGCCGTCCAAGCTGGAATACGCGACCCCTCAACATGTGGGCCTACCAGTCCCAAGGCCGTGTTCGTGGTCCGGGCGGCGCGCGGGCGCGGGCTGGCCCGGCTGATGCTGGCCGCCCTGGAGAACAGCGCCCGCGAGGCGGGCCGACGGCGAATGATCATGGAGACCGGCACCCGGCAGCCGGAGGCCATCGGGCTGTACACCTCATCGGGGTACACACCGGTCCCGAAGTTCGGGGTCTACCGCTTCGACGAGGGCAGCCGCTGCTTCGGCAAGGCGCTTGCCGGGGACGGCGGGGACACGGTCGACGGCCGCGACGCGGACCGGGACCCCGGCCGGACGCGCGCCGTCGGCGCCCCCTGACGGACAGGACCCTCCCGGGGCGTCCCGAGCGGGTCCTGATCCGTGCGACGTCCGCGCGGCGTCCGCGCGGCATCTGTGCGGCATCTGTGCGGAGCGCCGTGGGCTAGCGCTTCCCTGCGTACTTGTCGCTGATGGCCTTGAACACACCCTTCGCCTCGGCGCCCAGATGCGGACCCGCGAGCCAGGTGTGCCCGTAGGAGCTGATGGAACTGTTGGACACCAGCGCCGTCTTGCCCTTGCGGTTCACGAACCAGCCGCCGCCGGAGGTGCCGCCGGTCATCGAGCAGCCGATCCGGTACATCGTCGGCGCGCTGGACGAGAACGACAGCCTGCCCGGACGGCTGGTGCAGTTGAACATCTTCGCCCCGTCGTACGGCGGCGCCGCCGGATAGCCGTACGCCCCGATCGAACTGACGCCGTTCGCCGAGGGCGCCCCGAACCACACCGGCACCGCGGCCCCGACCGTCTCCTCGAGCGACGTGCCGCCACCGTTCTCCGGCTTCACGTGCAGCACCGCGAAGTCATAGGAGGAGGAGACCCCGCCGGTCTCACCGCCGGTGTCGATCCACTGCGACGAGGTCTGCGACCAGTCCGCCCACCACACCCCGTACGGGCTGACGTCCCGCTGCGCGGCGGTCTGCGCCCGGCGCGCGCTGAGCCCCTTGTCGTTGTAGGACGGCACGAACACGATGTTGCGCATCCAGCCGCCCTTCTTGCCGGCGTGCACACAGTGGCCCGCGGTCCACACCATGTTGGACTTGCCCGGATGGGCCGGGTCCCGGACGACCGTGCCGGAGCACACCATGGGCCCCTTGGGGCTGTCGAAGTACACCTTCCCGACGGGCGCCATGTTCTGGTGGTACGGCCGCGAGACCTCCTTGGCCGGGACGGCCGGCGGCTCGGGGTCGGTGGCCGCCTCGTTCTGTCCGGTGGCCTGCGCGGAAGCGGTGTGCGGCGCGTCATCGGCCTTCGCCATCCGGGACGGCTGCCAGAAGTTCTGGATGACGGGATTGGCGAATTCGGATGCCTTGCGCGCCCAGTTGTCCCAGTCCTTCCAGCCGCCCTCCTTCCACTGCTTCAGGTCCTCCAGGCTGGTCGGGACGCCCTCGGGCAGCTTGATCCCGTCCTTGCCCTCCTGCTCACCGCTGGATTCCGGGGCGCTGGTCTCGGCACCGGCGTTGTCGTCACCCGGTCCACAGGCCGAGGCGGAGACCGCGAGCAACGCGGTCACGGCGGCGGCCGCCACGGCCGAGCGTCGTATGAGTGGCATGAAGCCTTTCCCCCTGTGTCGTGCTGTGTGGTGCTGTGCTGGTGGTGCGGTCCCGTGCGGGTGGTGCGGCGGTTTCGCGCCACGGTCCACTGACGGGAGCAGGCATCTACTATGCCTGGGCGCCCGCCAGGGACCCTCACCTGTGTCACGGCCCGCACACAACACGAACGCCCTCCGCACGGTTTCATGACATCGAACGGCTGAACGGTACGGTCCGGATCCTGTCACCGACCGGGGCGGTCGGTGACCCGGGGCAGGACTCGGGGTCGTTCCAGGGCCGGTTCAGGGTCAGCCCCTGAGGTGGGGCGCCATCCGGAACGCCACCGTGGACGGATGCCGAACCACCACGACAACAACGCCCACCCCGCGCACGGACGATCCCACCACCGCGTCCGGCGGACGGCCATCGCGCTGGGCACCCTGCTCACCGCGGCCGCCACCGCCCTCGCTCCCGCCGGCGGCGCACAGGCCGTCGCGGGCGGCGAGAAGGTCCACCGCGACCGCGAGGCACCCTGGATGGCCACCCTCGCGGTCAAGGGCGACACCCCCCTGCCACAACGCGCCTCGTGCGGCGGCACGTTGATCGCCCCCACCAAGGTGCTCACCGCCGCGCACTGCGTCACCGTCCGGGATCTGCCGCTGAGCGGCGAGTACCACATCGGCGCGCGGGTGCTCTCCGGCGATCCGGGCCGGGTGGCGGGGATCGAAAAGGTCGACACCCACCCCCGCTACCGGCTGCTGCCCTCCCCGCAGGACCCCGGGAACCCGGCGGCCTCCAGTGCGGCGTACGACATCGCGGTGGTCACCCTCGACCGCCCGGTGCGCGGCGTCCCCCCACTCCCCCTGGCCCGCACGGCACCGCCGCCCGGCACCACCGCAACCCTCTACGGCCACGGTCTGACCAGCCCCTCCACCCGGGGGGACGTCCTGCGCCGCGGCACCTACCGCGTCCGGCCGGACGCCCCCTGCGCCCCGGCCACCCCGGCCCCGGTGGACGGTGCCTCGGTCCTGTGCGCCCGCGGCCACGCCGTGGCCTGCACCGGGGACAGCGGCAGCCCCCTGGTGACCCGGCGGCACGGCAGGCGTGAGGTGGCGGGCGTCTTCAGCTTCGGCATGGAGACGGCGGGCAAGCCGTGCGGTTCGCCCGGTCCGAACTTCTTCACCGACGTGGCCGCCGTCCGCCCATGGCTCACGGCACAGGTGGCGGTTCCCCCGGCCGATGCATGACATCGGCCGGGATCCCATGAACTCTTCCTGAGCCAACCGTTGGACGCGTTCCTCAGCCGGGGTTGCCGGCCTTCCAGCCCACGTACCTGAACCCGGGAATCCTCTTGTAATTCGACTTGAAGTCGATCGCGCCCCCGGGACCGAAATTGGTGCCCCAGACGCCTCCCGAGCCATCCGAAAGCCCGACGTGCCAGTTCCTTCCCCCGTTGTCCCAGAAGACAAAGGATCCCGTGGGGGGCATACCAGATGTGTGCTTGGCACCGTCGGAGGAGGTCCAGTGCGTCTTGGCCGAATGGTGGACCCTGGAGCGCTTCCACGCCTTGGCAACCGCGAGCTCACAGTAGCCGTCGTAGGACTTGTCGCCCTTCCGGTGGAGGAACCAGTTCATGGCCTCCATCACCGGATGGCCGAACGCTGCCGCCGGAGCGGGCTTTTCGCGCTCCGGCGCATCGGCTATCGCGGTCCCGGCAAGAGGGAGGGTCAGTACAAGGCATGCGGCAGCGCTGATCCCCGTACGCAAGAACGTGGCCTGCTTGCGCTTGTCTGGCGTCATGTCGAGCTCTTTCGTCATGTGCTAGGGCCGGAACTCACTGCGACAGAGGTGGCAGCGAACCGGCGCGGTCGACCCGGAAGCTACAACAAGGACGACTCCGCGAGCACGCCATATTCCCTGCGCTCAGGGCGGGTTGCGGGCGCGTCATACAAGGGCGTGGGAAGCATTCGACACGGGATTCACGGGGGTGCGGTTGCGAACGGAGACGCGCCGAGAGATGCGACTCTCCACCGGCCCGCGGGAACACCGAAGGAGCCGGCGCGGCGGCCCACGGGCCGCCGACAGGCCCAAGCCTCACCATCCGCCGGATCCGGCCGCATGACACCCGTCACACCACTGAGGCACCGCGGAGGCTAGGCCAGCGCCCCGGGTGAGCCCGGGGCGCACGATCCGAAGCAGTTGCTGTACTTCACTGCGGTATGGCACCAGAAAGCCCCCGCCGGATTTCCCCGGCGGGGGCTTTGAGCTGCTGTGGACCTGAGGGGATTTGAACCCCTGACCCCCTCGATGCGAACGAGGTGCGCTACCAGTCTGCGCCACAGGCCCTTGCAACGAGTGAAACTCTAGCATCCCGCGCGGGGTGCTTGGAAATCCGTTCCGCGCTGGTCAGTGGAGTGCGGGTCACTCGTTGGCGGCACGGGGCCGGTCCTCGTCCGCGTACTGATCGAAGAGCGGGGTGCGGCCGGATTCGCGGGGGCGGCGGGCGGGCGATGCCGGGTGCCGGGCAGGATCCTGTTCCGCGGACCGCGCCGGGGTGGGCTCCTGGGTGGGCTCCTGGGTGGGCTCGACGGTGCTGGAGCGTGCGGAGCTCCAGGCGTCGGGGGCGGCGAGGTCGACCCTGCCGGTGGCACGCGGGGCGACCGGCGCCGTCACATAGGTCGGCAGCGGCACCGGGACCGGCTCCCAGCCGTCCCCGGCTGCCGGGCCGCGCTCACGCTCGCGCTCCTGGTCCACCCACTCGGCGTGATCGGTCTGCTCGACCAGCGCCCGGCGCCCCGCCGCGCGGGCGGAGACCGCCGGGGCGGGCTCGGGCTCGGCGGGCACGGGGGGGTCGGCGGGGGCACCGGCGTCGGACGCCGCGGCGTCCGAGGCGTGGGGCCGCGGACGGCGCTCGCGCAGGCGCTGCGCGGCCTGCTCGGCACGGCGCTGATCCATGGTGAAGGTGAAGCGGCGCCGCTCCTGGCTGCGCAGATAGGCGATATACGCGCTGAGCAGTGTGGCCGGGATGGCCGGTGCCCAGAGGAAGGCCAGTCCGCCGACCGCCGCCACGATCGCGCCCAGGGTGAACACCACGAAGAGGATCACGGTGGTACGACGACGGCGTGCGAGCACTCGCGCGCGCCTCCCACGGTCCAGGGCGGAACCGCCGCGACCGGCCTTGGCGCCGGACGGTGCGGCACCCTCCGCGGACGGTGCCGCGGCGGCGGTGGGGACGGGCGCGCGCAGGGTTACGGGGTCGGCGAAGGCCCGGACGTCGAAGGCGTCGGTCAGCGCGTCCGGGTCGACCGTGAAGCGCTCCGGCTCGGCCGCGCCGCCCCCGGCTCCGGGGGCGTCCGCGGTCTCGGCGGTGCGCTCCGCCGGGTCCTCCGGGCCCCTCCGGCGCTCGTCCTCCAGCCCCTTGGCGTAACGGCGCTCCATGCCCGCCCGTCCGGACAGCAGCCGGATGGCGGTGCTGAAGCGTTCCGTCGGACGGGCCTCATTCAGCTCGTCCTGCCTCCGAAGCCACATCGGCACCAAATAGGCGGCCCAGGCCCCGACGATGACTGCGTAGATGAGGCCACTGCTGCTCACGCTCACACGGTAGAGGGGTCCGCGCGAGGGCATCCGCCAATTGGCGCGGTGTGTCGCACGATCTGGCTGATATCTCGAAAGTTTTTTGTGATTGATGAGATGACCGGACCGGAAATGTACCGGCTTAATTCGAACAGATTTCCTATTTCTGCGATGCCTCGGGCCTGGTCCGGTGCCAGCGCGCCAGCAACCCTTCGGACAGTTCCTCGACGGTGAGCGCGAAGACCAGATGGTCGCGCCAGGCACCGTCGATATGGAGGTAGCGGGGCCGAAGCCCCTCCTCACGGAATCCGAGTTTCTCCACGACCCGTCGGCTGGGCACGTTCTCCGGCCGGATGCAGATCTCGATCCGGTGCAGTCCGATGGTGCGGAAGCAGTGGTCGGCGGCGAGCGCCACGGCGGTCGGCATCACCCCGCGCCCCGCCACCGCCTCGTCGACCCAGTAGCCGACATGGCCCGAGCACATCGAGCCCCAGGTGATCCCGGCGACCGTCAACTGCCCTGCCAGCCGCCCGCGGTACTCGATGACGAACGGCAGCATCCGCCCGGCGTGCGCCTCGGCTCGCAGATGGCGGACCATCTGGCGGTAGGTGGGCCGGTGGGTGACCGGACCGGCCGGCGGGGGCGGCGGAATGGTGGCCTCCCAGGGCCGCAGCCACTCCCGGTTGCGCTGGTTCACCTCACGCCAGGCGCGCTGGTCCCGCAGCTTTATCGGGCGGAGAACCGTGTCACCGTCCGCCAGCACGACCGGCCAGGGGGCGTTCAGCGCGCCCTCCCGGCGGAACCGGCCGGATCGGCGGGAGCGGCCGGATCGGCGGGACCGGTGGAGTCGGCGGGGCCGGCGGGTCTGGGGTGGTCGCCGCCGTGGACCTGGTCGACCGCGTGCACCAGGACGCGGCCGAGTACCGCGAGTCCGTCGCGCACCCCTCCGGTGGAGCCGGGCAGGTTGACGACCAGGGTCGTCCCGGCGACGCCGGCGAGCCCGCGGGAGAGCGCCGCGGTGGGCACCTTGGCGAGTCCCTCGGCGCGGATGGCCTCCGCGATACCCGGCACCTCGCGGTCGAGGACGGCACGGGTGGCCTCGGGGGTGCGGTCGGTCGGAGTGAGTCCGGTGCCTCCGGTGGTGACGACCACGTCGTACGCGGCGGCCACCGCCTCCCGCAGCGCCGCCTCGACCGGTTCGCCGTCGGGCACCACCCGCGGGCCGTCCACCGCGAACCCCAGCCCGGCCAGCCCCTCGGCGATCAGCGGACCACCCTTGTCGGCGTAGACCCCGGCGGCGGCGCGGTTGGAGGCGGTGACCACCAGGGCGCGGCGGTGCGGCGCGGGCGAGCCCGTCATGTGCGACTCCAGTCGCCCGACTTGCCGCCGGTCTTCTCCTCGACCCGGATGTCGGTGACCACGGCACCCTTGTCGACGGCCTTGACCATGTCGACCACCGTCAGGGCGGCGACGGAGACGGCGGTCAGGGCCTCCATCTCCACACCCGTACGGTCGGTGGTCTTCACCGTGGCGATGATCTCGACCGCGTCGTCGGCGACCGTGAGGTCCACCGTCACGCCCGACACCGCGAGCGGATGGCACAGCGGGATGAGGTCAGGGGTGCGCTTGGCGCCCATGATGCCCGCGATCCGGGCGGTCGCGAGGGCGTCGCCCTTGGGAACGCCCTCGCCGCGCAGCAGTTCGACCACGCGGGGCGCCACGAGCACCCGGCCGCTCGCGCGGGCGGTGCGTGCCGTGACGTCCTTGGCGGAGACGTCGACCATGCGCGCGGCGCCCGCTTGGTCGAGGTGGGTGAGATGGTCCTGGGCGCTGCTCATCGTTCTCCCGGTCCGGGCCGCGCGGCTGCTGTGGGACGACACCGTACCCGCCGTGACGGCGTCCTACGTGAGCAGGAGCACGTCCACTTCGGTGCCGGGGTCCACCGCGGTGACCTTTTCCGGGAGCACGATCAGCGCATTGGCCTGGGCCATGGCCTTGATCAGGTGGGATGACGCACCGCCCACAGGGGTGACGGTGCCCGGCTCCTCCCCCGCCGACGGCTCGTACCAGCCGCGCAGGAACTGGCGCCTGCCCTCCGGGGAGGACGCGATGCCCTCGGGGCACACCGCCCGCAGGACCGTCCGGTGGATCCCGCCGCCGCCCAGCATGGTGCGGATGACCGGGCGGACGAACAGCTCGAAGGAGACGTACGAACTCACCGGGTTTCCGGGGAGGGCGAGCAGCGGAGTGGCGTCGGGGCCGATGCGGCCGAAGCCCTGGGGCTTGCCGGGCTGCATCGCCAGCTTGCGGAAGGCGACCTCGTGCATCGCCTCCTTCACCACGTCGTACGCGCCGACGCTGACGCCGCCACTGGTGACCACGATGTCGGCGCGCACCAACTGGTCCTCGATGGCGGCGCGCAGGGTGGCCGCGTCATCGGCGACCGCGCCGACCCGGTAGGCGATGGCACCGGCATCCCGGGCCGCGGCGGTGAGCTGGTAGCTGTTGGAGTCGTGGATCCGGCCGGGGCCCACCTCCTCGCCGGGCTGGACCAGCTCGCTGCCGGTGGACAGCACCACGACCCGCGGTCGCGGCCGGACCTTGACGGTGGCGCGGCCGACGGCGGCCAGCAGCCCGATCTGCGGCGGTCCGAGGACGGTACCGGCGTGCAGCGCCAGCTCGCCCGCGCCCGCGTCGCTGCCCCGGGCGCGTACATGCCGGCCCTCCTCGGCCGGACGGTAGACCCGCACCCGGCCGCTGCCGCCGTCCGGGCCGTCGCCGCGCGCCCGCATGGTGGTGACCGGCCCGTTGTCCAGACCGCCGTCGGTCCACTCCACGGGGACCACGGCCTGTCCGCCGGGCGGCATCGGGGCGCCGGTCATGATCCTCGCCGCCTCACCGGGACCCACGGCGGGCAGCTCACCGCTGCCCGCCGCGATGTCGCCGATGACGGTGAGCACCGCAGGATGGTCCCTCGTGGCCGCCGCGACATCAGCGGTCCGTACGGCGTAGCCGTCCATGGAGCTGTTGTCGAAGGGCGGGAGGGCGACGGGGACGGTGATGTCCTCGACCAGGACACACCCCTGGGCATCGAGCAGTTGCAGCTCGATGGGCTCCAGCGGATGGATGTGCCCGAGGATGTCGTCGAGGTGCTCGGACACCGTCCAGACACGGTCCTGGTCCGGGCCCTGGTCGGTGGCCCGTGCTGCGGTGCTGCTCAAGGTGCTACATCTCCTCGGTGACGTAACTGCGAAGCCAGTCCCGGAAGTCCGGGCCCAGGTCTTCACGTTCGCATGCGAGTCTGACGATGGCACGCAGATAGTCGCCACGGTCTCCTGTGTCGTACCGACGGCCCTTGAAGATCACACCATGGACCGGGCCCCCGAGGTCGGGATCGGAGGCCAGCGCCTGGAGGGCGTCGGTGAGCTGGATCTCGCCCCCGCGCCCCGGCTCGGTCTTGCGGAGCACGTCGAAGACGGCCGGGTCCAGGACGTAGCGGCCGATCACGGCGTAGTTGCTGGGGGCGTCGGCATGGTCCGGCTTCTCGACCAGACCGGTGACCTGGACGACCGTCTCGTCCTCGGTCGGTTTGACGGCGGCGCAGCCATAGAGGTGGATCTGGGCGGGATCGACCTCCATCAGGGCGATCACGCTGCCGCCGTGCTGCTCCTGCACCTCGACCATGCGGGACAGCAGCGGGTCACGGGCATCGATGAGATCGTCGCCGAGGAGGACGGCAAAGGGCTGGTCACCGACGTGCGGGGCGGCGCACAGCACCGCGTGGCCAAGACCCCGGGGGTCGCCCTGGCGCACATAGTGCATGGTCGCGAGATCGCTGGATTCCTGGACGCGGGCGAGACGGGTGTCGTCCCCCTTCCGCGTCAGGGTCTCCTCGAGCTCGTAATTGCGGTCGAAGTGGTCCTCCAGCGGTCGCTTGTTGCGACCGGTGATCATGAGGACGTCGGAGAGTCCCGCGGTGACGGCTTCCTCGACGACGTACTGGATCGCCGGCTTGTCGACGACCGGCAGCATCTCCTTGGGCGTGGCCTTGGTGGCCGGAAGAAAGCGGGTGCCCAGTCCCGCGGCGGGGATGACAGCCTTGCTGATCCGAGTACGCGATTGAGTCATGTACAGAACCCTATCTGGTGCCTTTGGGGCAGATGATGAGGATTCAGTGAATATGACATGAGACAGGGAGTTTGCGCACCCCGTGATCACAAACGACGGTAGTAAACGCGTGTTGCGGCAGCGTCTCCTGGCGGTGAGATCCAGGTTGACCGAGGATGACATCGAAGCGGCCGCGGCCGCCCTGGCGTGTCGCGCCCTGGAGCTTCCGGAGCTGGCGGACGCGCGCACGGTGGCCGCCTACGTCTCCCTGGGCGGCGAACCCGGTACCCATGCCCTGCGGGAGGCGCTGCGCGCCCGGGGCGTACGGGTGCTGCTGCCGGTCCTGCTGGCCGACAACGACCTGGACTGGGGCGAGGACGAGGGGCCGGAGCGGCTGGCGCCCGCCCGGCGAGGACTGCTGGAGCCGGTCGGGCCGCGGCTCGGACCCGAGGCGGTGACCGCGGCGGACGCCGTACTGCTGCCGGGGCTCGCGGTGGACCGGCGCGGGATGCGGCTGGGCCGCGGCGGCGGCTCGTACGACCGGGTGCTGGAGCGGCTGGCGCGGGCCGGGGCCGATCCCGCGCTGGTGGTGCTGCTCCACGACGGCGAGCTGCTGGCGGAGGTCCCCGAGGAGGCCCATGACCATCCGGTGCACGCGGCGGTGACGCCCTCGGGGGTCCACCGCTTCACGCGGCGGCCCCGCTGAGGGACGCCCGAGGGCGCCTCTCGGCGGGGCCGGGAGGATCGGCGGGGCCGGTGGCCGCGATGACGGCACGGGCGCCGTGGGAGCGGCCACCGGGCGCCTCAGGGGGTCAGAGCCAGCTTGTCGTCGGTCTGCTTGTCCACGGCGTTCTTGCTGAACGCCCAGGGCAGCAGCTCACCCTTGGCCCACTTGTCGGTCTGGTCCGTGTAATGGGCGTGATAGGCGTGGCCGGAGGCACCGGTGAGGTTGATCCAGCGTGACTTGTCGAGGTCGCCCAGGTTGACGACCATCCGCATGGACGGGACCCAGGTGACGCCGTAGCCGCCCGCCGCATTCCAGCCGGTGGCGTTGACCGCGGCCTCGCCGCCGCCCAGGTTCCACGGGCCGCGGTTGAGCATCCACTGCACGATGCCGGGGCCCTCGGTGCCCAGCGTCTGGTTCTTCAGCGTCAGCTGGTGCAGCCTGCCCCAGCTCCAGCTGTTGATGTCCTTGCCCAGCTTGGCGGTGAGCTCCGAGCGCGCGTCCTTCATGGCGTTCTTCAGCAGCTCGTCGCGGGTGTCCGAACCGGGGTTGAGACGGGAGTCCGGCGACTTCCACCAGTGGTTGCGCGGCTCCTTGAGGAGCTTGCGCACCACCTCGTACCAGCGGTCACCGCCGTCGGGCTGAGCCATGTCCGGGTCGCGCTCACCGCACTCGCGCACCAGCCGGGTGTTGCCGTCCAGATCCTCCAGCGGACCGGAGTCGCCGGCCGGGCGCACCCGCAGGCACTGGCCCTCGACCCGCAGCTCCTTGGGGAGCTTGTTGCCGAAGGCGAGCATCAGGGTGTTGCGCCAGACGGCGTTGAAGTACGCGGCGGCCGCCGAATCGGAGTCCTGGGTGTAGTCCCAGCTCTCCAGCAGCTTCTGGGCCTCGCGGACGTAGTCGTCCTTGATGTCGATCTTCAGCAGGTAGGGCGTCAGCAGCTTGGCGATCTCACTGCTGTCGTCCATCTGCATGGACTGCATGTCCTCGGTGGAGACCTTGCCGCCGTCCTTGATCTTGGACTCGATCAGATCGGTGATGCGCTGGCTGCGCGCGCCGTAACCCCAGTCGTCCGTCAGCAGGTAGGGGTACTTCTCCTTGTCGACCACGGCCTGGTTGGCGGTGACGATGTAGCCGCGCTTGGGATTGAGCTCCCAGGGCAGCGCCGACTGCGGGATGTACTTGTCCCACTTGTAGCGCGAGTCCCAGCCGGGCGCCGGGTAGCGGCCGTCGCCCTTGGCGCGTATCGGGATCCTGCCGGGCGCCTGGTAGCCGATGTTGCCCTTGGTGTCGGCGTAGATCAGGTTCTGCGAGGGGACCGCGAAGTCCCGGGCTGCCTTGCGGAACTCGGTGAAGTTCCGGGCGGTGTTGAGCCCGAAGACGGAGTCCATGGTGTTGGAGGGGGACAGCGCGGTCCACTTCAGGGCCACCGCGTAGCCGTCACCGCGGTCGGGGGCCACGTCGTCCGCGCCCCTGCCCACCGGGGCGCTCTTGCCGACACCGGCCAGCTCGTCATCGCGGTCGGAGACGATCGGTCCGTTGTTGCTGGTGCGGACGGTGATGGTCCGGCTCTTGCCGCCCGCGACCTTGATGGTCTCCTCGCGGGTGGTGAAGGGCATCTGCTTGCCGTCGTAGAGGTAGCTGTCCGCCGTGACCTTCTCCAGGTAGAGGTCGCTGACGTCGGCGCCCAGATTGGTCATGCCCCAGCTGATGTCCTGGTTGTGACCTATGACCACGCCCGGCATACCGGAGAAGGTGAAGCCCGCGGTGTCGTACGGGCAGGCCTTGCTGAGCTGCTTGCAGTGCAGGCCCATCTGGTACCAGACGGAGGGCAGCTGCGGGGCGAGGTGCGGATCGTTGGCCAGCAGCGGTTTGCCGGTGGTCGTGTACCTGCCGTCGATGACCCAGGAGTTGGAGCCGATGCCGGTGCCGTTCGGGCCGAGCAGCGCGGGGATCTTGTCCAGGGTCCTGGAGAGCGAGGAGAGCCCGGTCTGGAGGCCCCGGGCGGCGCTCCCGGCGCCGGGGGCCGTACCGGTACCGCCCGCGCCGCTGGTGCCGCCCGTGCTCGACGCCTTGGGGTCGAACCGGTCGGTCGCCGGGTCCAGCGCGCCACCCTGGACGATCGGCTTGTTCCGGCCGTACGGGTACGACGGGTAGAGGTCCTCGATCTGATCCGGGTCCAGCCTGCTGGAGGCCAGCGCGCGGTCCACCTCGTCCTGCATGTTGCCGCGCAGGTCCCAGGCCATCGCCTTGAGCCAGGCGACCGAGTCGACCGGGGTCCACTTCTCCGGCTGGTAGCCCTCGTTCTCGAAGTCCAGGGCCGCGTACTCGACGGACAGATCCTCGCCCGAGTGGTCCTTGAGGTAGGCGTTGACCCCGTCGGAGTAGGCCCGCAGGTACTTCTTGGTGGCGGGCGACAGCTTGGTCTCGTACTCCTGCTTGGCCACCCGGTGCCAGCCCAGGGTGCGCAGGAACGCGTCGGTCTCCACCTGGCCGGATCCGAACATCTCCGACAGCCGCCCGGACGTCATATGACGGCGGACGTCCATCTCCCAGAAGCGGTCCTGGGCCTGGACGAACCCCTGGGCGCGGAACAGGTCCTCGGGGGTGCCGGCGTAGATCTGGGGTATCCCGTAGCCGTCACGTTTGACCTCGACGGGTCCCGAGAGCCCCTTCAGCTGAAGCGATCCCGTGGTCTCCGGGAAGGAGGCGCGCACGGTACTGATGCTCCAGTACGTGCCGTAGCCGACGCCTCCGACGAGCAGCAGCACGACTGCGATCACGATCAGGCGGAGGCGTCGGCTCTTCTTCTTTTTGGGAGAAGAGCCGGTTTTGTTGGCGGGCATCGCTGTCCTTCGAGGGGCAGGGTGGTCCTGGAGTGCTGGAGCAACCATAGGCGCAGCGCTGACTCCACCCCTACGCGGAGTCATGACTGACGCCGAGCACCGGCCATCGGACCGGGCAGTACACCCCGGCCCACCACCCGTACCGGAGGCGCGCGTCAAGAACCCGTAAAATGTTAGGTAAGGCAATGAAGTTCCGGTCGGCCGGGCGTCGCTCACACGATCCCCGCCGCTCCCGCGAGAAAGGTTCGGCCCCTGACTGTCCACCACCTCAATGAACTGCTGCTGGTCTGCTCGCTCGTCCTGCTCATCGCGGTGGCGGCCGTCAGGATCTCCTCCCGCAGCGGTCTGCCCTCCCTGCTGATCTACCTCGGGATCGGCGTCGCCATCGGCCAGGACGGCATCGGGATCAAATTCGACGACGCCGAGCTGACACAGGTGCTCGGCTACGCCGCCCTGGTCGTGATCCTCGCCGAGGGCGGTCTCGGCACCAAGTGGCGGGAGATCAAACCCGCCCTGCCGATGGCGGCGGCCCTGTCCACCGTCGGTGTCGCGGTGAGCGTGGGGGTCACCGCGGCGGCGGGGCACTACGTGGTGGGTCTGGACTGGCGGCAGGCGCTGATCATCGGCGCGGTGGTGTCGTCCACGGACGCGGCGGCGGTCTTCTCGGTCCTGCGCAGGGTGCCGCTGCCCAAGAAGCTCACGGGCGCCCTGGAGGCCGAATCCGGATTCAACGACGCCCCGGTGGTGATCCTGGTCGTCGCCTTCTCCGCGCACGGCCCCATCGACCCCTGGTACGTGATGCTGGGCGAGATCACCCTGGAGCTCGCGATCGGCGCGGTGATCGGACTCGCCATCGGCTGGCTCGGCGCGTACGGCCTGCGGCATGTGGCACTGCCCGCCTCCGGCCTCTACCCGATCGCGGTGGTCGCCATCGCGGTCGCCGCCTACGCGGGCGGCGCGCTGGCCCACGGCTCCGGCTTCCTGGCGGTCTACCTCGCCTCGCTCGTCCTGGGGAACGCGCGACTGCCCCACTGGCCCGCGACGCGCGGCTTCGCCGAGGGGCTGGGCTGGCTCGCCCAGATCGGCATGTTCGTCCTGCTCGGCCTGCTGGTGACACCGCACGAGCTGGCCGATGACATCTGGCCCGCGGTGGCCGTGGGTCTGGTGCTGACGGTGGTCGCCCGGCCGGTCTCGGTCCTGGTCAGCACGGCGCCGTTCCGGGTGCCGTGGCGGGAGAAGGCACTGCTGTCCTGGGCCGGGCTGCGCGGCGCGGTGCCCATCGTGCTGGCGACCATCCCCATGGTCAACGAGGTCCCGGACAGCCGCAGGATCTTCAACATCGTCTTCGTGCTGGTGATCGTCTACACCCTGATCCAGGGGCCGACGCTGCCCTGGCTGGCCACCCGGCTGCGGCTGGGCGGCCCGGAGGAGGCGGCGGACCTGGGGATCGAGTCGGCGCCGCTGGAGCGGCTGCGCGGCCATCTGCTGTCGTTCTCCATCCCCCAGGACTCCAAGATGCACGGGGTCGAGATCGGCGAGCTGCGGCTGCCGCCCGGCGCCGCGGTCACCCTGATCGTCCGGGACAAGGCCAGCTTCGTACCGCTGCCCTCGACGGTGCTGCGGCGCGGCGACGAGCTCCTGGTGGTGGCCACGGACCCGGTGCGCGACGCGGCGGAGAAGCGGCTGCGGGCGGTGGGCCGCGGCGGCAAGCTGGCGGGCTGGCTGGGCACGGGGGGCGGCTGAACACGGGGTCCGGCGGCGGGCACCGGGGGATGCGGCGGCACGTGGGATCGATCACCGTACGGCCCGATCCAGTGGACTGACGCGCCGGAATACTGCACTATGGAGCGTCGTTAGCACTCATTGAGTGAGAGTGCCAGGAGGAAGTACGTGCCGACCTACCAGTACCAGTGCACCGCGTGCGGCGAGGGCCTCGAGGCGGTGCAGAAGTTCACCGACGACGCGCTCACCGAGTGCCCCAGCTGCCAGGGACGCCTGAAGAAGGTGTTCTCCGCGGTCGGCATCGTCTTCAAGGGCTCCGGCTTCTACCGGAACGACAGCCGCTCCTCCTCCGGCAGTTCGAGCAGCGGCTCCTCGAAGCCCGCGGCGCAGAGCGACAGCGGAAGCTCGTCCTCCACGTCGTCCTCGTCCTCGGACTCCTCGTCTTCGTCGTCCGGCAGCTCCGGGTCGGGCTCCGCGGCCTCGTCGGCGTCCTCCTCGTCGTCGTCCGGCTCGTCGAGCTCCTCGTCGAGCAGCACCACCTCGGCCGCCTGATCTTCCTCGCGACACCCCGCCGTCCCCCATGGGGGACGGCGGGGTGTCGTGCGTCTTCCCGGGGACCTGGGGGTGTCGTACCGGCCGACGGCGCTGGCTAGGGTGATCACATGGTCGAGACCAGCAACAGTCAAGCGGACATAGGGGTCATCGGGGGGTCCGGGTTCTACTCGTTCCTGGACGACGTGACCGAGATCACTGTCGAGACCCCCTATGGGGCGCCGAGCGACGCGCTCTTCATCGGCGACGTGGCGGGACGGCGGGTCGCCTTCCTCCCCCGCCACGGCCGCAAGCACCATCTGCCGCCGCACCGGATCAACTACCGCGCCAATCTGTGGGCCCTGCGCTCCCTCGGCGTACGGCAGGTGTTCGGGCCGTGCGCGGTGGGCGGACTGCGGCCGGAGTACGGACCGGGGACGCTGCTGGTGCCGGACCAGCTCGTGGACCGCACCAAGGGGCGGGTGCAGACCTACTTCGACGGGGTGCCGCTGCCGGACGGCCGGATCCCGAACGTGGTGCACACGACCTTCGCGGACCCGTACTGCCCGGTGGGGCGGAAGGCGGCCGTCGAGGCAGCGCGCGCCCGCGCGTGGGAGCCGGTGGACGGCGGGACGATGTGCGTGGTCGAGGGGCCGCGCTTCTCCACCCGGGCGGAATCGCGCTGGCATGCGGCGATGGGCTGGTCGGTGGTGGGGATGACCGGCCATCCGGAAGCCGTGCTCGCCCGTGAACTGGGGCTCTGCTACACGTCGTTGTCGCTGGTGACCGACTTGGACGCGGGTGTGGAGACGGGCGACGGGGTCACCCACACCGAGGTGATGAAGGTGTTCGGCGAGAACGTCGGACGGCTGCGCGAAGTGCTCTTCGAAGCGGTGGGAAGGCTGCCGGAGAACTCCGGGCGGGACTGTCTGTGCACCCACGCCCATGACGGCTGGGACCTGGGGTTCGAGCTGCCGTAGCGCGGGGCGCTCGGGCGGTGGGGACCGGCCGTCGTTCGCACGGGTGACCGGGTTGTGCACAGCCCGCCGGCCCGTCCACAGGGCCCAGCGGAGCCGGGCGGGGACGGGCATCGTGAGGGGACCGGAAGCTCCGGACGCTCCGGGCCTTCACCTACGCCACGACAGGCGGTGCCGTGCCATGTCCCATCCGTCCCCCGCACTCGCGTTACCCCGCTCCGCTCCCCCGTTGAGCGCCGTTCCCCGCTTCACTCCGGTCCGGATCGGGCGGGACGGCGGCCACCGGCTGCGGCGGGCGGTGCGGCGGCGCAGACGCCCGATGGCGGCCGGTCTGGCGCTGACCGCCGCGGCGCTCGCGGCGGCGGCACCGCCCGGTCAGGGACATGGGGGCGGGGCGCCCGCGCCGGTGCCCGCCTCGGAAGAGAGCGGGCGGCGTGGTGGCCCACGGCCCGCCATGGTGGCGGCTCCGGTCCGGATCGCCGACGCCGCGGCGGTGGAGCTGCTGCACCCGGGGGACCGGGTGGACGTGCTGGCCATGCCGCTGCCCACCACCGCTTCGGCAGGGCGGGGGCGCGGCGCCGCGGCACGGGTGGTGGCGCCGGGGGTCCGGGTCGCCCGGGTGCCCGGAGCCGCTGAGGACCGGGCTCGCGGAGGTGAGCCGACGGACGAGGGCGAGGGCGGGCTCTACGACGCCGGCGCCCCGGCACCCGGCGGCGAGGACGGGGCCCTGGTGGTCCTCACCGTGCCGCGCGCGACCGCCGTGGCACTGACCGGTGCGGCGGCCACCTCACGGCTGGCGGTGACCCTGTGCCCCTCCTGATGATCGCTCCTGGACTCTCGTCCCTGGTCCGTACGGGTGTAGGTTGCGGAACCGTCCGCTCCAGCACCGATGCGGCGAAAGAGAGGCTGTGGCTTGAGCGAGGAGAAGGTCCCCGAGGAGAAGAAGCAGAGCGTCATGGACGGCTTCAAAGCCTTCCTGATGCGGGGCAACGTGATCGACCTGGCTGTCGCGGTCGTGATCGGAGCCGCCTTCACCGCCGTGGTGAACTCGATCGTGAAGGGCTTGATCAATCCCATAGTCGGGGCCTTCGGCACGAAGGACCTCGAGAAGTACCGCTCGTGTCTGAAGGCGCCCTGCGAGACGAACGCGGCCGGCGAGGTCGTCCACGGCATCCCCATCCTGTGGGGCACCGTGCTCTCCTCCGTGCTCACCTTCCTGATCACCGCGGCGGTGGTGTACTTCCTGATGGTGCTGCCGATGTCGCGCTACCTGGCGCGGAAGGCGGCCCGGGAGGCGCAGGCCCGGGAGGAGCAGGCCGCGGTGGAGGCCGCCGAGATCACCTTGCTCCGCGAGATCCGCGACGAGCTGGTGGCACAGCGCGGCGGCAGCGGCTCCAGCGCCTAGGCCCTGACCTGCCTAGCTGCGTATCACAGGTGGTGGGGCGGTTTCTCGTCGAGGAACCGCGCCAGATCCGCGGCGCTGTCGGCGCCGTCGCCGCCAGGAGTCCGCTCGCCCCACCCGCGGTCCGTGTCGTCCGGCGACGGCTGCGCCAGCGGATCGCCGAAGATCAGCGCGGCGGCCGGATCGCGCGGTCCGGAGGCAGGGGCGGTGCTCATGGTTCAAGAGTACGGCCGGGGCAGCGGTTCGGTGTACCGGCCCAGCTCCTCGTGCCACCACCGGTCCCGGCCGACCTTCCAGGACACCGGGCGGGACAGCCGGTGCACCACCAGCACCGAGCGCACCTCCGGGCAGCCGGGCAGCGCGCGGTCCACGATCTGCTTGAGCGGCTTGGGCTCGCCACAGCGCTGCTCACCGTCCGCGGTGATGACCACCCGAGCGCCCACCTCCCTGATCCGGTCGCGCAGTTCGTGCGGGCGCAGCCCCACCGGGAGGCTGACCCGGACCACATCGAGGCGGCCGCAGGCGAGCGTGGCGATCACCGACTCGGGCACCAGCGGCAGATGGACCGCCACCCGGTCACCGGCGCGGACCCCGAGCCGGGTGAGGGCGGCCGCGGCACGGGCCGCCTGGTCGAGCAGATCCGCGTGGGTGAGCTCCTCGGTGCAGTCGGGCTCACTGATCCAGCGGAGGGCCACCCGGGCGGCCTGCCGGGGGTCGGCAGCCGGTGTGGGGAGCACCTCCGTCCGAGAGGTAAGAGGCACGTCGGTCTTCTTTCGAGCGGTTACGGACGGGATAACGCCCAGACTGCTGGCGAGTCATCAACATCTGATGAACGTCCTGTATATGACGGGGCGTACACCCCCGTGCCGCCCTGCGGCGCCGCCCCCGGGCACAGCCCTCACGGCCGTCCGTGCGCCTCGCTCCCCGAGCCTGCCACGGACCCTGCCGTGGTGTCCCGTGCTACGCATACCTTCCATGAATACCGACGGGACAATCCCCGGATCCCCGCGTACCGGCCCGGCCGACGCGCTGACGGACGTCCACGGGCTGCGGGTCGGCCATGCCCAGCGCACCGGCGGCGGCTGGCTGACCGGCACCACGGTGGTGCTGACTCCCGAGGGGGGCGCGGTCGCCGCGGTCGATGTGCGCGGCGGCGGCCCCGGCACCCGGGAGACCGACGCCCTGGACCCGCGCAACCTCGTCCAGCGCGTCGACGCGGTGGTGTTGACCGGTGGCAGTGCCTTCGGTCTGGACAGTGCCTCGGGAGTGGCCGCGTGGCTGGAGGAACAGGGCCGCGGTTTCCGGGTCGGCCCCGATCCGTCACAGGTCGTTCCGGTGGTTCCGGCCGCCGCCCTCTTCGACCTCGGCCGGGGCGGGGACTGGAAGGCCCGGCCGGGGGCGGCGCTGGGCCGGGAGGCTGCCGAGGCCGCGGCGGGCTCGGAGCCGGGGGCTCCGGTCGTCCAGGGCTGCGTCGGGGCCGGGACGGGCGCGGTGGCCGGTGGCTTCAAGGCCGGTATCGGCTCGGCTTCCACGGTGTTGCCGTCCGGGACCACGGTGGCCGCGCTGGCGGCGGTCAACGCGGTGGGCTCGGTGGTCGATCCGCGCACGGGCGTGCTGTACGGGGCGATCCACGAGCCGGCGGGTGAGGGCGGGCACCAGCGGCCGGACGAGGCCCAGCACAGCGAGGCGCTGCGCAGGCTGGAGGCGGCGCGGACGGAGTCGGAGCGGCGTCAAGCGGCCTCGGTCCGGCCCCCGTTGAACACCACACTGGCCGTGGTCGCCACCGACACCGTGCTCACCCGTGCCCAGGCGCAGAAACTCGCGGGCACCGCGCACGACGGTCTGGCACGGGCCGTCCGGCCGGTCCATCTGCTGTCCGACGGCGACACCGTGTTCGCCCTGGCCACCGGTGACCGTCCGCTGTTGCCGGAGGGCAGCGAGGAGGGGGCGGATCCGGCGTTCGGGGTGCACCGGGAGAGCGGCGCGCTGAACGAGGTCCTGGCGGCCGGGGCGGACGTCCTGACACGGGCGGTGATCAAGGCGGTGCTGGCCGCGGAGGGGGTGGACGGACCGGGTGGGGTCTTCCCCGCGTACCGGGAGCTCTACGGAGCGGACGGAGCCGGGGGATGAGCGGGCGATGACGGGACGGGTGACCGGAGCATGAGGACATGAGGGCATGAGGGCATGAGGGGGAGGCGACGGGCATGGATACCGATCTGCTGATCGTCGGTGGCGGTCCGGCGGGCTGCGCGGCGGCGGTGATGGCGGCGAGTGTGGGGATGCGCTCGGTGGTGGTGGAGTCCGGTGAGGCCCTGTGCGGTGGGCTGTGGCGCGTTCCCGTGGTGCGCAATGTCCTCGGATTCACCACCGGCCCGGGGCTCGCGGCGGCGATCGAGGCCGATGTGTCGGGCTGTGAGCCGTGCCGGGTCGAGCTCGGACGGCGTGTCACACAGGTCGAAGCCTTCGACGACCATGTCGGGGTCACGCTCGGCCCCGCGGACGGGGCGGTGGCCGCGGCCCCGTCGGCACCCGCGTCGGCGTCGGCTTCCGCGTCGGCGTCTGCTCCGGTGCCCGCGAAGTCCCGTGCGGGCACGACCCGGTTGACGGCGTCCTACGTGGTCGTGGCCACGGGGGTCGGCCCCATGGGCCCGTCGGAGGCCGACTGGCTGAGCGGTGCCGCCGCCCACGGCCTCCCTCCGCTGTGGGTGGCGGATCCGGCGGACCTGGCCGGGCGCACCGTGCTGGTGCTGGGCGCGGACCGGCCGCTGGGCACCGTCGCACGGGCCCATCCGCAGCTCGATGTGCGCTTCCTGGTCGCCCACCCGCCCGAGGACACGTACAAGACCGAGGAGATCGGGCAGGACCCGCGGGTGGAGCTGGTGCCGGTGCGGAGGCTGGAGCTGGGGTCCGGTAGCGGACCGCTCACCGCCGAGGCCCACACCGTGGCGGGCGAGCGGCGCGTCCTCGGGGCGGACCGCGGCTATCTCAACCTGGGCAGCGCACCGGCCGTTCCGGGAGGGGACGTCGTCCGCGACGGGACCGGGTACTGCCCGCCCGCGCGGCAGCATCCCCGGGTGTTCACCGCCGGTGATCTGAGGTCGGCCCGCTTCCAGCGGATCGCCACCGCCATGGGATCGGGCGGCGAGGCCGCGCTCGGCGCCTACTACGCCTCGCGCGGCCTGCCGACGGATCCCGGCGGGGTGGCGCCGGACCGGTCAGGGGGCGGCTGATGCGGTCAGACCGCGACCGCCACCTTCGGCTCGTCCCCGGTGGCGCCCGTCGCGGCCGGGTCGGCGGACGGGGCGGTGTCCGCCTCCGGCCGCGCGGTCTTCCGCAGCCCCTTGAGGAAGACCACCAGCCCGGCCGAGACCGCCGTACCCGCCACGATGGCCAGCAGGTACAGGAACGGCTGGCCGATCAGCGGAACCACGAAGATGCCGCCGTGCGGGGCGCGCAGGGTGCAGTCGAAGGTCATCGACAGCGCACCGGTGACCGCACCGCCCGCCATGGCCGAGGGGATGACGCGCAGCGGGTCCGCCGCGGCGAACGGGATCGCCCCCTCGCTGATGAACGAGGCGCCCAGCACCCAGGCGGCCTTGCCGTTCTCCCGCTCCGCCTTGGTGAACAGCCGCCCGCGCACGGTGGTGGCCAGTGCCATCGCCAGCGGCGGAACCATGCCGGCCGCCATCACCGCTGCCATGATCTTGAGGCTGCCGGTGGAGGGCTCGGAGGCCGCGATACCACCGGTGGCGAAGGCGTAGGCGACCTTGTTGACCGGGCCACCCAGGTCGAAGCACATCATCAGGCCCAGGACCACGCCGAGGATGACCGCGTTGGCGCCGGAGAGGCCGTTCAGCCAGTCGGTCATGGACTTCTGCGCCGAGGCGATGGGCTTGCCGATGACCACGAACATCAGGAATCCGACGACCGCCGACGAGATCAGCGGGATCACGACCACGGGCATGATGCCGCGCAGTGCGCTGGGCACCGAGAACCGCTGGATGCCCATCACCACCGCACCCGCGATCAGTCCGGCGACGAGGCCGCCGAGGAATCCCGCCTTGATCGTGGTGGCGATGAAACCGCCGACGAAGCCGGGGACCAGACCGGGCCGGTCGGCCATGCCGTAGGCGATGTAGCCCGCCAGGACCGGCACCAGGAAGGTGAACGCCGCGCCGCCGGTCTGGAAGAGCAGCGCCGCCCAACTGGCGGACTCGGTCCAGACGAAGTGGTCGGCCACCGACTTGGCGTCGGTGATCTCGTAGCCGCCGATCGCGAAGGCGAGGGCGATCAGCAGACCTCCCGCGGCGACGAAGGGGACCATGTAACTCACGCCCGTCATCAGCCACTTGCGCAGCCGGGTGCCGAACCCGTCGACCGCGGCGGCGCCCGCGTCCATCGGGGCCGAGCCCTCCTCCGAGCCGTCGGCCGGTGCGCCCGCCTCACCGCGCGCGGCCTTCTCACGCGCCTCGGCGACCAGTTCCGCCGGGCGGTTGATGCCCGCCTTCACTCCGACGTCCACCGTCGGCTTTCCGGCGAACCGGCCCTTCTCCCGCACCTCCACGTCATGCGCGAAGATCACCGCGTCGGCGGCGGCGATGGTGGCCGCAGGCAGCTTGTCGAACCCGGCGGAGCCCTGGGTCTCGACCACCAGCTCGACGCCCGCCTCGGCGGCGGCCCTCTCCAGCGACTCGGCGGCCATGTAGGTGTGGGCGATTCCGGTGGGGCACGAGGTCACGGCGACGATCCGGAAGGGGCCCTCGGCCCCGTCAGCCGCCCCCGTGGCCCCGTCATCCGCCGCCGTGGCCCCGTCATCCGCCGCTTCCTCGTCGCCCCGGACCAGCGCGGCCACCCGCTCCGGCTCGTCCGCCGAGCGCAGCGCATCGGTGAAGGCGGAGTCCATCAGCGAGCGGGCGAGGCCGGAGAGGATGGTCAGATGGTCGCTGTCCGCCCCGGCGGGCGCCGCGATCAGGAAGATCAGGTCGGCCGGTCCGTCCGCCGCGCCGAAGTCGATCCGGGCGGCGCTGCGCCCGAAGGCGAGCGTCGGCTCGGTGACATGGGCGCTGCGGCAGTGGGGTATGCCGATGCCGCCGTCCAGTCCGGTCGGCATCTGCTCCTCGCGGGCCGCCACATCGGCGAGAAAGCCGTCGAGGTCGGTGACCCGGCCGGCCGCGGCCATCCGTTCGGCGAGCGACCGGGCGGCGGCTTCCTTGGTGTCGGCGGACAGGTCGAGGTCGACCAGATCCGCGGTGATCAGCTCACTCATCTCGCGGCTCCCTCGGGTGCGGTTCCGCCCGGTGTCGGGGAGGGGCGGAACGGGATGGGGACGGGGGGTGGGAGTGGGGCGGGCCGGTCACACGGGCTCCGTGAGCGCGCGGTCCAGCGGGACGTCCTCGGTGATCAGCACGGAGGACGGATCGAGGTCGGCCGGGGTCGGCATGGCACTGCCCGGAAGCTGTACGGCGGCCGCACCGTGGGCCACGGCCGCGGCGAGCGCGGCGGGCCCGGCGCCGCCCGCCGCGAGGAACCCGGCCAGCGAGGCGTCCCCCGCGCCGACGTTGCTGCGGACGGTCGCGACCCGGGCCGCGCCGAAGTAGGTACCGGTCTCGTCGACCAGCAGCTGCCCGTCCGCGCCGAGGCTGGCCAGGACGGCACGGGCGCCCTGGCCGCGCAGTTCCTCGGCCGCCTTGACCGCCTCGCCGACGGTGGCCAGCGGGCGGCCCACGGCCCGGGCCAGCTCCTCGGCGTTGGGCTTCACCACGTCCGGGCGTTCGCGCAGCGCCGCGGTCAGCGCGGGGCCGGAGGTGTCCAGGGCGATCCGGGCCCCCGCCCGGTGGGCGCGGGCGACGAGTGCGGCGTACCACTCGGGGGCGAGCCCGCGCGGAAGGCTGCCGCAGCAGGCGATCCAGTCGGCGTCGGCGCTCTTCGTCCGCACGGCCTCCAGCACCGCCTCCGCCTCGGCGCCGCTCAGTTCGGGACCGCCCGCGTTGACCTTGGTGAGGGTGCCGTCCGGTTCCGCGACGGCGACGTTGACCCGGGTCGAGCCCGCCACGGGCACCCCCGCCGCCTCGATGCCCAGCTCCCCGAGCAGCCGCGCCAGCAGCGCGCCCTCCGGTCCGCCCAGCGGCAGCACGGCGACCGTGCGCCGCCCGGCGGCGGCCACCGCGCGTGAGACGTTGACGCCCTTGCCGCCGGGGTCCACCCGGTCCGTGGTGGCGCGCAGCACCGCGCCGCGCTCCAGCACCGGGACCTCATAGGTGCGGTCCAGGCTGGGGTTGGGGGTGACGGTGAGGATCATGCGCGGGCCACTTCCGTGCCCTGGCGCTCGATGGCGAGGGCGTCCTGCGGGCTCAGCCCGCTGTCGGTGATCAACAGGTCGACATGGCCGAGGTCGCCGAAGCGGGCGAAGTGTTCCTGGCCGAACTTGGCGGAGTCCGCGAGCAGGACGACCCGCCGGGCGGCGGCGATCATGGCGCGCTTGACGGCGGCCTCGGCGAGATCGGGGGTGGTCAGCCCCCCGTCGAGGGAGAAGCCGTTCGTGGCCAGGAAGAGCACATCGGCCTTGATCTCGCCGTAGCCGCGCAGCGCCCAGGCGTCCACGGCGGCGCGGGTGCGGTGCCGGACCCGCCCGCCGACGAGGTGCAGGGCGATCCCGGGGTGGTCGGCGAGGCGTGCCGCGATCGGCAGGGCGTGGGTGACCACGGTGAGCCCGGCCTCCAGCGGAAAGGCGGCGGCGAACCGGGCCGCCGTCGAGCCCGCGTCGATGATCACGCTGCCGTCGGAGGGCAGTTCGGCGAGGGCGGCCCGCGCGATGCGGTCCTTCTCGTCGGCGGCGGTGCCCTCGCGTTCGGCGAGATCGGGTTCGAAGTCGAGGCGTCCGGCGGGGATGGCACCCCCGTGCACCCGGCGGACGAGGCCGGCCCGGTCCAGCGACCGCAGATCGCGCCGTACGGTCTCGGCGGTGACCTGGAACTCCTCGGCGAGGGACAGGACGTCCACCCGCCCGCTCTCGCGGGCGAGCCGGAGGATCTCCTGCTGCCGCTCCGGTGCGTACATGTGGGTTTGCGCCCCTTCGATGCCCGAACCTGTGATTTCGCGGCCAGATTACGACGGCACTTGCTGAAAGTAAACAGAGTCGGGCATGAAACAGACCTGCCCGGACACGATCGGGTCAGCCGTCTCACACCTCAGCACCGCGCCCGAATGCCGCCGGACTTCCCCGGCGCGGGCGACCAGGATCGAGCCATGTCCCCCGGGATCACCTCAGACCGGGGATCTCACCACAATCACCGACAGATCATTCATGGAGCTGATATGACACTCGACGGCAAGGCGGCCCTGGTCACCGGTGGCAGCCGCGGTATCGGCAGGGCCGTGGCGCTCCGGCTCGCCCAGGACGGCGCCGATGTCGCGCTGACCTATCACTCCCAGGAAGCGCGCGCGGCGGATGTCGTCGACCAGATCAAGGCGCTGGGCCGCCGGGCCTGGGCGGTACGGGCCGACAGCGCCGACGCACGAGCGGTACGCGACGCCGTGAACGGGGCCGCCGACACGTTCGGCCGCCTGGACATCCTGGTCAACAACGCGGGCGTCGGAGCCCTGGGGCCGGTCGGCGAGCTCTCCCTGGAGGACGTCGACCGCGTACTCGCCGTCAATGTCCGGGCGCCCTTCCTCATGGCGCAGGCCGCGCTGGAGCGGCTGTCGGACGGCGGACGGATCATCAACATCGGAAGCTGCATGGCCGAGCGCTCGGCCTTCCCCGGCGGCAGCCTCTACGCCACCAGCAAGACCGCGCTGACCGGCCTCACCAAGGCACTGGCCCGTGAGCTCGGCGTCCGCGGCATCACGGTCAACCTGGTGCACCCCGGCCCGATCGACACCGATATGAACCCGGCCGACGGCGAGAGCGCCGCCCTGCAGAGCGGTCTGACGGCCCTGGACCGCTACGGACAGCCGTCGGAGATAGCCGCGACCGTGGCCCATCTCGCGGGCGGCGACGGCCGCTACATCACCGGGGCGTCGATCGCCGTGGACGGCGGCTTCGCCGCCTGATCACCACCGGCCCGCGCACACGCACCACGCACCACGCACCACGCACCACGACAGAGTGAGCCCCGGCGCCAGCGGGGGAAGGCGCCGGGGCTCGGTCTTCGGGGGTGACGGAATCGAGCGGCAGATCACGCCGCGGCGTCGAAACCGGTCTGGCGGGCCATCTTCTTCAGCTCGAGCAGCGCGTGCTTCTCGATCTGACGGATCCGCTCACGCGTCAGCCCATGCTGCTTGCCGACCTCCGTGAGCGTGCGCTCCCGGCCGTCGTCGATGCCGTAACGCGCCTTGATGATCGAGGCGGTGCGGTCGTCGAGGCGGCCGATGAGGTCCTCCAGCTCCTCGCTCCGCAGCAGCGTCATCACCGACTGCTCGGGCGAGACCGCCGAGGTGTCCTCCAGCAGATCGCCGAACTGGGTCTCGCCCTCGTCGTCCACCGACATGTTCAGACTGACGGGGTCGCGGGCCCAGTCGAGCACGTCCGAGACGCGCTCCATCGTGGAACCGAGCTCCTTGGCGATCTCCGCGTGCTCCGGCTCACGGCCGTGCTCACGGTTGAACTCCCGCTGCACCCTGCGGATCCGGCCGAGTTCCTCGACCAGGTGGACGGGCAGCCGGATCGTACGGGACTGATCGGCGATCGAGCGGGTGATGGCCTGACGGATCCACCAGGTGGCATAGGTCGAGAACTTGAAGCCCTTGGTGTAGTCGAACTTCTCCACCGCGCGCACCAAGCCCGCGTTACCCTCCTGGATCAGGTCGAGGAGGGGCAGACCACTGCGCGGATAGCGGCGCGCCACGGCCACCACCAGGCGCAGGTTGGAACGGATGAAGACGTCCTTGGCGCGCGCACCCTCGTCGGCTATCGCCTCCAGTTCCTCACGGCTCGCACCGGCGGCTTCGGCGTCCTTCACCTCCCCGTCCAGAATCTGCTGGGCATAGACGCCCGCCTCGATGGACTGGGACAGCTCGACCTCCTTCGCCGCGTCCAGCAGAGGGGTGCGAGCGATCTCGTCGAGATACATGCCGACCAGGTCGCGATCGGCGATTTCCCCGCCTGAGGCGCGAACACTGTTGGCCCCATCAGCGCCACCACTGGCGGACTGATGACGGGCGACGGCACGGGTTGCCATGCGTGCTCCCTTACAGATGGATCGGGCGCGGACTACGGACGGACCTGCCCCTGCCGGGTGCCCCGTCCGATGGAAACAACGACTGGAATCCGGACAGAATTCCCAACCCGCGTCTACCTTTTTACGATCATGCAGTACCCTGTCCCGCCGCAGGAGCGTCAGCGCGGCGTCGGAACACTGGGAAGCGCAGGTCAGAGCCTCGAACAACGCCGTCCGTGGCTTCCCTCCCACCCATCAGGACGAATTCCACGGGTCCACGGTTGCCCGACGGGACCCCCGGCCACGAGGCGACGTCCGGCCCCGATGGGAAGCGCGTCCGTGAGGGGCGCCGAGGCCACGGGAGCGCCGTGCCAGGGCCCGAGTTGCCGGTGCCGGACCACGGGTGTGCGCTGGAAGAGACCGGTCCGGCGGGCGACGAGGAGGTCCTGCCATGAACGCCCCTGCCGCCATCACCTCGCGCGAGCAGCGCCACCACCGGCTGCACCCGCCCCTGCACCCCTCCGCCTCCTGGATGGTCCCGGTCGTCCTGGGGATCCTGATCGGCGGCTGGGCGATCTTCATCGATCACAACCAGGGCTCCTCCATCCCCGCGGCCTTCATCCTCGGCATCGTGGCGGCGATCGTCTTCGGGGCCGTCTGCTACGGCATCGGCACGATCCAGTCGAAACTGCTGCCCGAGCTCCGGGCGGCGCTCTACGGCGGGGTCTTCGGCTGCGCGATCGGCTTCCTCTACAACATCAGCGGCGCGTCGAACTACCGGTCCTCGGGGCTGGGGCTCGGCGTGGGGCTGGCCATGGCGGTCGCGGCCTTCTACGTCTTCCACGCCCACGACGACTGAGCACCGCCCGCGGCCCGGCGGCACGGAGCCGGGCATCCGCCCCGCGCGGGCTCCGCGATGTAGGTCCAACGGTCCCCGCGCCGTACGCCCCCGGCCCGTTCCGGCGACCGCGCCCGCGTTCCTAGCGTGGTCCCATGACCGATGACACCTCTGGAACGCTCGACGAGGCCCTGGAGCGGCTGCACACCGCGGGCCCCGAGCGGCACGGCTGGCTCAGCAACCACGGGCCGATGGCGGTCGAGGCCCTGGTCCGCCACGGCCAGGCCCGCGCCGTCCACCGCTGGCTCGACCACTACCGCGCCAAGCTCGAGGACATGCCGGACGGGCACACCCCGATCACCGAGCGGAACTGGCGGGAAGCGCTCGGCGAACCCCGCCATATCGCCGACTGGACCGCCTACTTCGGTCATGAGCTGGCCGACCGCCCGTGGCGGGACGTTCTCGCGCAGTGGTGGCCACGGCTGCTGCCCGGGATCGCCGGAGGTGCCACCCATCCGGTGATCCGCGTCGGGCACGCCGTACGGGCCCTGCTCGACGAGCCCGGCGCAGCGACCGCGCCCCGGACCGCCGAGCTGGCCCATGCCCTCGGCTACTGGTCGGCCCGCCACGCACCGCTCCCGTCGCTCGGCCGGCTGCCGGGGCCGGCGTCCGGCACGGCGGCCGACGCACTCGCGGGCGTACCTCTCATCGCGGACCAGAGCGGTGGCATACGGGAGCGGCTGCCGCGGCTCACCGCGTTCCCCGTCTGGCCGGTGGGACCCGTGGCGCGGAACACCGCGCCGAACGCCCCCACCCACGACGCCGGCGCCGCGCCCGACGCCGCACGCGACCGGCTGACGGAGCTCGTCCGGGCCGCGACCCTCCGCTATCTCACCCATGGGCACGGCGAACCCGTGATGCTGGTCCACGCCGCGACCGCGCCCAACGCCGTTCTGCGGACCCTGCCCGCGCTCCCCCGTGAGCTCTGGGCACCGAGCCTGGACGCCGCCTGGGCGGCGAGCGCCGCCGTCACGGCGGTGTACGGTCCCTCGGACCCGCGCCCCCGTCCCCACCTCGCTCCGGAAGCCACCACGGCATCCCCCGAGGAGGTCTTCGCGCGGGCCGCCGCGCACGGCGACGAGCACGCCATCAAGCTGACGGACACCGCGCTCGACGTCGCCCGCGACGCCGCCGCCACCGGTCAGGACCCAGGGCCCGCACTCGCCGCCGCCCTGCGCTCCTGTGCGCTCATCGACGCACCGCTGACGACGCCGTAGCCCGGCGTCGGCCCGGCCCCGGTCCTCGGCCTCAGCCGAACTGCACGGACCGTTTGGCCAGCCCCATCCAGAAGCCATCGATCACGCTGCGCTGACTGGCCAGTTCGGACTCGGCGGCCCCCAGGGTGACGAACAGCGGCGCGAAGTGCTCGGTACGCGGGTGGGCGAGCTGCCCCGCCGGGGAGGTGTGCTCGAAGTCCAGCAGCGCGTCGATGTCCTGCGCCTCCAGGGCGCGCTGCCCCCAGTCGTCGAACTCGGCCGACCAACCGGGCGGCCGCGGACCGGTCTCCCGCAGCGCGGCCAGGTTGTGGGTGAAGAAGCCGCTGCCGACGATCAGCACGCCCTCGTCCCGCAGCGGTGCCAGCTTCCGCCCGATCTCCATCAGCTTCCGCGGATCGAGCGTCGGCATCGACACCTGGAGGACCGGGATATCAGCCTCCGGGTACATCTCGACCAGCGGGACGTACGCACCGTGGTCGAGCCCGCGGTCGGGGATGTCCTGGACCGGGGTGCCCGCCGTGCGCAGCGTCCCACGGATGCGTTCGGCCAGTTCGGGGGCGCCGGGGGCGCCGTACCGCACCCGGTAGTAGTGCTCCGGGAAGCCCCAGAAGTCGTAGACCAGCGGGACCTGTTGGGTGGCCCCGATGGCCAGCGGCGCTTCCTCCCAGTGGGCGGAGATCATCAGAATGGCCCGGGGCCGGGGCAGCTCCGCCGACCAGGCGGCCAGCTGTCCCGGCCAGACCGGATCGTCGGCGAGGGGCGGCGCACCATGACTCAGATAGAGGGCGGGCATACGCCCGTCGAACGCGGACATGCTGACTCCTCGATCCAGACTCTTGAAGTCTCAAGTAATACATCGGACCCTAGCACTCTGTTGTTTAAAGTTCAAGGAATGCTCCGTACAATGAACGCGTGGACGCCATGAAGACCCCCGCAGACGGCGAAGCGAACCGCTGGCTGACCGAAGACGAACAGCACACCTGGCTGGCGTACATCCAGGCGAGCATGCTCCTGGAGGACCATCTCGACCGCCAGTTGCAGCGGGACGCGGGCATGCCGCATGTCTACTACGCCCTGTTGGTGAAGCTCTCCTGGGCACCGCGCCACAGAATGCGGATGACCGAGCTCGCCGAGGCCGCCAAGATCACCCGCTCCCGGCTGTCGCACGCCATCGCGCGGATGGAGAAGGACGGCTGGGTGCGCCGCGAGGACTGCGCCTCCGACAAGCGCGGCCAGAACGCGGTCCTCACCGACAAGGGGTTCGAGGTACTGAAGCAGACCGCGCCCGGCCATGTCGCCGCCGTGCGGAGCGCGATCTTCGACCGGCTCACCCCGGAACAGGTCGAGCAGTTCGGGGTCATCTGCGGGATCATCCGCGAGGGGCTCCAGCCGGAGGGCGCCGATCTGCCCTGGCTGCGCTGATCGGACCGCGCGCGCCGGCCCACGACGCCCGCCCACGACGTCCGGACGCCCCGCCGACGCCCGGACGCGCCCCACCACGCGCGGAGGCGGCCCCGCCACACGGACACCCCACCACGCGCGAAGGCCCCGCTCCACGAGGGAGCGGGGCCTTCCCCGTGGTACGGCACCCCGTTCGGGCGGTGCCGTACCGAGGTCATCCCATCAGTGCACCATCACCGGCACGACGTCCTCGACCGCGCCCTCACCGTCGGCGGAGCTCGCGACCGGACCCCCGCCGTCCTGCCGACCCGCGTTGACGAAGGTGATGGCGATCAGCGCCGCGACCGTCAGGATGCCGACCGCCCACCAGATGGCGGTGGTGTAGCCGTGCACCATGGCCTCCAGCTCGAGCGCCTTGCGCGAGGGGGCGCTGAGCAGGTGGGACTTGGCGTAGTCGGTGGTGGCGCTGGCCGCGATGGTGTTCAGCAGCGCGGTACCGATGGCGCCGCCGACCTGCTGCGAGGTGTTGACCATCGCCGAGGCGACACCCGCGTCACGCGGCTGGACACCGTGCGTCGACAGGCTCATCGCGGGCATGAAGGCCGTACCCATGCCGAGGCCGAGCAGGATGAACCCGGGCAGGATCTGCCAGGTGTACGAGGTGTCCAGATCGATCTGGGTCAGGATCAGCATGCCGAGGGCGGCGACCACGAAACCGGGGCCCATCAGCAGCCGGGCCGGGACCCGGGTCATCAGACGGGTACCGATCTGGGTGGAGCCCACGATCATGCCGACGACCATCGGCAGGAAGGCGAAACCGGTCTTGACCGGGCTGTACCCCTTCACGACCTGCATGTAGTAGGTGAGGAAGAGGAACAGACCGAACATGCCGATGATGGCGAGGCCCAGCGAGATGTAGACACCGCCCCGGTTCCGGTCGGTGACCACCCGCAGCGGCAGCAGCGGGGCCTTCACCTGGGACTCGACGACCACGAACGTGGTCAGCAGCACGGCCGAGGCGATGAACAGCCCGATGGTCCAGCCCGCGGTCCAGCCGTCGGACTCGGCGCGGGTGAAGCCGTAGACCAGCGCGACCAGACCGGCGGTGGCCAGGATGACGCCGGGGATGTCCAGCCGGGACGTGTTGCGGCTCTCCACCGGCTCGCGGACGACCGCGACCGCACCGGCCGCGGCCACGGCCGCGAACGGGATGTTCACGAAGAACGTCCAGCGCCAGTCCATGTACTCGGTGAGGACACCGCCGAGGATCAGACCCACGGCACCGCCACCACCGGCGATGGCGCCGAAGATGCCGAACGCCTTGGCGCGCTCCTTGGCGTCGGTGAACATCACCGCGAGCAGCGAGAGAGCGGCGGGCGCGAGCAGCGCGCCGAACACGCCCTGGAGCGCGCGGGCGCCCAGCAGCATCGCGCTGTTGACCGCGGCGCCACCCACCGCCGAGGCGGCCGCGAAGCCCAGCAGGCCGACGATGAAGGTCTGCTTACGACCCCACAGGTCGGCGATCCGGCCGCCGAACAGCAGCAATCCGCCGAAGGCGAGGGCGTACGCGGTGATGACCCACTGCCGGTTGCCGTCCGAGATGTTCAGATCGGCCTGGGCGGAGGGCAGCGCGATGTTCACGATGGTCGCGTCGAGGACGACCATCAGCTGGGCGATGGCGATGAATATCAGCGCTTTCCAGCGCCGGGGATCGACGAATGGTGCCGTTTCAGGCATGAGTGGGCCTACCTAGCGGTGCGGAGAGTGAAAAACGGGACGGAAGGAACCGGTGGTGCACCGGTGTGAAGTCGTTGGGTCAGGCGTCAGGCGCAGAGCAGGACAGCGGGAGGCATGGGCGGCATGGGCACCGGAGTGCCGGGAGCCCGGCACGTCCACAGAGAAGACCGGTGGACACGCGGGAAATAAGCGGTGCTCGGTGGCCGGCCGAGTGAGATTCAGATCACTGCCGGTGTTGCAGATCCTCCAAGGTGGCTGCGGAGCCGGGTAGTTCGGAGCGCGCCGGGGTCGCCAGACCGTCCAGGAACAGCTGGAGATGCCGGTGCACGAAGGTGTCGAAATCCACACAGCCGCTGCCGGGCAGCGGGCGAGTGAGCTGGGTGAGGGCGACCATCAGATCACCGACGCCGATGTCGGTGCGCAGCAGGCCGGAGGCTCGCGCCGCCCCCATCAGGGCGTCGATACCGGCGGCCAGACGGTCGCGGGCGGCGATGAGATCAGGGTGGTCCTTTTCGATGGTGTCGGAGAGCAGGGGGCACAGGGCGCCGATCCGCTCGTCCGCTGCCGCGTGCACGAAGCGCCGCAGCGCGAGGAACGCGTCCGGCTCCTCGGCCAGGGCCGATTCGGCCTGGTCGGCGATACGGGACATCACCGAGAGGGTCACGTGGTGGATCAGCTCGCGGCGGTCCGCGAAGTGCCGATAGATGGTGGCATTGCCGACACCGGCCCGTCGAGCGATTTCATCGAGCGGGATCTCGGCCCCGTACTCGACGAGCGCCTCCCGGGCGGTGGCGATGATCCGCTCCCGGTTGCGCAGGGCGTCCGCACGCAGCCGGTGCTGCCCGGACCGGGCCGACTTCGCCGACCGGGAGGTGGCCTTGGCTGTCTTCGAGGTGGCCGTGGGGGCCATGGCAGCACTCCTTTCCGCGTACCACGTCCGGCTTCCGGAAGGTTCGGATCCGACGTTTCGACGTTCAACTTTTCCGGGGAGTCAGTCCCCGTTTGTGCGATCACTGGGTTAAACGGGGAATCCCTCCCCGGAATTTCACCGTCCGTGGGTGAGCTGCCTCACACTCGACCGGCCGTCCGACTCCCCCGGACGGACCAGCGTTTTCCCCCGCCCGGCCGTGGGGGGGGGGGGGGGGGGGGGGGGGGGGGAGAAGGGGGGGGGGGGGGGGGGAGGGGGGGGGGGGGGGGGGGTGGCCGTAAAGAGGTGTGAGCGCAAGGGAGGCGG